>NZ_JAMYSQ010000027.1:0-86506 GCF_040321995.1 Mesorhizobium sp. M0207
CATCCTTGGCTGAACCCATGCCCCTGCCACCGGCGACACTATGCCCGGCAATTGGCGAAGGTTGTGGCCAGTTCGAAGGATTAAACCATTCGTGCTAAGCGTTAATAGCTTCTAGCCATAGGAGAGGACGCCAACGTGGACAAACGGGCTGAAGGAGACGCGGAGAAATTGGCTCGAGGCGAGTTCGAGCTCAGAGCCGAACGATATGGCGTGAACGCCTTTCTTCTCGTTGTCGAACTCGTAAATCTGCTGGAAAAGCGCGGAACGATCAGCAGCGACGACGTCGCCAAAATAGCCGAGGCCGCCGCACTTGCCGTTGCCGCATCCAGCGAACCCGACGTGAACAGCATCAATCTGTTGCAGGCCATCGCTGCCGCACGCCGGCCCAAATAGGCTTATATCAAATCCGCCAGCAATCGGCGCCAACCGAGGCGTGGACTACCGAGATCAAAGGGACGGATGCGGAGGGCAAGCGTGTCGAGGACAACGCGTGAACAGTCGCTCCCGATTTATTCCTGGCCTTTTCTGTACTCAATCTCTGAAACCACCCACCCTGCCGGTTGCCGCCACCGATGCACATGCCAGCGTGCCAATGCGCACGACCCAGTGCGCTGGTGCGGCGAAGCTTGCGCAGCTACCGCGTGCTCATGCACCGCAGCCTAAGCCTGATGTTGATTACTCAGCCGGTTGAGTTCAGCAGGTACAAACGTCCGCTTGTAGAATGTCCTTCTTGCCCATTAATGCAGACGCTCTACCTCGTCCCGATGATTTGGGCTGCCGCTGGAAGGTTCTGCGATGCCGGCGAAGTCGCCAATCCACCGCCGATGCACGACCTGGTCATTCTGCGGCTGGTCAAAGAAACGGGGATCACCGTCGAACAGGCGCGCGATCTCATCAACCTATTGGGCAACCTCAACTGGGACTCGCTCTTGCGAGAAGCCCGATTCCTTACCAGCGCCGCTGAGGCGATAGGCACTCAGTCACGGATATTGAAATATTGAAAGCGCGACAAAATCCGCTAATCTCAACTGCGGTCGCCTTTGCTTGCCACGGGGTGACCACCTAGCCTAACCCCGCTCCGGCCAAAGCGTCCCCCGCCCTCGCCCCAACGCCGGAGCGGGGCTTTGGTTACCCTGGGCCTTGTCATGCGCATCGTGGTCCTTGCCACGATGGCCAGTAGCCACGGTGTCGGTGCGGTACTTCATTGTCGCTCAACGTCGCCGCATGTCCCTTCAAAGCGACGCGCTTGTTCACTCGATGACCTTCACGATCCTGCGTGTGCCTGGATCGACCAGGACGGTCTGGTTGTCGACGACGACGTAGCGGTATTTGACGTTGGGGACTTCATGAAGCTCGACGGTATCGGGCAGGGTCGAGCCGACATTGAGCTCCACGCCGGGGAGCTGGACGGACGCCAGAGGCTGCTTTTTCACATACTCGCGTACGATCGTCTCCTGCTGCGGTTCGATGACCACATCCTGGGCGGCAGCGGCGCCAATACCCGCAAGCAGCAAAAACCCAGCCGCGGCTGTGGAAAGATGCATTCTCATGATTGTCTCCTTTCGTCGTGAGCCACCTCTGCGCTGCGCTGCGTCATGCCGTTCGCAGCGGGTGACTAGGCCGGTAACGCTATCGGGTGGAGCTAGTTCCGCCGATCGGATCGCTTGCCGTTTCGCTCCATTAGTTTGGAACAAACTTTTTTAGCCGCAGTTTTGCGGGGTGAAGGGAAGCATTTTCCAAGGAGATCTCTCATGAAAGGCGTTCTGATCACCAGCATGTTAGCAATCAGCGTCAGCTGCGGGGCCGCACTTGCCCAGACGCAGCAGTCGACCGACGACCAGTCCGGCGCCAATTGTGCAGCCGGCACTGCCAATTGCCAGAACGGCGCCAAGATGGGCGAGCAGGCTCAGGGCAAGGCCGCCACCACCACTGATCAACAGGCGCAGGGCAAACCGAAGCTGAAGACCGGCGAGCAGGCACAGGGCAATGCTGGCGCTACGACTGACCAGCAAGCCCAAGGCAAACCGAAGCTGAAGACCGATCAGCAAGCCCAAGGCAAGGCTGGCGCCACCACTGACCAGCAGGCCACGGGCAACACGAAGATGACGACCGAGGAGCAAGCCCAGGGCAAGGCTGGAACCACCACCACCGAGCAGGCTCAGGGCAGCTCCAAGATAAAGCCCAATCAGCAGGCTCAGGGCAAGGCTGGAACCACCACAACCACCGAGCAAGCTCAGGGCAAGGCTGGCGCCACGACTGAACAACAGGCCACGGGCAGCACCAAGATGAAGACCGACGAGCAGGCTCAGGGCAAGGCCGGGACCACGACCACCGAGCAGACCCAAGGCAATGCCTCGACGCGGACGCAGGACCAGAGTTCGACCGCTTCCATCAGCAATGTGACCGTTGAGCAGAAGACAGAGATCACTCAGGTCATCAAGGAAACGAACGTCCAACCCGTTTCCAATGTCGATTTCGACATCTCCGTCGGCGTCGAGGTTCCGCGAAAGAAGGTCCGGCTGCATCGTCTGCCGGCGCGCATCGTCAAGATCGTTCCGGCTTATGAAAATTACGAGTATTTCGTGCTCGCTGACGGCCGGATCGTCATCGTCGACCCGAATACCTACAAGATCGTGATTATCCTGACCTAGTCGTGGCCAGACGGTCTACCGTGGGTTGATTCACCAAAAAAGCCCGCCGCGCAGCTCGGGCGGCGGGCTTTTCCGTACCCAGCTCCAGCGTCTGCAAATCGCAAATCAAGGTCCGTCCTCGGGGCGAGGAGTGAGCACGGTATGATCGATGGTGTCGGGCAGGCAGGGACTGGGCAGGCAGCTTGTTCGGACTGACGCGGTGGTCATGGCATCGATATCCGTGACCAGCACCATTCTCGCGTAGTGCCGCGGCCACAGCGGCTCTCCAAACAGGACGAAGACGCCGCCAATCATCAGCGTCACCAACAAGAGTGCCGTTGCGTTTGCAAATATCTCGCCGTAGCGCATGGTAACCTGTCCTGGCCGGAAATCGATTCAGCCTGTGACAGCGGCAATCGGGACGGTGCCGAAACCCAGCTCTACTGCCCTTGGCGCCTCGCGAATGCCCCCTCCCGTTGGATCCTCTCGGGAATAAGCCAGGTGAATAACGGCACTCTCGGTACTTTGTTCCCGGGTCCCGGCGACAGCCGCTCCCTTCATGCCGGACGTTTCCGTTTGCGAAGCCGCTGGCGGTCGTCGCCATTGATGCGCGGCAGCGAGATCCTTGACGTGACGTTCGTGCATCTGCAGCACTGGCAGCGTCTTTTTGGCAACTCCTTCATTTCAGCCGGATCGTCGCCGGAATTTGCGTAAGCGGAAAACAGCGCCACCGCTTCCTTATGCGCCTGGGTCTGCATGTCGATATATTTCGATTGGAAGCTGTCACCACTGGCCTCCTTGAGTTGGTCGGAGAGCGCGCGAAGCTTCCGTGGAGATCGTTCGCCAGTCTCAGAACTGCCTGACGTCTCAGGACCCGCCACTCATCGAGCGCGCCGCCGGCGACTACGGCTGGGCGGCGGTCCACCGCCATCAATATAGCGATTGGCCGTACCGCGCCGGCGGAGCTTCTGGATAGCCAGGACCCGCAATGCGCAGCCCTTGTCCGGGCTCTGAACAGAGCCGGCGAGGATGCGTGAGGACCGGCTGCGTGGGTGAGATGTCCGAGCCATCCCAGCGTTGACGCCGATCCCGGGGCCGTTCGGCACGGTGTTCGGCAGCGGGCTCGCGCTGGTCCCGCTCCAGATCGTCGCGGGCAGCCGGAGGGTCTGGTTGCCCGCCATCATCAGAGAGCGCCAGTTTTCGCCTGTGGCGTTCGGTCTTATGGTCCGTCATTCGGTGCCGATGATCAGCCGGGTGGAGAAAGTGGTGCGCACCGGTCGGCTGCAGATCCTGACGGGCCCGACGGTGCAGACCCGCTCGGCGTTCCGATCTTCCTGCTCGCTGTCGTTATCGCCCTGCTGATTCCCTTCGGCAATATCCTGCCGGTGCTCTCACTGGTAGTCTTGGCCGTCGCATTGATGGAATGCGACGGTCTCGTAACCCTGATTGGACTGCTGCTCGCCTCGACGTCGTTTGTCGCGACTGCGGCTCTGCTTGTTGTTGTGGCATCAGCGGTCCCGACGTCCTAAGCGCGGGATTGCGAGATCACGGGCGCGTCGTCAGGCATTGAGTCCGAGACCCGCCGCTCACTGACGGCCCAGGCCTGCTCTTCGACATTTTCATCTGCCTCAAGTCTGCGCCGCAACTCCCTTATCACGGGGTGCACTGGAGGTGCGAACCAAAGGATTGCTATGGAATTTAGAGAAGGACTTCCTCTGCGACCAGCTTCCGGTCGGGAGCTGGTAAACTTTTTGACCATCGGCCCTAAACAGAGGACCGTAACATCCCCATCTCCTCGGCTGCGCCGCGGTCGCGGTGAGGGATAGGCGCCCAGCCTGGTTCGGTTTCGCCGTTGCGGAGCCACGGAAACGGCAGATTCCCTCACGTTGGCGGTGCGGCGGTGGAACGGGGCGACCGAGAACCGCTGTTGCCGTTAAATCTCAGTCTTCGCTGCAGGCCAACGCGATCAACGTCCACACATATTTCTGAAAGTCTCAGGCTTTAGCAGCCTTCCGCCCGTAGCGATCGCACCATTCGCACGACGACGGGATCGTAGGCGATTTTTTCGGATCTGCTGTAGTTCATTATAAAGAGCGCCGCACCGTCATTGCAGACGGCAATGACGCGTACGTAGCGGATTTGCCCGTCCCTGATACCGGAATAACTGGCCCACGTCGGCTTAACGCGCCGATAGGTCACTTTCCAGCCCGCCTTTTCATCCTCGACAATTCGATGCTCTATTTCGGCGCGGAAACTGGCCTTTCCGAGCCTTGCGCCCCAAACAGCAAGAAAGGCCTCGTTTTTGCCCTGAAAAGCTGCTCCCTGGTCGGAACGCTGAGTTAAAACAAAGCCGGGGGGCGCATCGAATACAAAGCCAAACTGCTTAATGCCGAAGGGCTGCCACTCTTGCGCATAAAGAAGCGTGGTGGAAAATAACAACGAGACGAAGCTAAGCAGCAAGCGGAACATGGCGCTTAATTAGGGTCGAGTAATATACCGTCCATACCCTGCCGGAGTTTTTTGCCAAGCCGACCTAGCATCGGCAAGCTGGCTTAGTCGCAGACGCCGGCGGCGCCGCTCGACACGGCTGCTTAACCCGACTTGGCTCCAAACTCGTACTCGGGCGATCACCTTGGCCCGATGAGGCGCCGTTAGTGAGCTGCCGCTGGCCAGCGCCGCCGCACGCAATCGATGGCAAGATTTTGTGGCCGCAGTTGGTCGGCAATCCAAGGCTTACGAATCCTCGCGTCCAATCCCTGTGCAGATTCCCACTGGAACCAATGCGACCGGGTCCGGTTAACAATCGAAGGGGCCCCTCGGATCTTGAATGATGGTCGATCTTTTGAACATCGAGCTGCCTAAAGCCAGGCAGCGCGTGAAACGAGCGGAGCTGTCTCTCCAGGGTGCGACCGAAATGCTGGACAAAGACTGCGGCGTCGGCATTAACATCGCGCTGTGCGACAGGATTAGGTCTGCACAACGTCGACTGGCCGAGGCCAGAGAACGTCTGGTCAAGATAGATTCCACCTGCACGGACTGCGGTCTGACGCTGAACATCCGGCCGCTTGGCGGAGCATCGCAACAGCCGCAAATTTCCGCGCGATGCGCGATCAGGGCCACTGGTATTCCAGAGCTTCCATGCGTCCACAAACCGACGGTTGGAGCGTAAAGGACGAACTCGGCACCGAAATGTCAGGTCGTCCCCCGGTCGCTACCGGCAGCAACAAGGTGGTACCGGAAGTTGTTGCCGATGCGTCGTCGAAATAGCGACCCTGGCGGATGCGGCCCGGAACGCGGCAAAGGTCTCCGGCGGAACGCTGTCAAACTCGGTATGCCTTGGCGCTGGCTACAAACCAGACCGAGAGGATTCTTCTTTCCGGATCAGACCCCGTTTTGCGTATGGAGGTGGAGGGCATGACGGCAACTCGGGTCGAGACGGTCAACGAGCGGAGAGGCAGTCGCGTTCCTTGTCTCCGTCCCTCAGCAATCGGCGCAAACGCCGAACATGGAGCTGGCGCTCCTGCGAGGAAGCGGAAAGAGATCGGAGGGTCGTCTGCGGATGCTGCAGCCGCCCACGCGCCCGCTCAAGGCTTAGTTTCTTCCTGGGGAGGAGCTTGTGGGTCAGGACAATCAGGGACGACGGAGTGGTACGCTTCGTTGTGGCAGAACGACCGCTTGATCGCAGCCACCTGGAAGAGCGTCGAAATCGCAATCATCACCAATATCATCTGTCTCGTGCTTGGTTCGGTCTCACCTTGATTGTCGCCGCGCACGCCGCGGCGCGTTGGAGGATGTCATTGGGATTCCTGTGTGAAAAGATCCGGGTAGGATTGCCGATTGGGCCTGTGCGCCCATAGTCACGGCATGAAGGCGGAGTATGTTGAACTGGTTTTGTTGGAGCAATCACTTGCCAATACAGGCGGTATGAATCGGGCGTTTTCCGACCGAGTGGATGACATCGCGGAGAAAACTGGCGGATCTGTCTTGTTCGACGTTCGCGTGGACGGCGATTCTCGTATTCAGAGGATGGCGGCGATTGGGTACGGCGCAAACGACACCGTGGTAGCAATCATGATGGATAAAAACGGACAACTTAGATCCGCGCCGGTGGACGCAGACAACGACTTTCTGGTGGCCGAACTAACCGTGTGGAGTTCGCTGCCGATGGCCGAGCAGGCCTCTGCCAACTACCACGGCGCGGCAGAGAGCTTGCTTGCGAAGCTTCGCAAATCGGGCCGTTTCGACCGGTCTACCTGATCTTTCTCAAAGTCGGATGGCGGTGGCGTGATGGCGAGACACACGGTAGCGCGTCGTGTGGGTCATGTCCCACGAGTCTGAATGTCCCACGAGTCTGAACCAAAAAGAATGTTTGATATCAAGCTCTTTACCGCGTCGGTGGCCCGCAAGGGCGAATTGGGACCTACAAGTTCAGCAATGATGGGCAAATTGTCCGCGTCGGTCTGAACGGGTCGACGGCACATGGACGATGCCGTCCGAATCGGTGACATAGCGCTCGCAGCGAGCCCGGATTGACCAGTTCGAGGTATGCGGGCTGATACGAGGCATCGATCACCCGCTGCAGGGTCAGATCGCTAGCGAGCGTCGCGCCGTACACGGTGGAGGCCAAGCCCGTGGCTGTGCCAAGCCCCCGTGGGCACGCTGGGGAAGCATGCCGTAGGGGCCGTCAATATAGGCGCTGCCGCGTGGCGCGCCGCTGCGATCGTGCCTGCTGGCAGGTATAGCTGCCTGCCGTCGCATAGGCCGTGGAGCCTGCATCGTCACCGTATCCAGCCATGCCGATCCTCACTTTGCAACATTCAGGTTCCGCCCACGTTGAGTTCGGCTCAGGCTGCGAGGAAAACACCTGGATGACCTACCGGCAGGCGCAGGACTTCGGTGGTCAAGCCCGTAAGGGCGAAAAAGGCACCCTCGTCGTCAAATATGGCACGTTCACGCCGAAGCATCACGACGATGACGAAGACCGCGCGATTCCATATCTGAAGGGCTACACCGTCTTCAATATTGAGCAGATCGAGAACATACCGGATCGCTTCTTCAGCCCCGCCGAGGAGCTCTCGGCAATCCGGCTCCGCACATCGAGGCCCTCGGGAGCTTCGTCCAGAACATCGGCGCAAGCGTCAGCTACGGTGGTGCCAAAGCTTGCTACCGGCCCAGCATCAACGACATCCTCATGCCTGACCGCGGGCGTTTCGACAGCGAGGTTCACCTTTACTCGACTTTGCTAGACGAGGTTTCGCATTGGTCCGGCGCAAAGCATCGCCTGGACCGCGATCTGACGGGCAGGTTCGGCAGTGAAGGCTACGCCGTGGAGGAGCTTGTTGCGGAGCTCGCGGCATCGTTCCTGTGTGCCGACCTGGGCGTGGCGCATGATCCACGCGACAACACAGCCGCCTATCTGGCGAGCTGGCTCGCCGTCCTTAAGAGTGACAAGAGAGCCATCATCACGGCCGCTGCGAAGGCGCAGGCCGCTGCCGAGGATCTCACAATGCTGCAGCCGGCCGTCGGACTGGAAGCCGCGTAATGAGATGGGGTGTCCGGAGGCCGGCGGTGGACTTCGGCGCCATCATAGCAATCGATCCTTCATCGTTCCACCTGGCGCCATTTGGTTGTCCGCGGACAACCACTGCTCTTTCTGAGGTGTTCTCCTGCATTCCCTGTGAGTTGTCCGCGGACAACTAAGCTCGAAACGGCATCAGGGTTAAGCATTTGTAAATTCGTAACGAAAAGGGTCTTATTGTGACTGCGCAGTTTATCGCATCTTAGCGCTAATTGCGCAGTTCGAGGGCCAAGGATGTTGCAGCCAAAATTGGCGGCGGCCCTGAGCGCGTTTGAGGCTGGTGCACGGCATTTGCCGGCGGCGTTTCCTCCAAAACAACTCCATACTCGGCGATCACGCATCCTCTGGGACCACGAGCAAATCCCTTGAGCCTGACTGAACCGACACTTGACAAATCGGCGGCCGTCCGACACGTTCTTAACAAAAGGCACAACAAACTTACAAAAGTTCAAGTTGGCACAATCTGGCCGATAGGGAGAAGGCCGATGCGTCTGTGTGACCGAGCGGAGATTTGCGCGTGAGCACGGTGACCGTGACCCGCGAAGCGCCCAGATGGGCCCTTCCCCGGTTCATGACGGCCGAGCATCCTTTCCCCTGGCTCGCGCCGATCACGGTGATGCTTCTCGTTTTCGGCATCTATCCCCTCGCCTATTCGGTCTGGCTGTCGCTTCACAAACGCAATGTCGTTTCCCGTCAGCTCGACTTCGCCGGGCTCCACCAATGGACGCGCGCCTTCTCGGATGCGCGTATGTGGCATTCGCTGGAAACCACGCTGATCTACACCTTCGTCGCGCTTGCGGTTCAGCTTGCGCTCGGCATCCTCATCGCGCTTCTGCTTGACACCGATCGCAAAGGTTACGGCGTGCTGCGGGCGCTGATGACACTGCCGCTGGTGGTGCCGCCTGCGGTGACCGGAATGATGTTCCTGCTGATGCAGGACGGCTCTTTCGGCGTCCTGTCGTTCTACCTCTATGCCCTCGACCTGATCTCGCCGGCACAGCCGATCCTGACGCAGCCCGGAACCGCATTGGCGGCGATCCTGCTGGCGGACATATGGCAATGGACGCCGTTCATGGTGCTCATCATCCTGGCAGGGCTCAGGGCGCTGCCGAAGGAACCTTTCGAGGCAGCCGCGATCGACGGTGCCAACGGCATCCAGACGTTCTTGCGGCTCACATTGCCGATGCTGCGCAAGGTGATAGCGGTCGCGGTGCTGATCCGCGGCGTCGATCTCTTTCGCATCTACGACTACGTCTACATCATCACCGCCGGCGGGCCAGGCACGGCCACCGAGACGCTTTCGTTCTACGCTGGCCGTATCTACTTCACCGGAGACTTCCCCTATGCCGCGACCCTGTCGCTGATCGTGCTCGTCGTCTTGATCGTCGTGTCGAATCTCTTCGTCAGGCTGTTCAAGGTGAGGTTCTGATGGAGTCGTCGCGCGCCCAAACGATCGCCCGCGACGTGCTCGCCGTCCTGGTGGTGGCGATCTTCATGTTCCCCATCGCGTGGTGGGCGCTGTCGTCTATCAAACCCTATTCGGCGATCTTCGACCGCAGCGGACCGGTCTACGTCGGTTTCACACCGACGCCGGACAATTACCGCGTGACGTTGCTTGGCGTCTCACGCGTCGACATCGGCATGGAACAGGGCGGCGAGGCGGCCGGGGTGATCAAGGGTGGCGCCAGTTCATACGATTCCCGCCAGTCGTTGCTCGACAGCGCCATCATAGCCGTCGGATCTACGGCGCTGACGCTGGTGCTGGCCACCCTGGCCGCCTATTGCCTGTCGCGAATGCAGTTCAGCGGCCAGCAGTCCTTCCTGTTCTGGATTCTTTCGCAGCGCTTCATGCCGCCAATCGCGATCGTCATTCCAATCGTTTTCATGTTCCGCGATCTCGGCTTGCGCGATACCTATACGGGCCTCGTCCTCGTTCACAGTTTGATCAACCTGCCGCTGGCGGTTCTGCTTTTGAAGTCGTTCTTCGACGATGTTCCGCGCGAGGTTGATGAGGCGGCGCTTATTGACGGCGCGACGCGCTGGCAGACGTTCCGACGCGTGGTCCTTCCCATGGTCAAGGGCGGCATCGCTGCGACGGCCGTGCTGTGTTTCATCTTTTCGTGGACCGAGTTCCTGCTCTCACTGTTCCTGACAACGTCGATCCGCACTGTGCCGGTGAAGATCTCGACCTTTGTCACCTCGACCGCGACCGAGTGGGGCTACATCACAGCGCTCGGCACGTCCGCGATCATACCCAGCTTCATCTTTATCCTGCTGGTTCAACGGCATCTGGTCCGCGGCCTCACCCTCGGATCGCTGAAGGAGTGAGGCGCTGACGAGAAGAACGACGACAAAAACGCAATGGAGGAACGATCATGAGCTTCAGTGAACACGACAAGAAGACATTCGTAGCCGATACCTGCAATGACTTTACGGCGCGCCGGATAACCAAACGCGACTTCATGAGGAAGATGGCGCTCGCCGGTGTCGGCTTTTCCGCCTTCGGATCGGCCATGCTAGGTGGTGGCCGCACCAGTCGGGGGATGCTGGGCCTCGGGGTTGAAGAAGCCCGCGCCCAGGACGCCGATATGCTGAAGTGGCTGGCCGACGTCGGCAAACCATATGCCGGCACCAAAATCCGCTACACGTCGGAAGCGACGCCGCCAACGATTGTTGCCAACCAGCTTGTCGCGGGTGAATTCACCAAGGCAACCGGCATTGAGGTGGAAGTCGAGATCGTGCCGCTGGAGCAGGTTCTCGCCAAGGCGACGCAAGACGTACAGGGCCAGCTTGGCACCTATGACGTCTACTATCTCGACCAGTCCTGGATGGCGACATTTGCCCAGGATGTCGTCGATCCGCGCGAGTATTACGACCAGAACAAAGAACTGGCGATGCCGAACTTCGACTGGGACGATTTCTCCAAGCCGCTGGTCGACGGCATCGCCATGTACAACGGCAAACAGTGCGGAATTCCATTCGATATTCCGATCTTCATCCTGATGTACCGCAAGGATCTTTTCGACAAACACAACATTGCCCTGCCGACAGACCTCGACGCCTACCTCAAGGCCGTCCAGGCGCTTACAGAGGCAGAAAAGAGCAACGGCATCTTCGGCACCGCGTGCCAGGCGAAGTCCGGCCACTATTCGCTGGAATGCGACTGGACCTTCGCATTGTGGGGCCATGGCGGTTCTGTCTTCAACAAGGACAAGAAGTTTGTCGGCAATGACGAGCGCGGCGTGGCCGGGCTCAAATTCTATCAGGAGCTGGTCAAGAACTCGCCGCCGTCGGCGACGACTTGGACCTGGGACGGCCAAGGACAGGCCCTGACACAGGGACAAGCCGCCATGGCAATCACCTGGGGCGAGGATTTCCCCGGCTTCGATGCCAAGGATTCCAAGGTCAAAGGCCTGTTCGAGGCCCTGCCCGCGCCCAAGGAAGTTCCTGGTCGTCGCGCCGCTGCCGATTGCGGCTTCAACGAAATCCCGGCCGTCGGCCACCAGGGCGGCTCGACGATCTCGCTGTCGCAATATTCCAAGAACAAGGAAGCGGCATGGCTGTTCATGCAGTGGGTCTGCTCGAAGGATGTCATGGCGCGGGTATCGACGCTCGGCGGCGGCGCCTCGCCGATGCGCAATTCCTCTTTTACAGATCCTCGGGTCAAGGCGAAGGCTGTTGTCGGCCCCGGAACGACACGCCATTTCGACGCGATCAAATACACGATCGACAATCAGATGGGATCTGAGCCGGACATGCCGATCTGGGCGGATCTGTCGAACAACGACATTCCGGTTGAGCTCGGCAAGTTGCTTACGGGCCAAGACTATGGCGGCGATGCCAAGGCGTGCCTCGATGCCATTGCCGGCATTGTCGACGGCAAAGTCAAGGACGCCGGTCTTTAGCGGCTGGTCGGTGATTTGGGCGAAGGCGGCTTCGGCCGCCCTCGCCGTTTGGCAACGTGGCGGCAATGGTTCCTGATCTCGTCATCGGCATTGATTCCTCGACCTCGGCAACCAAGGCGATCGCCTGGGACCGCAATGGTCTGGCCGTGGCCGAAGGTCGTGCACCGCTTGCAATGTCCAACCCGCGTTCGGGCTATTTCGAGCAGGATCCGGCCGAGTGGTGGACCTCGACGGTCGCAGCGCTGCGCGCCGTGACGTCAACGGTTTCGCCGGCACGCATTGCCGCCCTCGCGATTGCCAACCAGCGCGAGAGCTTCGGACTTTTCGACGAGCAAGGCGAAGCGGTCGGGCCGGCGACGCTCTGGCTCGATGAGCGCGCCCGTGGCAAAGCACGCCGCTTCGGCGAGAGTTTCGGCGCGGCACGCGTCCACGCAATATCCGGCAAGCCGCTGGACGTCATTCCTTGCCTTTACCGCATGATCTGGTTCCGCGAGCAAGAGCCCGAGATTTTTGCCCGCGTGGAGCGGATGGCCGAAGTCCACGGCTATCTGGTCTTTCGCTTGAGCGGCCGGTGGGTGACGTCCACCGCATCCGCCGACCCGATGGGCATACTCGATATGCGGGCTATGGACTGGTCGAACGATATACTGGAGGCAGCGGGCGTCGCCCGGCGCATGATGCCGGATCTGGCGCGGCCCGGCACCGTTCTGGGCCAACTGACGTCGCAAGCGGCCATTTCGACGGGCCTGCGCGAGGGCACGCCGATCGTCGCCGGCGGCGGCGACGGTCAATGCGCCGGCACGGGCGCTGGTGTGTTGCAGCCGCGATGCGCTTACATCAACCTCGGCACGGCGGTCGTCTCCGGCAGCTTCGGCACGGACTACGTCCACGACCAGGCCTTCCGCACCGAAACGGCGGTCGCCGATAATGGCTACATCTACGAGACGTGCCTTCGCGCCGGCACTTTTCTTGTCGACTGGATGGCGCGCGAAATGCTTGGCGTCGATCTGCATGGCGCAAGCGATGCGCTGGAGGCGCTCGAGACCGAAGCCGCTGCCAGCCCGATCGGCGCAGGCGGCATAATGCTCCTGCCCTACTGGCAGGGCGTCATGGACCCGCACTGGGATAGTGCGGCCCGTGGTGTGATTGCCGGGCTTTCGGGCTCGAGCCGCCGCGGCGACATCTATCGCGCCGTGCTCGAAGGCATAGCGCTGCATCAGGCCGCGACAAGTCAGCGGGCGGCTGCGGCTGCCGCCCAGACCATCGACCAGTTCATAGCCATCGGCGGAGGAGCGAAGTCCGACCTGTGGATGCAGATTCTGGCGGATGCACTCGATCGTCCAATAAAGCGTTCGACGACCGTCGAAGCCTCCTCGCTAGGCGCGGCGATGGCGGCGGCAAAGGGGGTGGGCTGGTTTTCCACGATCGCCGAAGCGTCGCTCGCAATGGCCAGCGAGCCGGCCAAAACCTTCGAACCGGACACGAAACGGGCCGCGCTCTACGCCGAACTTCTTGCGATCCATGCTGATCTTTGGCCAACGCTTGCAGCCTGGAACCAACGCCTCGCGGCCTTCATGGAGGCCGATCATGGCTGAAGCGACCAACTGGAGCGCGTTGATCGAGGACGTTGTCGCTGGACGCTGGACAGATCCCAAGACAGGCGCGGCCGCGGTCCTGCCGTTCCAGACCATCGAATTGCTGGAGACGACGGAAGGCCGCGAGGCGGATCTCGTTGCGCCGCTGAAGCTAGGCAGCCGCATCGCCGTGGTCTCCGATATCAACACCGTCGATGTGATGGGCAGGCGCGTCGCGAAGGCGCTGCGTGCCATCGCCGACATCGACGAAATCGTGCTGCCTGACGGCCTCGACTGTGATGAGGCGACGATCCAGATGGTCAGGGAGAAGACACGTCACGCCGAAGGGGTCGTGGCCGTCGGGTCGGGCGTCCTCAATGACAGCTGCAAGCATGCAACCTTCCTCGACGAGCGACCCTATGCCGTCTTCGGCACGGCCGCCTCGATGAATGGCTACGGCGCCTCGACAGCGTCGGTGACCTTGGCCTCCGGGCTCAAGATCTCGCTGCCTTCACACGCGCCCCGGGGCATCTTCCTGGACCTTGGCGTGTCGGCCGCAGCGCCCGCCTGGCTCAGCGCCGCCGGGCTTGGCGACAGCCTCTGCCGCTCCACGGCCCAGATCGACTGGTGGGCTTCGCATCGGCTGTTCGACACTTACTATTCCGAGGTGCCCTACCTGCTGCAGGCGGGCGATGAGGAGCCGATGCTGGCCCATGCGCCTGGCCTTGCCAGGCATGACGTCACCGCTGTCGGGCATCTCCAGCGCGTCTTGACGCTGTGCTCGATGGGCGTGTGCTTTGCCGGCGTTTCCCATCCCGGGTCCATGGGAGAGCACCAGATTTCCCATTGGGTCGACATGTTCGCGGGAGAGCGTCATCCCGGCACCACGCACGGCCAGCAGGTCGGGGTTGCCTCGCTGGTCATGGCGCGTCTGCAAGCGCGGCTGCTGGACATGAAAGAGCCGCCGCAGGTGAAGCCGACCGCCATCGACGAAGCGGCGATGCTGGCCCGCTATGGCGCGCAGCTTGGACCACTTTGCATTGCCGAGATGAAGAAGACGGCACTCGACGCCAGCCAGTCGGAAATCTTCAACCGCAGGCTTGCGGAAATCTGGCCGGCGCTGCGCCAGGAGGTTCGGCCCATGGCAATGCCGGTCGCCCGCATGGAGGCAGCACTCAAGGCTGCGGGAGGGCCGGTCACCGGCGCGGAACTAGAGCTGCCGCGCGCGCTTTGGCACGACGCCATTCGCTATTCGCGAGAAATCCGCGGCCGATGGTCCTTTGTCAACCTGGCCGCCGATGCGGGACTCTTGGAAGAGTTTCTGGAGAGCGAATGGTGAGAGCGCATCCGATCGCCAATCGCTCGCATGGCGAAAATGAGATCCAACCGGCAAGGGCAATCGAAGGGTAGCAATTTATGGCGTCTGTCACCATCAGCAACATAAAGAAGGACTATGGCGCCCTCTCGATTATCGACGGACTCGATCTCTCGATCGAGGATGGCCAGTTCGTCGTTCTGCTGGGGCCGTCCGGCTGCGGCAAGTCCACTCTGTTGCGCATGATAGCCGGTCTCGAGCCCATCACGTCCGGTGAGATCGCCATAGGTGACAGGGTCGTCAACATGCTCCATCCCAAAGACCGCAATATCGCGATGGTCTTCCAGAATTACGCGCTTTACGCGCACATGACCGTCTTCGACAACATGGCCTTTTCCATGCAGTTGAAGAAGCGCCCCAACGAAGAAATCAAACAGAAGGTCGGGTGGGCGGCATCGATCCTCAACCTGACACCCTATCTGGAACGGTATCCCCGCCAGCTTTCGGGCGGCCAGCGGCAGCGCGTCGCCATGGGTCGCGCCATCGTGCGGGACCCAACTGTGTTCCTGTTCGACGAACCGCTGTCCAATCTCGATGCCAAGCTGCGGGTGCAGATGCGCACCGAAATCAAGGAGCTCCACCAGCGGCTGAAGACCACCACCGTCTATGTCACGCATGACCAGATCGAGGCCATGACCATGGCCGATGTCATCGTCATTATGCGCGACGGCCATATCGAGCAGATCGGGCGCCCGCTCGATGTCTACGATCGCCCGGCAAACCTCTTCGTCGCCTCCTTCATCGGCTCGCCCGCAATGAACATGTTCCATGGCGAGGTGGCTTCCGAGCGCGACGCCTGGGTGGTGCGGACCGACGAGCTATCCCTCCCGCTCCCGCCAGGGGCTGCGGTCCGGCCCGGCCAAAAGGTGATCTACGGCATTCGCCCCGAACATCTTCGACCAGTGGCCGACGGGCGCGGCATTCCAGCGAGGATTACGGTTGTCGAGCCGACTGGCCCCGAAATCCACATCTTTGCCAGCATGGGCAACACCGCGATCTGCTCGGTGCTGCATGACCGCATGGAGGTCTCTCCTGGAGCTGTGATCCATGTGGAGCCGGCGCCTGAGCGAATCCACCTGTTCGACGAAGGCAGCGGCGAGCGGCTGGACAAGGGAAGAAGCTGAATGGCGCGGATCGTTATCCTCGGCGCCGGCGTCATGGGCTCTGCCATGACGCTTCCGGCCGCTCACGCTGGTAACCGCATCACTCTTGTCGGGACCCATCTCGATGAGGAGATCGTCGGCTCCGTGGCCAGCACAAGTCATCACCCACGCCTCAACATCAATCTGCCTGATGTGGTAACCGCCTGTTCCTGGACCGAATTCGGGGCGGCGATGAACGATGGACCCGATCTGCTTGTACTCGGCGTCTCGTCGGCCGGCATTCCTTGGGCGATCGACCGCATTGCAGAAAGCATCAAGTCGCCCGTGCCGATACTGATGATTACGAAAGGGCTTGCGGCAAGCGACGAAGGCGTGGAAATCCTGCCACATCTGCTTGCCCGCGAGATCGAGCAACGCACTGGCTTGTCGGTCCCGGTGATGGCCGTCGGCGGACCGTGCATTGCCGGCGAACTGGCGGCGCAGCGCGACACCTCAGTGATCGTGGCCGGGCATGATCCCGACCAGGTGGCCGCGGCGTCCCGCATTCTGCGCGCGCCTTTCTATCATGCGCGATCGTCATCCGATCTCGTCGGCGTCGAGATCTGCGCCGCTTTCAAGAATTTCTACACACTCGCCGTTGGAGCTCCCGTCGGGCTGCTCGAGCGCGACGGCAAGGCGCCCAATGGCGCACTGATGCACAATCTTGCCTCGTCGCTATTCTCGCAGTCCCTCGCCGAGATGGCGATTCTGGTCGAAGCCCTGGGTGGAAAGGTCGAAACAGTGCTGGGGCTGGCCGGCTCCGGCGATCTTTACGTGACCTGCCAGGCGGGCCGTAACGGTCGCATGGGGCGCCTGCTCGGCCGCGGCCTGCCCTATTCCGTGGCGAAGCGCGAACATATGAGTTCAGACACGGTCGAGGGCGCGCAACTGGCGCTGGACCTTGGTCCGACTTTGAAGAATATGATGGCCCGGGGTGTACTTCCCCACGATCGCCTGCCGCTGACGAGCGCCATCATCGACGCAATTTGCCATGATGCTCCGCTGGTTTTGTCCTTCGACCGCTATCATCGAGGCTAGCGGAGCCGGGAAACTCGATTGATGCCTCATATCGATGAGCACATGGCTCCGCCGAGCCGGTCTGGACCCGCTGCCGCGGAGTGGACAGGATGATCTGATGGAGAAACCAGCGCGAAAGAAACGCGACGGCCGCCAAGCCGTAACGAGTTCCGTCACGGCCGATCGCGAGGAAGGGCTGCTCGTGCGCGCCGCCTGGCTTGCTTATGTCGGTGACCTGACGCAGGCGCAAATCGCCAAGTCTCTTGGCCTGACCCGCCTTCGCGTCAACCGGATGCTGGCGCATGCCCGTCAGCGCGGGATCGTTCAGATTCGCATCAATTCCAAGGTGGCGAACTGCATCGAGCTGGAGCACCGGCTGCGGGACGCCTATGGCGTTTCCGACCCAATCGTGGTTCCGACACCGCCCGATCCTACCCTGGTGCCACAGGTGATCGCAGCCGCTGCCGGTGAAGCCCTGTCGCATAGAATCCGTGACGGGATATCGGTGGGCGTGGGATGGGGACGCACGCTCCAGCTTAGTCTGCGCTCAGTGACCGTGCGCCCCGTCAAAGGCATGTCGGTCGTTTCCCTGCTTGGCGGGCTCACGCGTGGATCGGCGATCAACATCTATGAAATCGCCTCGCGGCTCGCGGCGCTCTTCGACGCGGAATGCTACTACATCGCGGCACCGGTGTTCACGGATACGGAGGCCACGCGCGATCTGCTTATGCGCCAGTCCATTCTGGAAGACGCCTTCACCCACGCCCGCGACGTTGACGCCGCTTTCGTTTCGGTGGGCGCGGTGCACAAAGACGCCACCATCTTTCGGATCGGACTGGTAGGAGACAATGATCTCAGATCGCTCCAAAAAGCCGGAGCCGTCGGCGATATCTGCGGTCACTGGATCGGCGCCGACGGACAACTCGTCGATCACCCGCTAAACAGCCGTGTCATCGGCCTCGCCCCCGAACATCTGCGCGACGTCGACACTGTGATCCTGCCCTCCGGCGGCCTCGACAAGGTTCCGGTGCTGCGCGCCGTGTTGCGTCTGGGAGTCGTCGATGTGCTGATCACCGACGAGAAAACCGCCGAGGCGATCCTTGCGGAAAAGCCGTAGCGCAGACTGACCTCTACCAGCCGAACGGCTCGCCAGTGACCGCTTCTTCGCGTCACAGAACCTCGTGGATTTCCTCGATCGAAGTCTCGCCGATCCGCTTGTCGAGAACGATCTCGCCGCGCGCCATCGCCACGACCCGGTCACAGCATTCGAAAACATGATGCATGTTGTGGCTGATGAAGACGCTGGTGATGTTCTGGGCCTTGAGGGCGCGAACGAAGCCGATCACCTTTCGCGTCTCCTTGACCGAGAGATGATTGGTCGGCTCGTCGAGGATCATGACTTTCGACTTGAAGTGCATGGCCCGGGCGATCGCCACGCCTTGGCGCTGGCCGCCCGACAGTTCGCCGACCAGCGCGTCGGGCGACCTCAGATGCAGATCGACGTCGGCGATCGCTTTGACGCTTTCGTCACGCATGCGCTTCTGGTCCAGGATGCCGATGCCGAAAACCGAGCCCTTCACCGGTTCGCGTCCGATGAAAACGTTGCGTGCGATGGTCATGGTCGGGACCATCGAATTGTACTGGTAGATCGTCTCGATACCGCGATCCATGGCGTCGCGCGGGTTCGAGAAGCGGACCGGTTCACCTTCGATCCTGATCTCGCCGCCATCGGGCTTTTGGGTGCCTGACAGGATGTTGATCAGCGTCGATTTGCCGGCGCCGTTATCGCCGACAAGGCCCAGCGCCTCGTCTGGATAAATGTCCAGAGTGACGTTCTTCAAGGCGTGGACGCCGGAATACCATTTCTGGAGCCCCTTGATCGCGATGATGGGTGCCGCCATGATCAGGTCTCCACCTTCATTGCCCTGCCCCGCTTTCGAAGCCAGGCGTTCACGACGACCGCGAAGATAGTCAGGAAGCCGATTGCCATCTTGAACCAGTTGGCGTCAACCTGGCTCAGCACCAGTCCGTTGTCGATGACGCGGATCAGGGCAGCCCCGATGATGCCGCCGAAGATAGTGCCAATGCCGCCAGTCAGCGAGGCGCCACCGATGACGGCAGCCGACACGGCTTGCAACTCCAGCCCCTCGCCGATCGAAGGCAGCGGCGCGCCAAGCCGCACCACCTGAATGGTGCCGGCAAAGCCGGCGAGCACCGAACAGATCATGAAGCAGGCGACCTTCACCCGGGCCGTCGGGATGCCCATCGATTGCGCGGCGGGCAGAAAGCCGCCGGTGGCGCGCACCCAGTTGCCGAAATTCGTGCGCGACAGAAGCACCGTCACCAGGATTGCCACGGCGAGAAACCAGAAGAACGACATGCGAAAGAGGTCGCCCGGCCCCACATAGATCGTAAACAGCCATTTCGGCAGAGCGTTGGCCGGGATGACAGGAGGGAAGCCACCGGAGATTACCACCGTCAGCGAACGCGCGATGAACAGCATGCCAAGCGTGGTGATGAAGCTTGGTATCGCGAAACGAATCGTTATGAATCCGTTGAAGAAGCCAATCAGGGCGGCGATCGCGAGCCCGGCGGCAAAGGCCGGCGCGAACGGCACGCCTGCCGCCAGCATCACCGCCATGGTCATCGGGGTCAGCGCAAATACCGAGCCTACCGAAAGATCAAACTCGCCGCATATCATCAGCAGGGTCACGCCGATCGCGACCAGCCCCATTTCAGGCAGCAGCCCAAGCATTCCGCGCACGTTCTGTGTGTTCAGAAATACGCCGTTCGAGCGAATCTGAAAGACGAGGAGGAGGAGGAGCAGGAACACGACCGCCGCAAGCTCCGGCTTCTCCAGATAAATCTTCATCAAGCGCTTCATCATTCGCTCCGGCTTGGGATTGTTTGCGCTGGCTTGTCGCATCGGCAAGGGGATGGCGGCAGTCTGTCTGCTACCGCCCCTGACAATGGAGATGCCGTTGGAGGATGGGACGGAGCCGACGCCCAAGGCCGTGCTGCCTGGCCCTCCCCTTGCCCTCTCCGCGTAAAGAACGAGGAGAGGACGCCGGCTTCGCGCCTACCGCACGCCTTGTGCGGCCAGTTCCTTGAGCTTCGGCACGTCTTCCTTGACGATGATGCCCTTGCCGGTGTCGATGTCTGCCGGCAGCAGACCGACGTTCTTGGCGAGATAAGCTTCCATCACCGGCATGAAGCCCTGCATGTAGGGCTGCTGGTCGACCTGGACCTGGATGTAACCCGCTTCCATCTGTTGCAGGACTTCCGAGACGATGTCGAAGCCGCCCATCAGCACCTTGCCCGGCTCGATGCCGCGATCGATCAGGACCTGGGCGACGTAGGCATGCCAAAGGCCGGTGTCGAAATACACCGTGGTGTCCGGGTGGGCAGACAGATAGGCGCCAACACGATCGGCGACGACGGCGCCATCTGTGCCGGTGTCGAGCCGTTCAATGACCACTTCGCGTCCGGCATTCGCCGCCTTGTATTCCTCAAGGAACTTCATGACGCCGGCAGCGCGCTGTTCCGACCAGTTCTGACCGGGCGCGGAGACGCCGACGAGCGCCCTGATCTTGCCTTCCTTGGGGAAGAACTCGGACATCTTCTTGCCGAGTTCGTAGCCGGCGGGAATGAAGCCCTGGCCGATGAAGGCCTGGCGGGCATTGCCGGCTGCACCCTCGGTGTCGTCGACGTTGGACGCGATGACCGTGACGCCGGCAGCGCGGGCGTCGGCGATGATCTGGTCGAAGGCATTGTTGTCGACGATCGAGGTGATCAGCGCGTCCGGTTTTGCCGCGAGTGCCGCCTGCATGTTGGCCGACTGTTGCTCGATCGAACCTTCGGTCTGCGTGAAGACCATCTGGCAATTGGCCTGGATCTTGGCGCAGGCGTCGTCAAAGCCCTTCTTCACCGCCTGCCAGAACGGGTTCGACGCCGACGAATGATGCGTGAAGACGATGTTCATCGGCTCCTGTGCGCGTGAGCCGATTGCCGAGCCTCCAGCCAGTACTGCTGCCAAGGCTGCCGAGATAAGTAGCTTCTTCATGGTTCTCCTCCTCCGTAGAAAGCTGCTTCAGGTTCATTTTCAGAGAGTAGATGCCTCGCTCACCCGTCGAAGCGCCGTGAAGGCGCGATCGATCTCCGGGTTCAGTTCCATGCCGAGGCCCGGTCCGGGAGGCACGGTGATCATGCCGTTCTTCACCTGCGGCAAAGCGGTCACAAGGTCGCGGTACCAGGTCTTGTAAAAGGCCCTGACACTCTCCTGGACAAGCGCGTTCGGCGCATTCAGCGACAGGTGGGTCGATGCGCCGAGCACCACTGGACCTGTGCAGTCGTGTGGCGCGACCGGCAGGTGCCATGCTTCAGCCATGGCAGCGATCTTGCGCGCCTCCGAGAGCCCGCCGCACCAGCTGATATCAAGCATGATGACACCGGCCGCTCCGGTTTCGAGAAGGTCGCGGAAGGCCCACCGGGAACCGAGCGTTTCCGAAGCCGATATCGGCGCCAGCGAAGCCTCGGCATAGCGTTTCAGGCTGGACAGGCTGTCCATCCTGATTGGATCTTCGTGCCAGAAGGTCTTGTGGGGGGCAAGCTCGCGAGCGATCTGCATGGCCGGCAGCAGCTGCCACATTGAATGGAATTCAACCATGATGTCCATCTTGTCGCCGACCGCATTGCGGATTTTCTCGAACGGCGCCAGCGCGGAATTCAAGTCGGGCTGCGATATATACTGGCCGCGCGTCTTCTCGGCGGCCATGTCGAAGGGCCAGATCTTCATGGCCGTGATGCCTTCCTCCAACAACGAATGCGCCAGTTCGTCGGCGCGGTGAAGGAAGCCGTTCAGATCATCATAGGCGTCGCCAGGCTTATCGAGCCCGTAGTTGGCCGTCGTCTGCCCCGTGGCCTTCTTGATGTATTCGGTTCCGGCACAGGTGTTGTAGGTCCTGATCTCGTGCCGGGTGAACCCGCCGAGGAGTTGTGCGATCGGCTGACCCGTCGCCTTTCCGAACAGATCCCAAAGCGCGATATCGAAAGCGGAATTGCCCCTGACTTCCGCGCCCGTCGATCGGAAACCGAGATAGCCGACGAGGTCGGCGGCAAGCAAGTCGATCTGCAAGGGGTCGCGCCCGATCACGCACGGCGCGACATATTCGTGCAGATAGGTCTCGACGGTTTCAGCCATGAAAAAGGTCTCGCCGAGTCCGACGAGGCCTTCGTCCGTGTGAACCAGGACCCACAGAAGGTTCGGCCGCTCCTTGAGCCGCAGCGTTTCCAGTTTCGTGATCTTCATTGCGCCCCTGCTCCTCAGGCGATGCCGGCCGCCAGCAGGGCCTTGACGCTCTCGTCAAAATGCCTCGCCATCAGGTCACGCGCCGACTGGGGATCACCGGTCTCGATTGCTTCGGCGAGGTCGATATGGATCTGGATCATCGCCAACTGCTCGGCATCCGAAGGGCGGGTCCGCCAGCCGATCGGCCAGGTCTGGCGCGATACGCGCTCGAACGCGCCGACGATGAGGCTGAAAACCGGATTCTTCGCAGCCTTGGCGATTTCGAGGTGAAAGGCGAGATCGTGCTCCATGACCTGTTCCGGCCGCTGGAAATTCTCGAGCATGGCGAGCGCGTGCGTCCTGATCCTTTCCACTTCGTCGGCTGTTCTGCGCAAGGCCGCCAGCATGGCGGTGCGGGTCTCAATCGTGCGGCGCACGTCATAGATTTGCTGCACCGTGATCTGCTCGGTGTGGACGCCATGCTCGATCACCAGTGACATCGCGCCATAATCCAGCTCGGCGACGGTAGCCCGTCTGCCCGCCCTCAGGTCGATAAGCCGCATGGCGGCGAGCGAGCTGAAGGCCTCGCGAACCACGGTACGCGAGACGCTCAATTGTCTCGAAAGCGCGGCCTCGCTGGGCAGCCGGTCGCCGGGCCCGAGCTCATGCGCGCGGATATGGCGCGTGATCTCGCCGATCGTATTGCTGACCAGGCTCGCTGCGTCGGAATGTTTTGCGGATACGGCCGTGCTCACGCAATCTCCCGTTCAGGAGTGGGCAAACCTGTATGGCAGGTTTTCCAGATATGTTGATAGTACATAGGAAAGCTGTAAGTCAATCGAGTCTTCGCCGGGAGACCTCGGCATCATCGCCGGGGACATCGATGACCAGAGGCTTGCATGAGCGATGCTGTTGACGCGACCGATGCCGGTCGGCCGGGTGCGGGAGCCTGCGTGGTCGAACAGCGATCATCGCGCTTGGGTAGGGCAGACATTCTCGTCGTGAACACCGGCGGGCGGCCGACCATGCCGCCCGAAAATATCTCGACGGACGATTCACTGCTATTTCGATCGACGCACCCCATATGAGCGGAAAGAGTGTCACTTGAGGACTTGCCTATGCTGATTTCGCGTTGGGGACGGTTTGCAGTTTTGTTTGTGGGGTTGTTCCTGGCATTTTCCATGGTCGCTGTGGATCACGCCGATGCGCGCCGTGGCGGCAGCTTCGGCAGTCGCGGCATGCGCACTTTCCAGCCGGTCCCGCCGACCAGAGTTGCGCCGCAACCGGCCGCACCGGTCGAGCGCTCGATGACGCCCAATGCGGCCACGAACAATGCGGCCCGTCAGCCGCAGGCATTCCAGCGCCCGGGCTTCTTCAACGGCCTCGGCGGATCGATGATACGTGGGCTACTTCTCGGCGGTTTGATCGGCGTTCTTCTGGGTCATGGGTTCGGCGGCTTGGCCGGCATGTTGGGTCTTTTGCTCCAAGTACTGCTGTTCGGCGGCGCGATCATGCTGGCGATCCGCTTTTTCCGCTCGCAGGCGGCGCAAAACCCGGCACCCGCTATGGCCGGTGCCTCGCGAGGCACCGGGACCTTTGGGCGAAGCGCTGCAGCCCGGCCTGACCCGAGCAACACCGCAGCGTTCCCCATTCCAGGCATTGGGTCAGGATATGGCGGAACGAACCAAGACAATGCTTCCGATGAGATCACACTCACCCAAACCGACCTCGACACGTTCCAGCAACGGCTGACGGAAGTTCAGGAGGCATTCGGGCGCGAAGATCATGCTGCATTGCGCCGGTTGGTGACATCCGAGATGGTGTCCTATCTGTCCGAGGAACTTGCCGACAATGCCAAAAAGGGCGTCAGGAACGACGTGTCGGACGTCAGCCTGCTGGAGGCCGATATTGCGGAAAGTTGGCGGGAGGGTGATCGCGACTACGCGACGGCTGCTTTGCGCTATGAGTCTCGCGACGTGACCCGCGACCGCATCAGCGGCAAGGTCGTTGAGGGCGGGGCCGATCAGCCGACGGAGACGGTCGAACTGTGGACCTTTACGCGGCAGAACGGCGGTGACTGGAAGGTTGCCGCAATACAGCAGCCTGGCTGATGTGCTTGCCTTCGTTGAGATCTCCGCCCAGAGGTTGTTCAGGTTTCGCGCTACCACTCGAAGACCAGCGCCCTTTTCGCGCTTGATCAATCCGTCACGGACTGATGCGGTAGCTCACCAGCGCGCGCCGGCGTCGGCCGGTCGGTCAATCGAGTCTTTAGCACGTCGATGAGGCTGATTGTGATGGCGATCACCGCAGGTCCGAGGACAAGGCCGGATGCTCCGAACAAGACGATGCCGCCGACCGCGCCGATAAAGGCCACCACCGTGTGGAGGCGCAACCGATTCCCGACAAGCATCGGATAGAGCAGATTGTCGATGCCGCCGACGATGTCGCCGCCCCAGACGGTCAATATCGCTGCGCTGGCCCAAGCTCCCTCCAGTGCGAGATAGACCGCTGCGGGCACCCAGATCACAAACGCCCCGAGCACGGGCACGATGGCAAGAAGTCCCATGACAAGGCCCCAAAAGACTGGCGTCGGCAGGCCGAGCCACCAGAACATCAGGCCACCCAATGTTCCCTGGACGGCGGCGACGAACACGGTGCCGAGCAGTGTTGCATGGACGGTCTCCGCAAAGCGAGACAAGATGTAGGCTGTCTCCGGAGCGCGCAGGGGCGAAAGGCCCGCGACGGCTTGCAGGCCATGTTGGCGGTCGCGCAGAAAATAGAACAGAAGATA
The DNA here is from genome assembly GCF_040321995.1 of Mesorhizobium sp. M0207. Lineage (NCBI taxonomy): Bacteria > Pseudomonadati > Pseudomonadota > Alphaproteobacteria > Hyphomicrobiales > Phyllobacteriaceae > Mesorhizobium > Mesorhizobium sp. M0207. The sequence continues at coordinate 25,300 of NZ_JAMYSQ010000027.1, forward strand.
AAATGTCAGGCCGAACATCGCGACTTGATAGATGGAGCCACGCAATAGCGATGTGCTTTGTCCCGTCAGCCATTGCACGAATGCGGCGACTGAGCCGGCCGGATCGAATTGGTTCTCGATCCATTGGGCAATGGCCGAAAGCGTGGGATAGCCAGACATGAAGCCGACTGCGTCCCAACCGCGGATGACCTCCTCCAGATAAGTCGCTCCGTTTACCGCCTCGCGAACGAGCTGTTGTGCGACGAGCGCCAGCGGCAGGCCGACGGCGATCGCCGCGACGCTTACCGATATCAGCGCTGCCAGGTTTCGATTTCCGACCCGTCTCTCAACCCACCGGTGAGCCGGAGACAGAATAATTGCCAGGACGAGCGCCCAGGTCAATGCCGGCAAAAAAGGCCACGCCAGCAGATAACAGACATATAGACCGACGCCCGTCGCTGCCAGGACGCCGAGCAATTTCAATTGTTTCACATCCGGCATCTGTTTCAGATCGGGCATCTCTCGCCGTCTCGCAAGCCCAGCGAGCCTAATGGTTTTCCCGAAGAAAAGGCAGGTCGCTTGCCGTACCCGGTCAGGCTGCCGCTGAGGCGCTTCGAGTGACCTTCAGGGGATTTTGACGACATGCAAATTGACCTGATATCGCTCGCCTGCGCTTTGACGGCCTTTCAGCCCGTCTTTGACAGGCAGATGGGGCTTGAACAAAAGCGACGACAGGAAAACGCTTCAGAACTCCCACGGAGATGTCAGAACGAGTCCTGCCGTCTCGAAGTCAGTCAGATTGCGCGTGGCGAGGCGGCCCCCGTTTACTCGAGCGATCGCCGCGATCATGCCATCGGGTGCCGACATGCCGCGTCCCTGGCGAGCAGCAGCACCCATAATTTCCCCATAAACCAGCGCAGCCTCTTCTGTCAGACCGAAGGTGCGGTCTGCGAAACGCCGGCGCCAGTCCGACAATCCTTGCTCCAGCCGTTCGGCACGTTGATCCGGTCTTATCTTCTGGATGCCGAACGCGATCTCGGCAATCGTCACGGTTGGAAGCGCGAGTTCGGCATCGTATCGGATCAGCCAGGCAATGACTGCCTCGTCTGGGGTCTTTTTCAACGTTTCGGAAACGACGTTCGTATCGACAAAGATCAAAGCTCGACGCCTCGATTCGGCCGGCGACTCTCACGGATCACCGCCTCAAGGTCGATGTCTGTGCCGGATTGCGCTGAAAGCCGCGGGTAGAAGGCAGAAGCAGGCTCACGACCGGCCTCGCGGACCTCGTAAGATTCGAGGGCGCGCTCGACCACCTCCGCAATCGAGCGGTTTTCACGACGGGCAAGCCGGTGTGCAAGATCACGCGCCTTGGCGCTGCGGACTGAGAGTTGTGGCTCGGCCATATCGGACTCCTTGGCACCATTGTATAGGCTCATTTCGCCTGCTAGCAAGATGGCAACTGATGGCTTGATGTCAAAACCGATGTTGCAGCGAGTTGCGGCTGCGCAGAAATAGGAGATAAAATGTCAGGCCCAGCGTCGGTTGCCGTACGGGTTGTGGTGCTGTCAGGATGGCGAAACCAGAAGGCGTTGGGTGCCTAGCAAAGCCAAAGCGCGATTCAGGGGTTTGCAGCCTATCAAACCGCTCGCTGGGGCTTCAATGGCGGCTATCAAGGCGGAAAGTTCGTCAATGACTGGCGCTAACGGCTTGCGACCGAACCCGATGGACCAGTGCCGAGCGACAAACGGCATAGACGCATTCTCCGAACCAATCGAGCGGGCCAATCATGCTTTGGGCGCGCGCTGTCGGCTCGCGCTCCTGTTTCAACGATGTCGCCGAGGCGCGCGATCCGGCCCGTCATCCAATCCTGCCAGCGAATAGCTCGTGCTTCGCCCACCGGCTTCATCTCTCACGAGTATCCCTTGCGCCAGGAGATCATTGATATCGCGCAAGGCCGTGTCAGGTGAGGTGTTGGTCAGCACTGCCCATTTCGAGGAGGTGAGCTTGCCTTCGAAGCCGTCCAGGAGCCGATTGACGACTTTGCGCTGGCGTTCGCTTAGAGGTCGTTGGACCATCTCCTCCAAAAAACGGGCCTTGCGCAGCACATTGGCCAAAATCTCCTCGGCCCCGCTGAAGGCGCGGTCGAGGCAGCTTAGAAACCATTGCAGCCAAGGGGTGATGTCGAGACTGCCCTTCTGCGTCCGTTCGAGGATCGCGTAGTAGTCCTTCCGCTCCGCCCGGATTTGCGCGGACATGCTATAGAACCGCTGAGCGCTGCCCTCCGATCGCGCCAACATCATGTCGGCGATCGCGCGGGCGATACGGCCGTTGCCATCCTCGAAGGGATGGATGGTGACGAACCATAGATGGGCGACCCCCGCCTTCAGAACGGGATCAAGCGGCGCGTAACGGTTGAACCAGTCGATGAACGAGGCCATTTCAAGCTCAAGCCGGGCCGCTGCTGGAGCTTCATAGTGGACTTTCTCCCGACCGATGGGACCTGAGACGACCTGCATCGGACCAGAGGCTTCATGCCGCCACGCACCGACGATAATCTTCGTCATGCCGCTGCGACCCGTCGGAAACAGGGCCGCATGCCAGGCGAACAACCGCTCATCCGTAAGTAGCGCCTGATAGTTCTGAGTTGCGTCGAGCATCATCTCGACCACGCCCTCGACATCGCGGTCGACCGGCGCCAGTGCGCCAATATTCATGCCCAGTCGGCGGGCGATGGACGACCGCACCTGTTCCTTGTCGAGAATTTCACCCTCAATTTCGCTGGATTTGAGAACGTCCTCCGTTAGGGTCTGAAGCATCGCCTCGGCACGCAATTCGAAGCCTAGCGCCTCCATCCGCCCCAGCAGCCGGCCCTGCCGATGGCGCACCGTCGCCAGTTGATCGGCAAGGTCCTGGCTGCGCCACTCGAACTGCGGCCAGTTTTCACGCTCGTAGATATAGGTCGCCATATTCTCCGCACTTTTTGCGTCGAATATGGGCCTCAATCGTCGTATATGCAAGATCATTTGCCGCAATTTATGCGGTGAATAGACCAGCTAAACACCGCATGGTCACGGCTTATTATTCCTCTTGTCGGCTTCTTCTCTCAAAGACCTCCCATTTTGACGCTATATCTCCTCAGGTTATGAGGCATTTTGCGGTTAGGCAGTGAGATGGCACTGGTCCAGTACTCCGACAATGGCTTCTTCGCTCCGCGCACGATTGCCGACGCCTTTCGCACGACGAGCGACGAAGTCGGCCGAACTGCCGGGCTGGGCAAGGATGCCGTCCAGCACAAGCAGCGGGTCCGGTCGGACAAGACCATGGCCGATGTGGTCCACAAGGTCGAGCCGTGCTTCGGTTCAACCCTTCGCAAGATCGCCCGCCTTGCCGCTACGAATTGAGAGCTGTGGCTCGGCCATATAGGATTCCTTCGCAGCATTACTTAAACCCACTGGACCCAAGGCGGTCGCCCTCAATCAGCAGTAGACCTGCCCAAGCTCCACCCGTCCGTGCGTTGCGGCCGCCCTAACGCCGGATTGTGCGCGCCGCATCTACCGCTCGCGACTTCGCCTACGACGCTCCCGACGACCAGCTCCTGCGCTCATTGCGCCATCTGGCACGCGGAAAAGCTCGCTGAAACCGCTCGACCGCCATTCTAGAAAGACGACTGACAAGGCCTCCCTTTGGCGGCATGATGCAAGCATCAACATCTGAGCCTTCCATGCTCAAATCGCCGAGGGTTGTTGAGAACTTCGGATGACCCGTATCGCAACCTTTAACGTCAACGGCGTGAACGGTCGCCTGCCCTTGCTCATCAAGTGGCTGGGTCAGACCGACTATGACATCGTGTGCCTTCAGGAACTGAAGACTTCGGACGAGAAATTTCCCGCGGAAGCCGTCAGGAACGCCGGTTATGGCGCGATCTGGCACGGGCAAAAGTCCTACAACGGTGTAGCTATACTCGCACGGGGAAAGGAGCCCCTGGAGCGTCGACGCGGCCTGCCGGGTGACCCTGACGATACTCACAGCCGGTATATCGAGGCAGAGGTGGATGGGATCGTCGTGGGGTGCATCTACCTGCCCAACGGCAATCCAGCTCCCGGCCCGAAATTCGACTATAAGCTCCGCTGGTTCGACCGTCTGATCAGCTACGGCCAGCTACTGCTCAAGGAGGGGATCACAAGCGTTCTGTGCGGCGACTACAACGTCGTGCCAACGCCGATCGATGCGGTGGTGCCGAGACGTTGGACGGGCGACGCAGTCTACTTTCCGGAGAGCAGGCAGGCCTACGCCGAAATGCTAGACAATGGCTGGATGGATGCCGTCCGCTGCATTCATCCGGAGAAAGGCATCTACACGTACTGGAACTTCTCCTACCGAGGCGGTTATGATCGGAGTTCCGGCCTGCGGATGGACCACCTCCTCGTCAGCCCATCACTTTCGAACAGGTTACGTGACGCGGGCGTGGACGCTGACCTGCGAGGCTGGGAAAAGCCGAGTGATCATGTGCCCGCCTGGATAGAGATCGACCCGTCCGGCAAGTAGTTGACATGATCGAATGTTCGGCGGAATCGCCGGGCGTCTTCGCCCACTGCTAATAGAATGCGCTGCGAGATTGCTCACGCTGCTTTTCTCGCAGCCGCCCTAAACGGACGGTCAATGGTGAACGCATCCGGACGGATGGCTGCCTCCACCTGGCTCCAGGTCACGGGACGGGCGATTGGGAAGCCGGGTCGCGCTCGTGGGGAGAAGGCGCCGACCGCCGTGTTGCCGCGCCCATTGCGAAGGTAGTCGATGAAGATGCGGCCCTTTCGGGCTGCCGGCGCAGCGGAGAGCAGATAGCGATCGGGATGAGCTTCAGCGAGGCGCTTGGCGAACGATCGAGCAAGGAGCCGGGCATTGTCGTGCGTGATCTTCGTCTCAAGTGGGGCCATCAGGTGAATGCCCTTGCCGCCCGTCACCTTCGGCCAGCTCTGCAGACCTTCCGCTTCCATGATGTCGCGGAGCGTTAGCGCGGTCTCGATCACTTCATCCCACTCGACCCCCTCGCCCGGATCAAGGTCCAGAACAACCCGGTCGGCATGTTCGATGTCGTCAACAGTAGCGTTCCAGGGATGCAGCTCTACCGCATCCATCTTGACCAGCCCCAGCAAGCCGGCAAGGTCGTCCACCCACACGCGCACACCTTCGCCACCCTCGCGCTTCTGAACGCGCAACTGATGCACTGCTGCGGGGATCTTCGGCAGCGCGCCCTTGTGGTAGAAGGTTGCCCCGAGAGCATGGCGGACCAGCTTCAGCGGTCGGTGGCCGAGATGGACGAGTGCGTAATCGGCAACCCTCTGCCAGTAGCGCGCAAGCTCGTCCTTGGAGGGCGAGACCGCGTCGGGCAGCAGTTGCAGGATGTTCTCGCTGGGAACGCCATATTCCTGGGCTGGTCCACGTCGCTTTGATGGCGCCGGAGGCTTGGCCGGGATCGCGACCAGGTCTTCTCGCAGACCCTTGAATACTGCCTCGCGCAACACGCCGCGATCAGTGACGCCGCTGAACTGTACCTCGGACAGCACCTCTGGTCTGACCCACGTCGCCTTCGGCTTCACGATGGGCTCTGACAGAGGCGACTTGCTGATGATCAGCGGGTCGAGCCGCTCTCGAACCAGTTGAGCAACGCTCAAGGTGTAGCCGCTGCGGGCCTTCCCGGCATAGAGCAGTCGGTCGCCCTCGCGGCGACCGATGTAGAGGGATGCGATGCGGCGCGGGTGAGCGCCCAGCTTCTCGACAAATGCCACGATGGGGAAAGTGTCGCTCTTGATGCACTTCACCTTGAGCCAACTGGTCTGGATCCCTGAGCGGTAGGTGGCATCGGTGCGCTTGGAGACGATGCCCTCCAACCCCATGCGGCAGGCATGTTCAAACACGTCCGTGCCGCCCAACTCCAGATGTTCGGCGTAGGTCAATGTCGGGGCTGAGTTCTTCAGCAGCTTCTCTAGGGCTGCCTTACGCCTTACGAGCGGCTGCTGCCGCAGATCGCGCCCGTTGAGGTGCAGCAGGTCGAATGCGCAGAAGATGAGCCTCGGCGAGTCTGGGTTGCCCAACTCCCGTTCCAACGCTTGGTAGTCCGGCAGGCCAGTGTCGCCGAGAACGACAGCCTCCCCGTCGATGATCGCCGCCTTCACCGGCAAGCCCGCCGCCGCTTGAACAATTCGTCGGTACCGGTGCGACCAGTCGTAGCCACGGCGCGTGAAGGCTCTCGCTTTGCCGCCCTCAATGATGAGTTCGGTGCGGTAGCCGTCGTACTTGATCTCATGAAGCCATTCGCCGCCCTCGGGCGCATTCTCGACCAGCGTCGGCGACTGGAACTCAATGAAAGAAAGCCCGTCTGTGGCGTTACGCATGCACCCTCCGACGGCGAGTCAAGACGCAGAGCAGCAATAGGTTCCGGGGCATTTTAGCGAAATTGTATGTTGGGGCAGTTTATGGTTCGGTTGGAATTAGCATCAATTATCAAGCCGCGCACATAGCAAGGACTGGCGCGAGCTGGAGGCGGATTTGCTATGGCTCGATCTGCCGCCAGCCAAAATGCAATGACAATAGCCAACGCTTGGGAGGCGTGCGTGGCGCGGATCGTAGTCGCACCGCAATTGCACCGCCGTGGCGTCGTAGTCGAGGTGTCGGGGTCCGCCGAGCCTCCTTGCGCCATCCTGATCTGATGTGCGTCCTGACATGGACTGTCCTTTCATGGCTGCATCGGGGCAAGCGGCAATTTCTGTCCTCACCAAAGGTCCGCTTTGTGAATAGCCGTTCATTGCGGCTGCCATGGATGAGCAACGGTCGGGTGGAAGCCTCACATTGCTGCGATCGATCTGAACCGGAACGGGCGCGCCATGAACAGAAATTGAGAAACATCTTCCGAAGTGGACATTCGGGTGATGCGCTGGGCACGGAAGCAACGAGGCTCGTGCATTCGGGGCGCGCCCTCTTTAAAGCCGTCACGGGGCTTGCAATTCGGTGGCGCATTGCGACACTTGTTGCATGAGCACGTCCGCACAACCAGTGCGTCTGGCCCGCCCCGAAAAGAAGCGGCGTCGCATCCCTATTGCGGTCATCATGGCGTTGAGTTTTGGCAGCCTCGTATTCCTGTCGGTCGGAGGCGTGCTCGCGTTGTCGGTCGGCGCCAATTTTCGCAACACGTTCGACTTGCTCGGCGCCCAGTCGACACTCCTGATCGATGCGATGGAGGACTCGCTGCGCGCAGAGATGGGGGACGCCGAGAACGCGGTCGACGGCATCGCGCAGCTGTATGCCCAGGGCGAGTTCCAGATCGACGACGAGGCGATGTCTGCAGCCGTTGCCGGTGCTCTGGCTACCGCCTCGGGGGTCGAGGCGATGCTGATCTGCACCCCCGACCTGGTCTGCCGCGGCGCCGCGCGCTCAGTCGAAAACAACGTTGCAACGGGCGCCATCGAGCATTTTCCGGCCAAGCCCGAGAAGTCGCCCCAAGTCCGCGCCGCCCTCGAACAACGCAGACGGGTCGGCGGCAGGCAATGGGGGGCATTCGTAGCCAACGAGTTCGGCCTGTACGCGCATGTCTCAGTGCCGCTGGCACGTGATGGCGTGACGCAGGCCTGGGTGATCGCGGCGGTCGAATTGCAGAAACTGTCCGATATCACGCGGGAGCTATCATCGCGATTTGGCACGCATGCCTTCATTCTCGATGGCGAAGACCGCGTGCTCGCCGACCAAAGGCTGGCCGATCCCGACGCTCTGAAGAACGGCGTCCTGCCGCTGACGCCGCTGGCCACGTATGGCGATCCGGTATTGGCCGCCTATAGCGCGCGGAAGGTAGAGCGGGATTTCGACACGCGCCGCGCCCGCGACATAGAAATCGCCGAGATCGACCGCAGCGTGGACAATGCGTCCGAGTGGAGCGGCGACGCCACCTACATCGCCATCACCCGCAAGATCGCAGGCTATGGCGACAAGCCCTGGACGCTCGGCGCGTATTTCGAGACCAGTCAGATCAGCAAGGAGATCGAGCGCGTGTTGGGATCGGCCCTGCTCGGTGTCGGGGCGATGGCCGTGGCGGTCATCGTCGCGATCCTGCTTGGGAGGCGCCTGTCGCGACCGATCCAGGCGATCGCCGGCCAGGCCATGCGCGTTGCCGATTTCGATCTCGACGGCGTGACTCCGCTGCCGCGCAGCAGGGTTCTGGAGTTGGACAACCAGGCTTCGGCCTTCAACGCCATGCTGATCGGTCTGCGTGCATTCTCGACCTATATTCCGCGCTCGCTGGTGGCCAAGCTGGTGCGCACCGGAGAGGTCGGCATCGCCGAACCGCGCGAAGCGGTCGTCACCGTAATGTTTACCGACATCGTCGGGTTCACCACGCTGTCGGAGCAGATGGACGCCGCAGCCGCGGCCAGGCTGCTGAACCACCACTTCGCGATCCTGTGTGGCGCGGTCGATGCACATGGCGGCACGGTCGACAAGTTCCTGGGCGACGGCATGCTGGCGTTCTTCGGCGCGCCGGATCGTCTGAAGGGCCATGCCGCCGCGGCCGTCCGCGCCGCCGCGGCGATCCGCGAGGAGCTGGACAAGGACAATCTGGAAGCGGCTGGCAAAGGCCGGCCTCCGCTTCACGTCCGCATCGGCATCCACACGGGCTCCGTCATCGTCGGCAATATCGGCGCATCCGATCGCGTGAACTACACAATCGTCGGCGACACCGTGAACATCAGCCAGCGGCTTCAGGAACTCGGCAAGTTGCTCGCACCAGATGCCGCGACCGCCATCGCGATTTCCGGCGAGACTGTTTCGCGGCTCGACGAAAAGTTCGAAACGATCCCGGCGGGCAAGCACAGGTTGCGCGGGCGCGGCGAAGCGACGGAAGTCTTTCAGCTTCACAAAGTCGCGACGTCAGCACCGCCCCGTGTGGACGTTCGCCACGCCCAAGCAGGCTAGGGCCATGCCGCTTCCCTGCCGCTGATCGGCGGCTTGGAGAAGCCCGCGCGAATGCTGGTTCCGGCTAATGCCGACTTCCAAAAAGAGAATTCGGCTCCGCAAGGTCTCGAAAGGGTCATCGGCGTGAATTCGTCCTGCGCGAACGACCTTCCCCTCGGGGTCGCTCAAAGACTCCCATCTTCCGGACCAACCTCACCAAGGCGTCTGGGCTCTAAAGGTCCCGCTCGAAGCCGGCTGCCGGTGTTGGTCAGGATGATGTCGCTGGCGACAGCACCTCTTCGAGCAGGGCTGTTGTAATGGCAAGGCTATCAGCAGTCATCTCCTCGTAGTCTGGCATGATCATGAGCTGTGCGATCGTCCGTCTGACGAACTCCGGATTCAGCTCTGCAAGCCGCTCCCTTGTTCGAGCGACACGATCCACGCCGGGCCCCGACCACGATGAAGTCAATCTCGCCCAGGCCCTCGAACGCGAATTTCTGAAACCTCGTCCCGTCGCCGTAATCGAGCGGTTGGAAACTCGTTCGCTTCGAAAACATGGTGATGCACACGGCCGGTGAACATCTTGAGCAGCTCTCCGGTCACATCGCGGCTCTGAAAGCGAACGTCGGACTGCAGCGCCTTGTTGCAGGCGTCCATGTCGGGATAACGGATGGCGAGCGCCATGGCATAGACGGGGGCGCCCTCATCCCGTGCCGTGCCATCCAGAACGCGCACCTCCTCGGCTCCAGGAAATTGCGTCCACAACGGCACTAGCCTTTCCCTGACAAAGCGCCGGAATTCGCTCTCGCGTCCGGGGTGGATTTCGCCTTCGAACAGGGCGTAGCGAATGATCATGGCGAGGGTTTCCTGATTTTCTGCGCTTGGGATGGCCGCCGGCCGGCAAGGGCAGGTCGCGGTGCAATTCGTGGATTTGTCGTGCGAATGAGATGCGGGCGCATCGCGTATTGCGCCCGCATCGCCGGGCTCCTAATTGCCCCAGATCTTCTTGTATGCGTCGCGGTAGCCATTGCCGGGGTCGAATGCGTTCTTCGGCCCGCCGTCGAACTCGACATTGTCGGCCGTCACCACATGCAGCGGCGACAGATAGCCCGACCATTTTTCGCCAGCGATGGCGCGGTTCAGCTCGTCGACCAATTGCCAGCCCTGCAAGTTGAGCGGTTCGGCAACGGTCACCTTCTGGAACTGACCGGCGCGAATGCGCTGATAGGCCGATTCCGAACCGTCGCCTGCGGCGACATTGATCGGCGCGTCGGTACCGGCTTTGCCGGCGGCGGCAAGTGAGGGTCCCATGAAGTCGAAATAGAGGTCGTTGATCGCCAGTGAATGCGTCCAGGTATCGCCGTACTTCTGCAGCAGCGAAGTGGTCAGCTGCGGCATGCGCTGGGAGGTCTCGGCGATCGGCGTGTCGACATATTCGAGCACCTTGCCGCCCAGCCGCTCGATCTCCGCCTTCATCTTGTCTGCCTTGGCGATGGCGATGGCGTAGGTCGAATCGGTGAAGATAACGACGCCGGGCTTGCCCTTGGCATCGGCGTAGGCCCAGTCGGCCGCGGCCGTGGAGACTTGCATGGCATCCGTCGACACGTTGGCGAACACGCCGCTTTTCTCGTCGGGCCCGATCACCGGTCCGGCATGCCAGGAGACCAACGGGATACCTGCGGCCTTGGCCTGTTCCAGCGCCGGCGCCTGCTCGACCGCGTCAAAACCGTTGATGACGATGCCATTCGGCTTCAACGCCATGGCTTGGCCGAAGGCAGCGGTGCGGCCGCCGATCGAGCCGGCGCCGTCAATCACCTTGACCTCCCAGCCGATCGCCTTGGCTGCTTCCTCGACGCCGTTGGTGACGCCCAGGATGCCGCCGTTCTTGAGGTCGCCGGCGAGCACGACGATCGTCTTGCCTTGCTGCGCCTTCGGACCGGTGGTCGGGCCATCCCAGGCCGTGACCTTCTGCGCATATTTCTGGACGACCGCCATGGCGTCGGCTGTGGCGTCCGCCCGTGCCTGGCCGGCGAACAGGACAGGAGCAGCGATTGTCATGGCCATCAAGGCTACGGATGATTTCAGGAATGTTCTGCGTTGCATGTTGGTACCTCCCTTGGTTTCTAGAAATTGCATGATCTTTCAAACTCGGCTTTCGATTGGAGTTGGCGACATGTCACCGGCTGATGTCGCCCGCCACCGGACCAACACCGGCCGGATGTGCGTTGACGTAGATGGCGTAGAGGGATGTCTGAGCGGTGATGTAGAGGCGGTTGCGCTTGGGACCGCCGAAACAGACATTGGAAACGAGCTCGGGAACCAGGATACGGCCGATCAGGGTTCCGTCCGGTGCATGGACGCGCACCGAGTCGGCGCTGGAGGCCCAGATGTTGCCGTCGCGACCGACGCGAAAACCATCGAAGAGGCCAGCCCCGCACTCGGCGAAGATGCCGCCTGCACGCGCCGACCGGCCATCGACGGCAAGGTCATAGGCCTTGATCGCGCGCGGCAGGCCGGGCACATGGCTGGCGCCGCTCTCCGAGACATAGAGGATCGTCTCGTCGGGCGAAAAAGCCAGGCCGTTCGGCTGCACCATGTCGGTGACAACGGCGCTCACCTCACCCGAAAGCTCGTCGAACCGGTAGACATGGGAGCCGCCGATCTCCGCTCTGGCGATCTTGCCCTCGTAGTGGCTTTCGATGCCGTAGACCGGGTCGGTGAACCAGATCGTACCGTCGGATTTGACCACCACGTCATTGGGTGAATTGAACCGCTTGCCTGCAACGGTTTCGACAAGCGCCTTCCAACGCCCGTCATGCTCGAGCCGGGAGACACGGCGCCCGCCATGCTCGCAAGCAACGACGCGGCCTTCGCGGTCGAGGGTGTGGCCGTTCTGATTGTTGCAGTGCGTTTCGAAGACACTTACCGAGCCGTCGCCTTCGTCGTAGCGCAGCAGCCGATCGTTCGGGATGTCCGACCACAGCAAATGCCTTGCGGCGGGGACATACACCGGTCCTTCCGCCCAACGGCTACCGGTCCATAGCCGTTCGAGCTTGGCATGCCCGATCATCAGCTTGCCGAACCGATCGTCGAGAATCTCGTAGTCGCTCATCCCAGGTCCCCGAGGCCCGACGTCACTTCGAGCGCTGCGCGACGGTCTTGGTCCTGGCTCTTTGCGCCGCGCCGCGCTTGCGCTGGGCGTAGCCGGCAATGCCTATGGCGACGAGCAGCGTCACGCCATTGAACAATGGCTCGACGAAGAACGAGCCGCCGAACTGCTGAATGCCGGAAATGCCGACCGCAAGGATGATGACGCCGGTCATCGTGCCCCAGACATTGACACGCCCGGGTTTGATCGTGGTCGAGCCAAGAAAGGCACCGACCAGAGCCGGCAGGAGATACTCCAATCCGACGCTGGCCTGGCCAATACGCAGCTTGGAGGCGAGAAGCACGCCCGTCAGCGCCGTCAGGAACCCCGACGAGATGAACGCCCCGATGACGAAACGGCGCACCGGAATGCCATTGAGAGCAGCCGCCTTCGGGTTGGCGCCGATGGCATAGACATAGCGGCCGATCGGCAGATATTCGAGAATAATCCACAGTGCGACGGCGATGCCCAGCACGTAGAGGCCGGTGATCGGCAGCCCGAACACCATCGTGCCGTTGAGCGCGTAGAAGCCGTTGGGCAAAACGCCGACAACCTGCCGGCCGCCAGTGTGCCAAAGCGCCAAGGAATAGAGCACGGTGCCGGTGCCCAGCGTGGCGATGAAAGAGTCGATGCGGGCGACTTCGACCAGCAGGCCGTTGAGGAAGCCGGTCGCGGCGCCGAGAACCAGCACAATCATCACTGCCAGCGGCCACGGAATGCCGAACATGGTTTGCAGACTGATGGCCAGGATGTGCCACAGCACAATTCCGTAGCCGACGGTGAGGTCGATCCGTCCCGACGCCATCGGGATCATCGCCGCCAGCGACAACAGCGCAATAATCGCCTTGTCGGAGATGATCGAGCGCAGGTTAAGCAGCGTCGGGAACGTGTTCGGCAGCAGGATCGAGAACAAAAGGATCAGCAACACCGTCAGGATCACCAGCCCGTAGACCGGTAGCAGCCGGATGACCTTCTGCCCCATGGACAAATCAGCCATCTCGCCGCGGGTCGGTTCGAGGGCGCTGGATTCGATCGATTGCATGAGTTCGCTCCCAGAAAGATCAGGCGGCTTCGGAAGCCGATGCCGCGGTGATCACGGCGGATGTGGTGAGGTCTTTGCCGGTGAGTTCGCGAACGATCTGTCCTCGCGAAAACACCAAAGCGCGGTGGCAGATGTGGGCAATCTCCTCGAAATCGGTCGACACCACGACGACGGCGAGGCCGGCTTCAAGCGCGCGGCCGATCAGCCGGTAGACCTCAGCCTTGGCGCCGACATCGACGCCGGCCGTCGGATCCTCGGCGATCAGCAACGTACGCCCGGTGTGCAGCCAGCGCCCGACGACCACCTTCTGCTGATTGCCGCCAGAAAGGGCTTCGATCGGCAGATTCGGGTCGTTGGGGCGCAGCCCGACGGAACTGCCGATCGCCTGCGCTAGCGCAGCCTCTTTATGAGGCGCGAGGAAGGAAAACAGGCCGCGCTTGCCGGCGCCGGGATTGAGGAAACTGTTCTCACGGATCGACAAGGATCCAGCGATTGATTCTTCGGTCCTGTCACGCGCGATCAGGCCGATGCCGGACGACATCGCCGCGATCGGGCTGGACAGGTCCGGCACAGCCCCGCGGATCGTCACCGTGCCGGAAAAGGCCTGGCAGCCAAACAGCGCCCGGCCAACCAGTTCCTGCCCGGCGCCGCGCAGGCCGACCAGGCCGAGCAACTCACCCTTGCGAACGTCGAAAGACACCGGGCCGGCACCGGCGCAGACAAGGTCGCGCACGGCGCAGATCGTCTCGCCGGCCTGCGTCTCTGCCTTGCTGAAAACCTGGCTGACCGGACGGCCGACGATCATCTCGACCAGTTCGTCCGGTTTCGTATCGGCGACCTTCTTCTGGCCGACCAGCCTGCCGTCGCGCAGCACGGCGACGCGATCGGCGATGCGGAAAATTTCATCCAGGCGATGCGAGACATAGATCATGCCGACGCCGCGTTGCTTGAGCGGACGGATGGCGTCGAACAGCCGCTCGACCTCGTCGGCGGGAAGACTGGCCGTCGGCTCGTCGAGCACCAGCACATCGGCCTCGGTAGCCAAGGCGCGAGCGATGGCGACCAGCGATTTTTCGGTGCGCGTCAGATCTTGAACGCGTGTCGTCGGGTCGAAGTCACAGCCGACCAGCTTTAACGCCTCATGCGCCCTCGCCTCGGTCGATCGCCAGTCGATCAGCCCGGAGCGCAGCGAAAAGCCTTGGGCCAAGCCGACATTCTCGCCGACCGTCATCCATTCGATGAGACCGAGATCCTGGTGAATGAAGGCGACGGGCTGGCGCTGGTTCGGCCGCGGCGGGCGATGATGGTAGGGCTCGCCGCGAAACTGGATTTGGCCGCCATCCGGCCGATAGATGCCGGCGAGCGTCTTTATCAGCGTCGACTTGCCGGCGCCATTCTCGCCGAGCAGCGCCAGGATCTCGCCCTTGTGCAGATCAAGCGTCACGTCGGAGAGCGCGCGGGTGCCGCCGAACTCCTTGGTAATTGACTTGAACTCGATCAGTTTTTGCTCGGTCACAATGCGTTCCTCCCGAGATAAAATTATGTTATCGATAACATTTCTAAGCGTCAAGCATCAAAGAAAATATGGCCAACGGATCAGTTGGTCTTGCCGTCGAGCAGACGCATCATTTCGGCCGAATCCCTTGGCCCCAGTCCTGCGGTGCAGAGCAGGCGGTGGATCTCGACCACCTGCCCGGTCATCGGCATCGGCGTCTTGGTTTTGAGGGCAAAGGATTGCAGCGAATCCAGGTCCTTCAGCATGTTGTCGATGCGGCCGGTCGGCGAAAAATCGCGGGCAGCGAATTTTGCCATGAACTCCTGCATGATGCTGGAATCGGCCCGCCCGCCCTTGAGTGCCGCCGGAATTGCCTTCGGATCGACGCCGCCGGCTTCGGCAAGCTTCACGGCTTCGGCGACGGCCTGGAACAGAACTGCGCAGAAAAGCTGGTTGATCAGCTTGGTGGTCTGCCCTGCCCCGCTCGGCCCCATCAGCGTGTAGTTGGCGCAGAGATGCCGCATCACCGTGCGGGCTTGTTCGAAATCAGCCGCCTCGCCGCCCGCCATGACGGTCAGTCGGCCGGCCAGCGCGCCGGGAACGCCGCCCGAAAGCGGGCAGTCGAGCCATTTCATGCCGGTCTCGGCAGACAGCTTCCTGGCCATCTGCGCGGTGTCGACGGGATCGATCGAAGACATGTCGATCAGCAGCTTTTCGGGCGACGCAGCGGCCGCGACACCGGCATCGCCGAACACCACGGAACGCACGATGTCGGCATGGTTCAGACTGAGGATGACGAAGCTGCTCGTCCGCGTTGCTTCGGCAACAGACGCGACGGCAACCGCACCCTTTGCAGTCAGCGCGGCGACCTTGGCCTTGTCCAGATCGAATACCGTCACGGCTTGCCCAGTCTCGATCAGACGGGTGGCGATCGCCGACCCCATGATGCCGGCGCCGACAACGGCGACTTTTGCTGGTTGCGTCATCTCAACGTGCCTTTTTCCTTGATCCTGGCGGGGGCGACCCCAAATGCACCCAGACCCTCCAACACTCTATCGGCGATCGTGTCCACATGCGCGTCGATGTCCACTGTGACCACCAGCGGTTCGTCGCCTGGATTTTCCAGTGTGGCGAACTGGCTGTTAAGCAGAGCGGGTGGAAAGAAGTGGCCGCCGCGCTCGGCGAGTCTGGCTTGCAGCACCGCACGTGACCCGTGCAAAAATACGAAAAGCACCGGCCCGCTAGCACCATGGCGAAGGCGATCGCGATAGGACTTCTTCAGCGCCGAGCAACTCGCGACGAGCCCACGTCCTTCTTGATGTGCATGGCGCAAGGCTGCGCCCAACAGGTCCAGCCAAGGCCAACGATCCTCGTCGGTAAGCGGAATGCCCGCCGACATTTTTTCGACATTGCCACGCGGGTGCAGCACGTCGCCTTCGACAAAAGCAAGCCCTAGACGAGCCGCGATAGCGACGCCAATGCTGGTCTTGCCGCAGCCGCTGACACCCATCACAACGATGGGCCAGGACTTAGAGGCAGGTTGTGATGCCGCCATCGACATAGAGCGTGTGTCCATTGACAAAGGATGAGGCCGGTCCAGCTAGAAAGATCGCCGCGCCGACCAGTTCGCCGACATCGCCCCAACGACCCGCCGGTGTTCGGTTGGTCAGCCAGGCTGAAAACTCGGGATTGTCGACCAGCGCCTGGTTGAGCGGCGTCTTGAAGTAACCCGGCGCAATGGAATTGATCTGCAAGCCATGCTTCGCCCAATCGGCACACATGCCGCGCGTCAGGTTGCGCACAGCGCCTTTCGTGGCCGTATAGGGCGCGATGTTCGTCCGTGCCAGTTCGCTTTGCACCGAGGCGATATTGACGATCTTGCCGCGCTGCCGCGGCATCATGTGCCGCGCCACCGCTTGCCCGACGAAGAACACGCTGGAGATGTTGGTGCGCAAGAGTTCCTCCCATTTGTCAGCGGGGAAATCCTCGAGCGGCATTCGGAACTGCATGCCGGCATTGTTGATAAGGACATCGATGGCGCCGATCGTCGCCTCGATCTGCGCGACGCCGTTCGCCACCGCAGCATGATCGGTGACGTCGAAGACGGCGCTATGGACCTTGTGTCCCTTCGCTGTCAGTGAATCCGCAGCCGTTTTCATTTTTTCGGCGCTGCGTCCGTTGAGCACGATTTCGGCGCCGTGCTGCGCCAACCCCTCGGCCAGCGCCAGGCCGATCCCTTGCCCCGAGCCGGTGACCAGCGCCCGCATGCCGTTCAAATCAAACAACGAACTGCCCAAACGCTCCTCCCGAGCAAGCTTTCCTGAAGCGGCCGCGATTTCCATCACCCCGCCGCCAGTCGCTATTGACATGAATGTTATCGATAACATAGTCAATGGGAAAAAATGGACTCGCACAGGAGATGATGCCGTGACCGACATTTTGATGACAGGTCCCTATCCGGATTGGGACATGGCAGATCTTGAGGCGAAGTATCGCGTCCACAAACTTTGGCAGTCCGAGGACAAGGACGCGTTGCTCTCAAGCCACGCCGGCGCGATCCGCGCCATCGCTACGCGCGGCGAGCTTGGCGCAAGTGCTGCGCTGATGGGAAAGCTGCCGCAGCTCGAGATCGTTTCCTGCTACGGCGTGGGCACCGACGCCATCGACCTTGCCTATGCCAGGGCGAACGGCATTCGTGTCACCAATACACCAGATGTGCTGACCGGGGACGTAGCCGATATCGGCATCGGGCTGCTGCTCGCCGTGGCGCGAAAAATCCCGCAGGCCGACGCCTACGTACGCGATGGAAGCTGGCGCAAGGGCAATATGGGGCTGGTCACGCGTGTCTGTGGAAAAAGGCTGGGCATTGTCGGCATGGGCCGCGTCGGTGCGGCGGTGGCGAAGCGCGCCGCTGCATTCGACTGCACGATTTCCTATTTCGACAACCGCAAGCGCGACGATCTTCCTTATGCTTTTGTCGGCGATCTGGTCGAACTGGCGCGCGACAGCGAATTTCTGATCGTAACGCTCGCCGGCGGCGAAAGCACAAAACACATCATTAATGCGTCGATCCTGGCAGCGCTCGGAGCAGACGGTATCGTCATAAATATTTCGCGCGGCAGCACGATCGACGAGACCGCGTTGCTCGCGGCCCTGGAATCCAGTGCCATCAAGGGTGCCGGGCTCGACGTGTTCTGGAACGAGCCAACCATCGACGAGCGCTTCCTGAAGCTTACCAACATCGTGCTGCAACCGCACCACGCCAGCGGCACGGTGGAGACCCGCAAGGCCATGGGTCAGCTCGTTCGCGATAATCTCGCGGCCCATTTCGGCGGACAGACCTTGCTGACACCGGTCGTCTGAGAAGGGATCACATCAATGAAGTCGATCGTCATCCACGCGGCAAAAGACCTGCGGATCGAGGAGACCGATCCGGGCTCCCCTGGCGCCGGACAGGTCGAGATCGCGGTCGAGGCTGGCGGCATCTGCGGCTCGGACCTGCATTATTACAACCATGGCGGCTTCGGCGCGATCCGCCTTCGTGAACCCATGATTCTTGGCCACGAGGTTGCGGGCACGGTGCGGGCCCTCGGCGACGGCATCTCCACACTTGCGGTGGGCGATCGCGTGGCGATCTCGCCCAGCCGGCCCTGCAATGCCTGTCGCTACTGCCTGCAAGGCATGCAGAACCAGTGCCTCGACATGCGCTTCTATGGCAGCGCCATGCCGATGCCGCACATCCAGGGCGCCTTCCGCCAGCGCCTGGTCGCCGAGGCGTGGCAGTGCCACAGAATAGCCGACCACATCTCCATCCACGAAGCCGCGTTTGCGGAGCCCTTCGCGGTTACCCTGCATGCCATGAACCGCGCCGGCTCGCTGCTTGGCAAGCGGGTTCTGGTCACCGGCTGCGGGCCGATCGGCGCGCTTTGCATCCTCGCCGCACGAGCCCACGGTGCGCGCGAAATCGTCGCCACCGATGTCATGGAGGGCGTGCTGGCGAAGGCCCTGGAGATCGGCGCCGATCGCACTATCAACGTC
Organism: Mesorhizobium sp. M0207; assembly: GCF_040321995.1. Classification (NCBI taxonomy): domain Bacteria; kingdom Pseudomonadati; phylum Pseudomonadota; class Alphaproteobacteria; order Hyphomicrobiales; family Phyllobacteriaceae; genus Mesorhizobium; species Mesorhizobium sp. M0207. The sequence goes on from NZ_JAMYSQ010000027.1 coordinate 43,939, forward strand.
GCGACAAACAGCGAAGAGCTCGCCGCCTATAATGTCGACAAGGGTAGTTTCGACATGATGTTCGAGGCCTCCGGCAATGAACGCGCGGTGCGTGCAGGGCTCGATGTCCTGAAGCCACGCGGCGTGCTCGTGCAGCTCGGTCTCGGCGGCGATCTGTCAATCCCGCAGAACCTCATCGTCGCGAAAGAGATCGAGATGCGGGGCACTTTCCGTTTCCACGAGGAGTTTGCGCTCGCCGTCGACCTGATCAATCGCCGCCGGGTGGATGTCAAACCGCTACTGACAGGCATCTATGCTCTCGACGAGGCGGTCGCGGCTTTCGACATCGCTGGTGACCGAAACAAATCCATGAAGGTTCAGATAGCGTTCTGAAGATCCTTCGGTTGCGCTGGAGGCGCATCGGCACATCGCATTAAATCACGTCGGCGCCAACCGCCGCCAAGGCGGCGTGTGCCACATCGAAATCCTGCTCGCCGGTTCCGACCCGACGCCGATGCCGCCCGCAAGGCGTCTGCCGAAGCGGATCGGCAAGCCCCCGGGCAAATTGGTCACGTCGCCCTGCGATGCGATACCGGCTGAGAGCGCCACTTCGAACGCCATGCCGCCAGTAGCGGCGTTTATTGACGCCGCGGGTGCACGCCTTCGCCTGCGCCGTACGCATGCTGAGGAACCGCGCGCCATCCATGCGCAGGCTGGCGAGGACTTCGCCGCTCGCATCGACGACCACGAGACATTGCGGCACGCCCATCGTGACGGCGCGCGCTGCTCCGGCTGCAACGGCTTTCAAAGCACCGTCATGCGTGAGGGTGATGGTCTCGCGAAACATCGCTGCTGGGCTGCCCTTCGCTGCGTTTGAATCGATGCAGGAACTCAGGTGCTTTCGCGCTCGACGACGCGATAGCTTGTGAGGACGATTTCTTCGCCGTGTCGTTTCTCGTCGCCTCGGATCACCTGGATCAATCTGCGGGCGGCCTGTTGCCCGATGCCGTAGCAGTCGACATTCACGGTGGTGATGCCGGGATGGCAAAAGGCGGCTACCTCGTAGTCGCCGAAGCCGGCAATGGCGATGTCCTGCGGGATCCGCATGCCCCGGCGCTTGCATTCCATCAGTGCGCCGAAGGCCGAAAGGTCCGAAACGCAGAGTACGGCTTGCGTGTCCGGCCAGCGCTCCAGCATGCTGACGACGGCCTGGCCTCCCTGCTCGATGGATATTGGCGGCACGCCAAAGGAAACGAGGCGCCCGGTTGGCAGGCCGAGCTCCTCAATGGCTCTGACAAAGCCTTCGCGCCGTTGGCTGCCGCGCGTGTCGCGCGAGGTCGTGCCACCGATGTAACCGAATTTATTGTAGCCTTTTCTGGCCAGCGTCTTGACGAGAAGTCCCATCGCCTCTTCATTGGAGAATCCGACCACCTGATCGATGGGTTTCGCCGGCAACTCCCAGGTTTCGACTACAGGGATGCCCGCGTTTTTAAGAAGCCGGCGGGCGCGCTCCGTATGGGCGCCGCCGGTCAGAATGATGCCTTCGGGCCGCCGACGGAGCATCGCTTCGATCAGCTTTTCCTCCTTCTCGACCGTATAGTCGGTGTAGCCGAGCAGAAGCTGGAGTCCCGTGCTCTCCAGTTCATCCGTTATGCCGCGCGCCGTATCGGCGAAGTTGGAATTGTTGAGTGATGGAACCATCGCGGCAACAAATCCAGTCTTGCGCGAGGACAGGCTGCCGGCCGATTGGTCGAGCACGTAGCCGAGGTCGTTGACCGCGACCATGATCTTTTCCCGCGTCGCCTTGGAAACGAGGCTGCCCTCTTTCAGGGCGCGTGAAACCGTCATGGTGGACACACCTGCCCGCCGCGCCACGTCGACCATCGTCGGGGCGTGGCTCTCGCCCGGTCTCGATGAGGCGGCCTTGGCCATCATGCCGCTCCACCAGCCGGCAGCGATGTGCCCAAGCAAAACGCTGGACACTCGGGCACAAGCTCTCTGCGGCGTCCGGCATCGCTCATGAACCACCCGTTGGAATCAACTTCACGCAAGGCATGTTATCGATACCATATCAAAAGACAACAGCCACATACGGCCCAAGCGTCAACATGGTCATGAGCACCGGTTTGGGCCGCGATCACACTTTGGCTCTCCTGCCGACGACGATTGCCGAATGAGGTCCGCCCGACAGGACCGGACACCGTTTCTTCGATGCCTGCCGGGCGTGGGTGCGCCAGCTCTGTCAGCCAGCCCATAGCGAGCAAGTCGACGGTGTAGGCGACGGGATCAGGAGCAGCAGGGCAGGAACGCCCGCCATTGGGATGCCGGCACCACACGATAGACCGCCTTCATGTAGTTGGCGCTCCCGAGCAGATAGATCGCCGGTCCGCCAGTGAGGATCAGGACTTAGGTTAGGCCGTCTTGAGCGGATCATGGGAATGCGCCAGCACCAGATCGTTGCCGACGGCGGCGGCGATGACCCCGCCGACCAGGATCCCGTGGGCATAACGAAGCCTATCTGCCGAATTATCCGAGCAGCCGGCGCACCATGCTCAGCCGTCGAACACATTGGGCTGATCTGTCCCCTGCCACCAATGAATCAGGGCGATCCGGTTCTTCGCCTTCGAAATCCGGAACAGCCGTTCGAGCAAGGTCTTCACCGTCGCCGGCGAGATATCGAGATCCTTGGCGATCTGTTTGTTGGTCATGCCTTTGTTGACCAGCATCATGATCTCGGCCTGTCGCGGAGAAAGCCTGGGCGGCATGGGCGAACCTTCGAGCACCGCCGCGAGCCGCCGGCGTCTTCCGCACCCTTGCCCTTGGGCTTCCTGGCCTTGGGCATGCGGAAGTGGACCGTCTTCACCTTGCCGTCGCGGTCAAGATACATCGCTGTGTGGTCCGACTTCTTGGGCGTACTGTAGACGCGTTCGGCCTTGGGCGGCAGCTTCACCTCGCCCCAATTGTTGGTCTCGACGATGACGCCCTTCTTGGGCAGGTTCTGCGTCATCCACTCCTGCTAGGCCCCCAGGAAGGCGTCCACGTCGGTGGTGTAGCGGCTGTCCTGGTCGGCCGGGGCGAACAGATCCTCGACCCAGGCGATGCCATAGGCCTCTCGCAGATCGTCGCCGAAGCTGGCGTCGCGCGCATACATGCGGGTCTTGGCGAGGCCGTTGGCGACAGCCCACCACGAGACCTGGGGATCGCCCTTGGTCGGCTTATGTGCCTTCCAGACCTCCTTCTGCTCCTCGAGCGAGGCGGCCGCGATGGTGCGGAGCTGGCGCTCGTCGGGCATGTCGCCCTTGGCCATATGATCCAGCATCGCCGGCAGCACATTGGCGAGCAGGCGCAGCTTCTTGATCTGGCGCACCGACTGGGCGAGCGCGATGCCGATCGCCTCTTCGGTCCAGCCGAGCGCCACGAGACGCTCGATGGCGCGCCACTGGTCAACGGGGTTAAGCTGCTCATGCGCGATCGTGGTGACCAGCGAACGCATGGCGCCGCCATCCTCGGCGCAGGGAACGACGATAACGGCGACTTCCTCGAGGCCGGCGGTAATCGCCTGCTTGACGCGACGGTGGCCCTCGTCGATGACGAAGCCGTTGCCGCCATCGGTTTCTGCGGCGACGACGGGCGGCTGCACGATGCCAACAGCCTTGATCGTCGCCAGCAGCAGCGCGTCGGCCTGCGGGCTGGACTTGGAACGGCGCGCCTTGTCGGGATTGTCCTTGAGCGAGCGCGGATCAACGAATTTCAGTTCCATAGGAATTCTCCTTGGAGGGTTGCAGACGCGGCCTTTCACCGGTCCTTTCTCGTCTTCCTTTCGAAGACATCCCCCTGCCCGCGGAGCCGGCGGGCCGGTGCAACTGCCTGGTGAGCATCCCTGCCCGGCAGGACAAGCGGGGCTTTCAGCCCTGCGCCGGACGACGCGGCCGGGATTGCGAGGCTGGCGGTTGAGCGTCAGCGCCACCGGTCTGGCCGATCAGCGAGGGGGTTTTCCTTGCCTCCATTTCCTCTCCCTATGCTGTCCAAATCTGCTGGGCGGAGCGCTCACGCCTGACGGAGCTTGAAATCGGCGTATATTATGGCAATATACATCGATGATCGAATGGGAACGGATTGCCGGCTTCGACTGGGATGCGGGCAATGCCCGCAAGAGCATCGACAAGCACGACGTCAGCCAGGCCGAGGCGGAACAGGTGTTCTTCAACGAGCCGTTGCTGACCGTTCCCTACGCAAAGCACAGCGCCATCGAGCAACGAATTCATGCTCTCGGGCGCACCGATGATGGAAGGCTGCTGCACATCACCTTCACGCTTCGGGACAAGGAGACCAAGATCCGGGTGATTTCCGCCCGGGATATGAGCCGCAAGGAGCGAGGCTACTATGACCAAGACAGCTAAGCCGGTTCCGACCTTTGCATCGGAGGCCGAGGAGCGCGCCTTCTGGGAGTCCAACGACTCCAGTGAGCATGTCGATTGGAGCAAGGCAGAGCGGGTCCGCCTGCCCAACCTCAAGCCGTCGTCGACCTCGATCTCGTTGCGGCTGCCCAATAGCCTGCTCGAACGGATCAAGGTCGCGGCGAACAAGCGCGACGTGCCCTATCAGTCCCTTATCAAGACCTGGCTGTCCGAGAAAATTGACGCCTCTCGAGGCTAAGGAGGCCGGCCTTAAGCCGCCTCTACCTCTCCCGATAACGAGCGGCAATGCCGATCTTGACAGGATGACGAGCGGGGGCTTCTTCCGCGACAGCGTTACGCTGGTCAGCGGCGCGACCGGCACCGGCAAGACGCTGCTGGTGACCAATTTCCTGGCCGGTGGCGTCGCGGCCGGCGAACGCTCCTTACTGGTTGGCTACGAAGAAAGCCGCGGTCAGCTCATTCGCAACGCGCGCAGTTGGGGTGTCGATTTCGAGACGATGGAAGCGGAAGGCGGGCTCAAGGTCGTCTGTCTCTATCCGGAGGCGCAAAGCCTTCCCGACCATCTGCTGATGATCCGTCAATTGGTCGAGGAATTCAAACCGGATCGGCTTGCCATCGACAGCCTTTCCGCGCTCGAACGCATTGCGCCGGAGACCGGCTTTCGCGAGTTCCTGATCAGCCTCACATCCTTCGTCAAGAAACGGGAAATCGCTGGACTTTGCACCGCCACGGACAAGTCGCTGGTCGGCGGCCATTCGGCGAGCGAACAGCACATCTCGACGCTGACCGACTCCTTCATCCTTTTGCGCTACATTCAGAAAGCACAGTTCATGTATCGCGGCCTCATGGTGCTGAAGATGCGCGGCAGCGAACACGACAAGCAGATCAGACGCTTCACGATCGATGGCGGCGGAATGCATCTCGGCCAGCCGATAGAGGGCGCGCCGGATGTCTTCGGCGGTTCCGCGACGAACGATTCGTCATAGTCATACCTGTGAGGAGGCCAGAACGATGACGCGGAGCGCGGCGGAAATTTCCGACCTGACCGATGATCCGCAGCTGACCAGCATCAGCCAGCTCAGTTTCCGTCTCCTGATCGAGAACACGGCCGACGGTGTCCTCGTCGTCGATCTTTCGGGAGCGGTTCTCTACGCGAATCCGGCCGCGGCCCGCATTTTCGGGCATCCGCTCGAAGAGCTTCTTCATGTTCCCCTCGGGCGGCCCGTCGTCTCGGGAGAAACCGCAGAAATCACCGTGGCCCGTCCGGGCAGCAAGGCGGCCGAGGTCGAGATGCGCGTCGTCGAGGTGACCTGGGATGGCAAACCTGCCCTGCTCGCCAGCCTTCGCGACGTGTCCGCGCGCCCCGCGCAGGAAGAACGCCAGTTGCAGTCGCAAAAACTCGAAGCCATCGGTCGCATCGCAGCCGGCATCGTTCATGGCTTCAACAATCTGATCGCCTCTTCGAATCCGGCCTCCGGCAGTTGGCAAAGCAGCTTGCGGAGAATCCCGCCGATCCGAAAATCGGTACGCTGATCGAGGAGATGCTGAAGCGCACGCGAAATGGCGGCGCGCTGACGCAGCAGTTGCTCGCCTTCTCCCGGCGTCAGTTCCTGGAGCCCGAAAAGGTCGATCTCAACCAACATATTGGATCGCTCACCGCTCTGCTGGAGCGGACCTTCGGCCGCGACATCAGGATCGAGCGTCATCTCGATCCAGCGCTCGGTCCGGTTCTCATCGACGCCAATCAGCTCGACGTCGCCATTCTCAACCTGGCGGTCAACGCCAGGCATGCAATGACAGACTACGGCAGGTTCACGATCGAGACGAGTGACGCGCCTGACGATCTGATCTGAAAGGATTGGCGGCGTTGTTCGTTCGCTTGACGCTGAGCGACACCGGCCACGGCATGGACAAGCAAGTTCTCGCCTAGGTCTTCGAGCCCTTCTTCACGACAAAAAGCAATGGCGAGGGAACAGGGCTCGGACTCAGCCGAGTCTACGGCTTCGTCAAACAGTCCGGCGGGCACATCCGCATCGATAGCCAGGTGGGCAAAGGGACCAGCGTGCATTGTTCCAATGTTTGCTCACGCTGTGATGCCAACAGGGCAAGCTCTTGCGGCAGGGTGCCGCAAGGTCGCGACGAATGAACGCCGGCCCAGTTCAACCCACGTGATGTCGTTCAAAGCTGGGGGGATCGATCTCCATCAAGCGGTCTGCGGCCTCGACCGCAGTTCGTATCCTGCTGCACAGCGCGAGATTTTCGGCCAGCATCTCTTCAGTACGTTGAAGCGCGAGCTCGGTCCGGTGGATGCGCTGCCTGGCATTGGCAACTTCCGATGTCAAAATATCGGCCGCCATCCCGTGGCCGTGGGGTTCCATAGTGTCCATGGGTTTCTAATACATGGGGGGCGATATCGTTCCCTGATGTCGGGCGAAACGGCGGGCCGCAGAATAGCGCTATGGGCCGAATGACCAATGCACTCCTGTCAAAACAGCGCCAGAAACAGGCGAACGGCTTCGGCCGCTCGACCTGCCACGGGCAGAGGCGATCACGGTCCAGAGGGTCATTGATCTGTTCAGGCACGACTACAACGCAAGCGACGACACACTCAGGCGGCTGGTGATCAAGCACCGTCTTCACAACCAGACGATGCCCGGTGCTCCGTCGAGAATAAGCGCTCCCGGTTTGGCTATGGCGCTCGCCGGCGATGATGGCGCACTTGCGCGGTTGAGGCGGGACGATCGCGAGCACCCGCACAACTCGGTATTTCAAGCGGCTCGGCATCCCGCGACCCTGACCTGTTATCAAAAATTATGCTCGCGGCGACTGTCTAAAGTAGACATTAAGTAGATGTCGCGGCTCGACAGGGCCCCATACATGCCCATACGTGCGGAATTCCTCGACGAGGCCGCGCGTGCGATTCTCTTGCCTCGAAACAGGGGCCGGAGATTAACGGGAATGAGGTTTATCGTAGTCACCCCTGGGCCGTAATCGATTGCCTGTCGGATCGAGGCCGAGCAGCTTCAATTCCCCCAGATCGAACACTGAACTACTTGACCCGTTGCCTTCTCACGAACTCTTTCGAAAACACGCGATGAAGACCGAGTGCGCGCGATCCAGCCTCGCCCCTCGCAACGAAATCGGCAGGGCCGACATGCGTTTGCCAGACAAAGTTTGGTGGGGCACGTTTCCACGTAAGTTTTGATCCATAGGCCGCTTTGCCCGGAGCTGTGATGTGTCCACGTAGAGTGCAGATCCGCGGCTCCAGCCTTCTCGCGCAAGCATTCGGCGTCTCCGCATGATCGACGCAGGATGTTTGCTGCAAGAGTGATGCATGATGGACAGTGGTGGGGCACTTACCTGCACGGCGGGAGGCACGCAACGCTCGATGCGGATTTGCTGGAATGGATTATGCGGAGGCAGCTTCGAGTTGCCGCGCCGGCTCCTGGTGCGGCGCAGCATCTGTTCCCGCGCCAACGCCGGCCGGTCATGTTCCTTTAGGCCGAGCGCGGTGGCTTCAGTAAAGGCGTCGACAAATGCCAGCAGGCGTGTGGTCCGGTCACGGTGACGCCGGCGCTCACGGCCGATAACGTGCAGGCCGCTGTTGAGCGCCAGCAGGTGGGGCCGCGGTCTTGCGGCGCTGCCGCAGCATGCGAGCGACTAGAAGGGTGCCGAGCCAGGGTTGATGCTGGAGTGGACTGATGTCTTCCCAGGCGTCCGAGAGCATCGCAGCAACAGCACTTGATGAGATCGGTTATCGTGCTATATATGTAATCATCCTCACCAACCCAGCGGAGTGGAATATTATGGCACATACCAATGACACCTTTGAGCTATCGGGATTTGGCGCGCTCACCGGAACTCCGAAGGAGGTTGGTGACCAACTTGATCGGCTGACTGCGGAGCAAGTCATAGCGCTAACGTTCGAGCATGGGAGTGAACCCGCAGTTCGCGCCCTTGCGGACACGGTCGTCAGCATCGCGCCTCTGGTCCGTACCATCCTGATGAGTCGTCAACGTGAAGCCATTACCTTAATAATCGAGGCCCTGGTCCCTCAGGTGCCGCCCCCGCAGTACATGCTTGTCGAGGCGCGGATGACGGCCGAGGCGAGAAAGGCAGTGCTGGAGAGCGGCGATTGGCTGACCGCTCCCCAAATCGCCAAAATGGCTGGGTTCAGCACAAGCAACCTGAGTGCGCAGCCAAACAAGTGGAAGAAAGAAGGCCAGATCTTTGCAGTTCGGCATCGGGGCGTAGACTATTTCCCTGGGTATGCTCTGGATTCCGCCGCTGGATATCGGCCTATCAAAACGCTCGCTAAGGTTCTGAGCGTCTTACACGAGAAAAAAGACGACTGGGGGCTCGCCTATTGGTTTGCATCGGTCAATAGCTTCCTTGGGGGCAAGCGTCCGCAAGATGTGCTCCCTGCGCAACCCGAGCGCGTTCTTGCAGCCGCCGAGGATGAGTTGGTAGGCGCACTCCATGGCTAAATCAAAGATTGGACGGGGACCTGGGATTCCAGTTCCCGTTCCATCGCACGATTTGCAGGATATCATCACCCGAACGATATGGCCGGCGGACCAAGTTATCCATCGTATCCATTTGAATCTCTATGCCGGCGTCGAGTTCAATCCAGGCCTGAAAGGCAATGCCCGTTTCAGCCCGATCAAGAATGCAACTGGGGCCAATATCCCAACTCTGTACGGCGGCACGACCTTTGACTGCGCGGCGATGGAAACCGTCTTCCACGATGTGCCATTCGCGCCGGGCCTGAAGACCTACGACAAGGGGAAACTGGCGGATCAAGTCTATTCGCAGGTGGCGCCGCAGGGCGAATTGGTCTTGGCTGATCTGAGCGTCACAGCGCTGAGGAAACTCGGCATCAAGCGCAGCCAGATCATCGACACCGAGAAGGACCGCTACCCAGCAACACGCCCCTGGGCTGAAGCCATTCACGTACAATGCCCAGATATCCAGGGACTTTGCTGGATTTCTCGGCAGGACGACCGGGCTCTCGCCGTGATGCTGTTTGGCGATCGAATTCCGGCAAGGACGTTGGTGCAGTCCGGCGTGTCGCTCGATTTGACCGGGAATTCTGACGTCTATTCCGAATTGCTCGAACTCGCCGATCGTATCGGCGTAAAGATCGTAGGCATCAGCTTCTGATGGCGGGACAGGAGATCATGGCAATTCTGGGGGCACAACGAGGTAGTCGCTGACCTCCCCAGCCGCGCCTTCCGGCAACCGTCTGATCAGAGTGTGCCGTTGCGGTCATGGCCGCGCCGAAGGCGGAGGGACGGTTGCGGGTAAAAGCCGTCCGTATGCGCCGTGCACCGTGCGCTGGCGGCTGTCGAGCTGTTCGACGTGATTCAATGGCGCGGTTTGCGCGGAAATTTTGCAGCCCCGGGGCCTGCAGAGCGCGATCAAACTGGCGGTGCGCGCCAGGCCCGTCCGCGGCCGCAAGAGCAGGAACGCTGTGACCGCCGATATTCTGGCCGCCCTCTTGAAACATGCGCCGGTGACCGTCTCGTCGACGTCGGGGATCGCGCGATTCTCATCACGGCCTTCGCCTGCAGCGGCCGGCGTCGCAGCGAAATTTCTGCTCTTCGCGTCGAACAGCTGGTCGACGAAGACCCGGTTCCGGCCGATCCCAACGCTCCCGGCGGCGATAAATTGCCGTGCCTGTCGATACGGCTCGGCCGCACAGAGACGACGCAAGCCGACAGCGACGCTTTCGTGCTGCTCGTCGGCCGGCCTGTGCTGGCTGGAACGCGCCAGGATCAGCGACCGCGTCGTGTTTGGCGGCATCGACCACTGGGGCAATCTCGAAGCGCGCGTCCTGACGCCGCAGGCCGTCAATCTGATCCTGAAGCGGCGCACCGCCGAGGCCGGGCGCTCGATCCGGAAGCCTTCTCCGCCCACAGCTTGCGCTCCGGCTATCTCACCGAAATCGCACGCCGCGGTATTCCGCTGCCCGAAGCCATGCAGCAGTCGCAGCATCGCTCCGCGCAGCAGGCCTCAAACTATTACAATGACGCGGAACGCACGCTCGCGGGCGGCGCGGATAATCGCCTGAGTCGCAATTCGATCCGACCCTTGCGGCGTTAGCTCCAGACAATTGGTTCCGAGGCAGCCGGCCTTCCGGATCGATCACCTTGACCTGGTGCGGGAGCCCCTCGCCCCAGCTCCATAGCACGAGGTTCTGATCGGATGTGCCGGCACCTGGGGCGAAGCTGGGCACGAGAATGCCGAACTTGCCTTCAGCAACCAAGCGGTCGTGGATGCTCCATGACGGCGGCCGTTTGCCATCGACGAGAAAATCCATCCAGGCACAAGCCATATCTTCGAACTGGGCGTCGGCCTGGCCTTGCGCCGTCCTCAGATCGACAATGTCGCCCCCGAAACCGGCCAAATGCACGCACAACGTCCAGTTCTCTCGATCGGCCGCCCATTGGCGATCCCCGCGTCTCGACGGAGGATCGGGCGACCGACGCCCGACGAGGTCAAGGCGGCTGGCTGCCGCCTCGCCCACCAGGAGCACGGCTCCGGCGCCTCGCCCTCCCGGCCGGTGCTGGCGAAGCTGATGCGCGAGATAGCCGTATGTGGGACACGCCGCTATGCGATATAGCGCCCAGAATCTCCAGGGTCGCCGCCGGCGATAGCCTGCCAAGACGGTCACCCACGCTTGCCGTGGGCACCCGTAATGGAAACGATGGCGGGCGCTACCGTGACGAACAGGATATAATGCTCACCGGCAGCAAGCTGGTTGAGGAAGGCCCCACCGTCATGAAGCCAATGAACGAAGAGCACCTTGCGGTCATACGCAGGCACATGGTCGAGATGATTGCAATCCATACCGACCTTGCAAGCGAAGAACTCGGCAAGGCAGCGCTCGATGAGCGGGTGACGGCGGCGATGCGGCGAGTGCCGCGGCATCGCTTCGTGCCAGCCTCGGTTGCACCTTATGCCTACCAGGACATGCCGCTGCCGATCGGCTTCGATAAAACCGTCTCGCAGCCATTCATCGTCGCTCTCATGACCGATCTCCTCGCTCCCCAACCGCACGAGGCGGTCCTCGAGATCGGCACTGGCCTGGGCTATCAAACCGCAATCCTCGCGGAACTCGCCGGGCAGGTTTGGAGCGTAGAAATCATCGAGGAATTCGTAAGCCGTGCGGAGGCTCTCCTGCAGGAGCTAGGCTTATCCAATGTCGGCATTCGTGTCGGAGACGGGTCTCGCGGCTGGCCCGAGCACGCCCCATTCGACAAGATCCTGGTCACGGCGGCGGCTGAGCAGACACCGCCGGCTTTTCTGAAGCAACTCAAGCCGGGGGGACGGCTGGTTCTGCCTTTGGGATCTAAAGAAGCACAGTTTCTGACTGTCATCGACAAGGATGCGGCAGGGCAGCTCGAGACCCGGAAACTCATCCCGGTTCGGTTCGGCCGGCTCGAAACCGTCTAGTGAGGTGCGACAACTAACGCGACCGCGCTTTTCCACCGTCAATCAGATGCCAGCCTTCCGCGTTTCTTCGCCCTTTGTGAACGCGAGAAACAACACGTCGCAGACTTGTGGCACGCTTATCCGCAGCGTGGCCTGAGTTAACTGCGACATACGGCGCCAGCATAGTCTGCTGAGGAAGCGCAGTCTTCGGCGGCCTCGCCTGCGGGCGAATGCCTGTCCGCGGGATTTCCTCACGACCGAGGTGCAAAATGATTCCGCGACATCTGTCATTATGCACGACGACACGCGCGTCGAGGAGGCCCGCCATACGGCCCTCGATACCACACTTCTGCAGGCCTTGCCGTGGATCGTCTCGCTCAAGCGGGGAGACTTAACCACCTGATGCTTGCAACACCTTGATCTAAACGCAGTTTACCTCATTCAAACAGACGAGGACATTAGGCCACCCCTCCCCTACGGTAAGAGGTCGTTCGGCCGACTTTATCCGGGAGAAACTATTGTAGTCGTATGGAAATAAAATCAAACTCGCCGATTCTTCATGCAGACACTATTGGAGTTCATGTGCTCGCATCCCATAGGGGGAACGTTGTCGAAGGACGAGTGGGGGAACAACGATTTTCTCGGTGTTACCGCAAAAACCTATAAACCCCATTCGGTGATATGCCGCCAGGAAGACGACAACGGTGAGATATTCATTGTAAAATCGGGTTGGGCTATACTTTATCACGCGCTGCCAGACGGAGAGCGGCAGATCATAGACACTCCCCTCAAGGGGGACGTTGTCGGTTACCGTGGATTGGACGGACCCCGTCTTGCGTCGCTGGCGTCCATAACCGAACTAGCTGTCTATGAAATTTCCAGTAAGGAACTGGTCGAGGCGATCCTGTCGGACGGCCGAATCGGGAAGAAGATCGCCTCCTCGCTGGCGCGCCTGAACGCCATCCTTGCCGAACATCTGATAAATACCGGGCGGCGGAACGCGATGAGGCGTACCGCCCATTTCCTGCTCGAGTTGGAAGAGAGGCTCTCCATGGTTGAGCTGTCGGTTGATGGAAGATATGAGTGTCCTCTTGCCCAGCATGAACTGGCCGACATCCTCGGAATGACCACGGTTCACGTCAACCGAACGTTAAGGGAGCTCCGCAAGGCCGATCTCGTCTCTTTCAAGTCAGGCCATGTAGAGGTGATCAACCGCAAGAAGCTGGTCGAAACAGCCGGATTCGACAGCGAGTACCTCAGGTAGCGGCTATCTCTCTTTGAACGCCAGCGCATGGACGCCAAAATGAAAACGGTCGTTCCGTCGCCGGAACAGTTCGAGACGACATTTATGGAGGGCTGGTCGTGCGCAGGACGCCTGACGTCTCGACGACAGCGGTATCCGGCTCGAGGCGGTCGACGGTTGGGCCGAGCGGAACGCAACCCGTTCGTGCTGACCAAGTGTGACAAGGGAGATCATCGTGGCCGCGGCAACTCGGCCTATCGCGCGAGTGCGACGTGCTGCCAAATTATGCGCAGAGGGCCGCTTACCAAGGCCTGCTCGATTAAAGTGGGGAGCCAATGCTGCCAGCACTGTCCCCCGACAATGTCAACGGCACTTTCGGCGGTTCTGGTCTGCCGATGAAATGTCGGAGGCACACGCTGATCCAGATTCGGCTGTCTGCTGGGCTGAAGATGGCTGGGTGTCCAATGCATGCGCCTTTCGCACAGAATCCAGCCCTTTGGGTCCAGCTTGGCATCGGTTCCCTGAAAATTACCAAAAAAGCAATCTATGTTAGAGACTGCTTATAAATAACCCCTACACTTACCCCACGCTGGGTATCACTGGGGGTTGGGGAACTGACAACGACGCAAATGGGGTAATCGAGTCTCGACCCTTCAAAACGCGCAGTACCAAACTTTCACTGCGAGAGAATGCGGAAATCATGTCGGCCAGCGCAAGACGGCTTGTGTGGGAAAGAGGGAGTATTGACATGGGTGCCACGGCAGGACTGCACAATTGTAATTCGGCCAGTCAGTCAGAAGTTCCGTCCGGCGGGCCGGGAATCGACCAAGGGCAGACAGGCAGGGAATGCCTCCTCATCTTGGACGGAAGGGCTCTGGACCGCGAGTGTCTCGCATCGGCTCTCGTGGACCACGAACTCGGCATGGATGTCGCCGCCTTGGCGTCCGTCGAGGAATGGCGCGTCAGAAAGAGATCGGCCCCTCCCCTTGCAGCCATACTCTTCAACCTTGGCAGTCGGAAGGTCACCGATCGTGGCATCGCTGACGAGATCAGGCATATTTCGGGCGAGTTCAAATCAGTCCCTGTGGTCGTCCTGGCCGACACCGAAGACCTTGCCCAGATACTGACCGCTCTCGAATGCGGTGCACGCGGTTACATTCCGACCTCTGTTGCAATCAATGTCTGCGTCGAGGCCATCAACCTTGCGGCAGCGGGAGGCATCTTCGTGCCGGCGAGCAGTGTCATTGCTATGCGGCACCTGATAGATTCGGGCAGCCGCGACACGCAGCCTTTGGCAGGCATGTTCACGCTTAGGCAGGCCGAGGTTGCGCAAGCGCTCCGGCGCGGCAAGGCGAACAAGATGATCGCCCACGAACTGAATTTGCGCGAAAGCACGGTGAAGGTCCACATCCGCAATATCATGAAGAAACTAAAGGCGACCAACCGCACGGAAGTCGCCTGCAAGGTCAACGACCTTCTCGCAGAAGGAACTCTGGCTGAGTAGTGAGCCCAAGCGCCCAAGCGTAACACTTCCCAACTTGCGTGAGTCCCGCAGCCGCATTCTATTGCTGAACGTCCAAGGGCGGAATCGGCAGCTGAACTGCTGTCTAGCCAGACCTCGATCGTATCGAAAATCTTGTGCTGGCCCTTGATCGGGAACGAGGCTTCGGAAAGTGAATGCACCAGCCAAAACGAAGCTCTGTCGCAGGTCAGATAGGAGGACGATTGTCGAAAACGAGGTATGCATTTTTTGCTTCAAGTAGATCATGCCGATGGTGAGATTCCTGAGGTACCACCGTATCGTTCCCCGGCGCGCCGTTGCCAGTCGGTGGAGTAAGCATACCATGATTCATCGCCCAAACTGCAGCCTGTGTTCGGTTGCGGACTCGAATCTTTCTAAGTATGGCTTTGACGTGTACCTTCACCGTAGCTTCGGCAATGTTGATTTGGCGCGCGATCGCTTTGTTTGACTCCCCTTGGATCAAGCGGCACAGAATACAGTTTTCGCGATTCGACAAAATTACCAGTTCTTGATCGCTACTCTCCACTTTACTTTCCACCTTTGGTAACTCATAAGCTATCGGTTCATCTTTCGAACCTTGCCTTATATCTTGAATAATCATCGAAGTTTCCGCAGGTAGTACCGTTTGCCCAACCATAACCAATTCGAGGGCTTTGATGAAGGTGTCGTAAGCAGCGATCTTTGTCAGATACCCGTCAGCCCCCGCACGAAAGGCTGAGACTATATCGGTCGTGCGACAGTGATCAGCTAGCGCAACGACATGGCTGGCTGGGTAAATCGCCTTAAACTCAGCAATCTGCGCGAATTCAGCTTCCGCATCAGCACCGCCGATATCTATGATTAGCAAGATCGACCGGTGATGCGGTAACGGCTTTTGCAGAAGATCGTTAACAGAAACCGTAGAGAAAAGAACGCGAAAATCTTCTTCATTCAGGATTCGACTAACACCTTCTCGAAGTAACTCGCTTGGCCCGACAAGCACGGTTACGAAAGATTGCCTTGTCATCATCGCTTCTCACCCGGCGCGATTGGTTACACGCGTCGATTAGGTGCTCCATGCGCCAACCGTACAGTTTTCTTTTTTAACCTTACGCCAGGAAAGCCGTACACCAAAATACCCTCTTTAGGCGTAGGGCAGCATCATCGAGGCGTATCCCGAATCTTCAACCTGGGGCTTTTGGTCAAGAACCCGAGCTCGTGGTTTCAAAGCAAGCGAGACGAACGACAGTGAAAGACCTACGATCAATCCTGCGCCTGACGCATGAGCAAGGCCTCTCGGTGCGTGCGGTGTCGGAACGGCTGAAGATCAGCAAGACTTCGGTTTCGACCTGTCTGTTGCGGGCGCGTGAGGCTGGCATCTCGGACTGGCCGCTTCCGCCGGGCTGTGACAATGACGTATCGCTTGAGAGGCTTCTGTTTCGCCGGGTTGGCCGTCCGCCGCAGGATATGGACGAGCCCGATTGGGCGATGATCGCGCGCGAGTTGAAGCCCAAGGGCGTGACGCTGACGCTGTTGTGGCAGGAAAACCGTGCGGCGCATCCCGATGGTTATGGCTACACGTGGTTTTGCGACCGGTTCGGCGCTTTCCAGCGCCGGGCGAGCGCAACGTTCCGCAACCGCCACGAGGCGGGCGCAGTGATGCAGACCGACTATGCGGGCCACACCGTGCCCGTCGTTGATCCCGATACTGGCGTCATCTACCAGGCTCAGATCTTCGTTGCGGTGCTGGGCGCCTCGTCCTTCACCTTCGCCCATGCCAGCTTCAGCCAGAAGCTGCCGGACTGGATCGAGGGCCAGTGCCGGGCACTCGCCTTCTTCGGCGGGGTAACGAAGGCGATCGTCTGCGACAATCTGAAGGCCGGCGTCGCCAAGGCGCTGTGGTTCGAGCCGACGCTCAACCAGACCTTCGCCGCCATGGCCGAACATTACGACACGACGATCCTGCCGACCCGCAGCCGCAAGCCGCTCGACAAGGGCAAGGTCGAGGGGCGCGGTGCTGATCGTCGAGCGCTGGGTCCTGGCCCGGCTGCGCAACCGGCGCTTCTTCAGTCTCGGCGATCTCAACGCCGCAATCGCGGGGTTGCTGGAGGATTTGAACAATCGCCCCATGCGCCACGTTGGCAAAAGCCGCCGCGAGCTGTTCGAGGAGATCGAACGAACGGCCCTGTCGCCATTGCCGCCGGCGCCGTTCGAATATGCGGAGTGGAAATCGGCGAAGGTGCATCCCGACTACCATGTCGAGATCGACAGGACCTTCTACTCGGTGCCGCACGCGCTGATCGGGCGGCGCGTGGATGTGCGGCTCACCCATCGGGTGGTCGAGCTCTTCCATGATCACAAGCGCGTCGCCAGCCATGTCCGCCGCTCGCAGCGCTGCGGCCATGTCACCGTCAACGAGCACATGCCCAAGGCGCATCAGCGCTATGCCAACACGACGCCGGCGAACCTGATCCGGCAGGCAGCCGGGATCGGCGCCAACACCGCCATCCTGGTCGAGCGGATGATGCGCGACCGTCCCCATCCCGAGCAGGGATACCGCTCCGCGTTTGGCATCCTCTCGCTGGCCCGTCGCTACGAGCGGGATCGGCTCGAGGCGGCCTGCGCGCGGGCGCTGACCATCAATGCGATCACCTACTCCTCCGTCAACGCCATCCTCAAATCCGGCCTCGACCGCGTGCCGCCCGCGGCCGAGCCGGTCAAGCCCACGCCATCGCACACCAACATCCGCGGCGGCTCCTATTATCAATGAAGGAAGGAAACCAACCATGCTGACACATCCAACCCTCGACCAGATGCAGGCTCTCGGCCTTGGCGGAATGGCCGCCGCCTATCGGGACCTGGCCGACCAGAGCAACGCCGACGATCTCAGTCGCGACGAGTGGCTTGGCCTGATGCTCGATCGTGAAGCCGCCAGGCGTGCCGACAAGCGTGTGACCAACCATCTCGCCGTTGCCAGGCTGCGCTTTGCCGATGCCTGCATCGAGAACATCGACTTCGCCGCACATCGCGGGCTCGACCGGCGCAATACGCTATCGCTCGCCCATGGCGCCTGGCTGAAGGCGCATGAGAACCTCATCATCACCGGGCAGACCGGCACCGGAAAGACTTGGCTGGCCTGCGCCTTCGGACGTCAGGCCGCCCGGCTCGATCATTCCGTGCTCTACCTGCGCATGCCACGTCTGTTTGAGGATCTCGCCCTGGCGCGTCTGGACGGCCGCTTTCCCCGTCTCATCGACAAGCTGGCTCGGGTGCAACTGCTCATCCTTGACGACTGGGGCACCCACAGCCTGACCGACCAGCCGCGTCTCGATCTGCTGGAAATCTTCGAGGAACGCTACCGCCGGAAATCGACGCTGATCACCGCGCAACTGCCAATCGCCCAGTGGCATGCCATGATCGGCGAGCCGACAATCGCCGACGCCATTCTCGACCGGATCGTCCACAACGCCCATCGCGTCACCCTCGAAGGCGACAGCATGAGAAAACAGAAACCACCGCCGCTCTTGACCGACGCCGAAAACGGCGAAATCAATCGCAAATGAGTTCAACCAGGCAACCGAGGGCCGACCACATCCAGCTGTCCGCGACTTAGTGAAACTGCTGTCCGCGATTTAGCGGAACGACTGTCCCGTTTTTGCGAAATGCGCAGAAAAGGAGCTTGTTCCTAGCGGCGCAGCAATGATTGAGGATCTCGTCGTAGTCCTTGAATATACGGTTGGAGAGCCCCTTGTCATGAATTGCCGCAGGTTTTCGACTGGGTTCAGTTCCAGTGAGCGCGCGGCACGAACATCAGAGTGATGTTGTCCGGCCGCGTCACTTGCGATCCGGCCTGATCAGGATCAGCACCGCATGCGCGCCGTCGTCGGCGCTCCGACTGATCTCGGCGAGGTGCTCCCGCATCGCCGCGGTATCGCAATAGGGCATGCCCTCCCGGAGGCAGACGGGCCGCTGGTCGAACCAGTGGGGGAATTTCACACAGTAGCTTTGCCAATTGCTGCGAGTCCAGCAAGGCTCGGTAGGTGTCTCCAGTTCGGCGATGTCGCGAAGGCGCGCACCGAATTGCGCCGCAAGCTGCCGCCGCCGCGTGACGAGTGCGGGAAGCCGTTGCAGTTGCTCACGCCGATGGCAGCGTGCAGGTCGGTCGGTAGTTGTAGCCGATTCAGGATAGCCCTCGTAGATCACCTGTTTCGAGCTGTGCCGGACCCGTGCCGGTAACGTTCATGCGTGCATGACCTTGTCTCCTGTCCTCGGGGGTAAGTTCACACGTAATCCGACATACTAGACGACGTTTGCAATTCGACGTAGGCGCAAGCTTGAGCGCAACGCCAATCGCCCGGGAGAGTCTCAGTATAGCCTTATCAAGGCCGCATTATGGTCATGAACGTTAGCATTATATCCCATATGAAATTTCTGGTTGTATTGTCAGAATTTCGTTAAGACGATAGATCTTCGTTTTATTGCCCGTGAGTGTCTTTGTAGATACTTATACAGATTACTGCTTAACTGGAGAAACACATGAGATCGATGAGTCGCTACAAGGAAATACTGCGAACACACTCGGAATGGTTGAACAACTTACGCGCGACGACGGAGGCAGCCGAGTGACGACCGAAGCTCCCATTTCCACCGTTTCCGCGTCGACGGCAACGACGCAGCCGGCGCAGGGTCTTACCTACACCACGACACCGATCCAATCGCAGTATGATGGCCAGGTGATTGAAAATCTTGACATCTACGTCACCAACGGGGACGCGGTCACGATTACGCACGACAATGTCATCCTGCGCAATTGTCTTATTCATCACGTCGAAGGTGACGGGGTGGTGGTATCGGGCGCAAACGGCGTCACGATCGAGAACACCGAAGTCATCAACGCCGACCCGCCGGCGGGAATCGACCCCGAGACGAGCCCGAACATCAACAACATCAACGCAGAAAACGCCTCGAACTTGACCGTTCATAACACCACAGTGCGGGAAGGCTCGACTGGCATCTATCTCGTGAACTCGCCCGGCGCGAGTCTTTCACACGTCGATGGCTACGACTTCCATGGCCCAATGCCGCGCGGTCAGTTCGTCCAGTTCAACAACTCGGGCAATAGTTCGCTAACCGACTTCTATGCCGTAAACGACGCCGGCAGTTCGCATCCGGAGGACATCGTCTCGGTATATGGCAGCCCGAATACGACGATCTCAAATGGGGTGATCGACGGTAACAACTCTCAGACCGGCGTGGCCGTTATGTTCGAGAACGGATCGACCGGCGGCAGGGTGGATCACGTTGACGCCATCCATCAGGGCAATGGCGCGTTCTCTTCCTACGCGAGCGATGTGACCTTCGATCACACGAGGTCGTTCGACGGTATCAATGAGGATCAAGGCCGCGGGCTGCCCTCGTCGAATGGACTGATCTGGAATGTAAGCTCCGGCGGGGTCAGCGTCCTGAACTCGAGCTACACCAACCCTGGCAATCCCAACAACACCATCTGGGACGCGTCAAAGGCGGTCGTAGCCGACGTGCACGAGGATCCCACCGCCACCCCAGCGGCACACGTCGACAACCAGTTCACCTGGGACTACGCAGGGGATAGCTCGACCGACGCTGTCACGGGCGCGAACGTCACCCCGCCAATCACTGGCTCGACCGGGACCGAAACTGGGTCTGGAACCGGGATTGCCGCTCCTTCCGGCGGCACCAGCGATGGCACCTTGTACGGCACCGGCGGCGCCGATGTATTGCATGGAACCAGCGGCCACGCGATGATCGGCTATGGCGGCAACGACACTTACAATGTCGATAATGCCAACGAGAAGGCGGTTGAGGCTGTGGACGGCGGTAACGACAGTGTGATCGCCTCGGTGAGCTATGCGCTTTCGGCCGGCTCGGAGATCGAGCATCTCGCCACCAACAACCCGTCCGGCACGCAGGCGATGAGCACCACCGGCAACGAGTTCGCCCAGACCATCGAGGGCAATGCCGGCAACAATGTCATCAACGGCGGACTCGGCGCCGACGTTTTGACCGGTTACGGAGGCCACGATGCCTTCTCGTTCAATACGGCTCTTGGAGCCGGCAATGTCGACAAGATCACCGACTTCAAGCGCTCCCAGGACACTTTCCATCTCAGCGATACCGTTTTTGCCGGGCTTCAGTCGGGAGGGCTTCCGTTCAAAGCTTTCTTTGTAGGTGCAGCCGCGCATGACAGCTCCGATCATATCATCTACAACAGTGAAACCGGGGCTCTCTCTTTCGACGATGACGGGGCCGGCGGCGCATCTCAAACGCAGTTCGCCACCCTCTCCCCACATCTGTCGCTCACCGCAGCCTCGTTCTTTGTGACCTGAAGGACTACGCGGGGAACCAATATCCCGCGAGGGGCTGCCCTGGCAAATAGGGACTGGATCACAGTACCTCAAAGCCATGATCCCGAACCGAAGGTCAGCGTACCAAAAAGGGGAGCCCGGTTTCGGAGAAGATCACGCTCATGGAGTTCCATCCCGATATCATCGGGATGGAACAGACTCGAGTTGTGAGCTTTCCGTAGTTCACGCGGACCGAACCGAGGAGACTGGAGTTACAGACTTTCAGCACTCACCGGAGGGTACTAAATCAATATTCACAAGAATGCCCGTCTGACGCCGTGGCGTCGAGAGGAACTGGCTCGTTCGGCCATCGAGCGACATCTTTCCCAAGCCTTGCGGCGCAGGCCTATGGTGTGTCGAAGCGAGCCGGCCTGTGAAGCTGGTCGATGTAGATCGGCGTCGTTTTGAAGAGAACATGCTCTTCAACCGGTCCATTCGCGAGAACATCGCGCTCGCCGATCCGGCTATCCCCATGGAGCGGGCATCGCTCGCCGGCGTTCACGATTTCATCCTGCGACTGCCCGCGGGCTATAACGTGTCGACTGCGTCATTGCCGGCGCCTGGGTCGCCGGCGTCGCGCGACATGGCTTCTCATCGAACGGATACTCTGATCCTCGAAGCAGCGGACGCCTCGGCACTGAGACAAGTTCGTGTAATTCCGAGTTTATCCATGCGGCATTACGATCCGGTCGGATCGCTAAAGGCTCAGATCTGCGTAGCGGGTCGGGAACAGCTCTATCGTCTCTGCGAGCGAGCCGCCGATTCCGCATATGCGCCGCGGCAAGCCTTATAGCCGCAGGAAACCGGTGTTTGCTTCTCTCCAGGCAAACGCGTCCGGTTGCGCCGCGGGAGCACCCGTCTGTCGGCCAACCTACAATTGACCGCCTGGCGGGCTGTCCCTCTCCTAACCAGCAGGAAGGCAGATGCGCGGGCATCCAGAGCCCACAGCCCCGCCTTTTCCACGCCAACCTACCCGATCGTACTTCGGTCTCGTCGACATCTTGCGCCATAGCGAGCCGTCGTAGCATGCCGTCAGGCCGCTTTGGGAACGGCCGACGGTAGCGCCGGCGGCTCGGGATAGGCCCGCTGTTACGGTCATCGTGCACCGGTATCCCCGAGGAAGGGCTCGGTTAGTCCGTCAGCGCGGGCAAGCGCGGCGGCACTCTTCTTGCGTTATCCAAGTTTCTGCGCATGGCCATTCAAACGGCCATAATGGGAGTCGGTGCGTACCTGGCTATTAACCAGGAAATCTCCGGGGCGCGTCCTGTTTGCGGCGTCACTCATTATGGTCGGGCGCTTGCCCCGACGAGATCATGCAATGGAAAAGTATCGCGTCGGCGCGCAGCGCCCATGTGCGCCTGGAAAGCATATTCCAGGAGAACCCGCCGATTGCCGGACGCCTGCCTCTGACGCCGGCCGTCCGGCGCGCCCTCCATCCCAGACGGGCTGCCGCGGTGCCGGCGCTACGTTCGGGCCGACGAGCGACGGCAGCAACTAGTCACGATTGCCGAGACAAGTCGCCAACCTCGCCGAAGCTGGCGAAAAGCTGCACGTTGCAGATGACGTGCTCAACCGACCGAGCGCGCACCGCGGTCCGGGAGCGTTGTCGGCTTTAAGGTACACACGATAGGAGCCGTAGGTTCGCGCCGGCGAAACCTTGATGGAGATCATCCCTGATGACGACACTTGACCGTCCGGCGAAGAGTCGCCTGTCGACATCAACTCATCAACAATGTTGCCGAGGGCCTTCCTGCCGAGATGCGACTGCCTTCGTTCAAGGCTCGCTCGACGCCGGTCGCGATCGGCGAGGTGCAGACCGTTGCCGGCGGACGCGCCCCATGAGGAAGTGACGCGTGAGCCCTACTACGAATTGAAAGGTTCCGTGCAGGTCTCTCAGTTCCCCGAACAGGTCCGCGAGAAACTCAGGCCCGGTATGCCGGGATCAGGATAGACCGCAGAGACGAGGAACGGTCAGAACGACCAAAGCAACCATTCTAAGGATTTTGCCCAGGAGGACCAGAGTGGACGTGGCCCGTGTCGCCGAATCCATTCCCGGGACGCGCGCCATGCGATGCGGCAATAGCTTGCGAGTTTAAGCTCGTGCCAAGCAACAGAGCAATGGATGGAGGTGTTACAACAGCAAAACGCCCGGCGTTCTTTAGAAATTCTCGACGCGCCTGTTCTTCCGGCACCTGGCTGTCTGTATTTCCTTTGGAAGACTTCCCGCTCTTCATCGAATGTACTCCTATCCTTGTGTAACAACTCCAACGCTCTAACTTGACATATGCCTTTTGTGAAGACAAGGCGCCATCAAGATACAACCAGGAAATTAAGTATTACTACACTTTTGACCCGAGATCGCCGTCAAGGAGGATGCTGGTTGCGCGGCGTCCAAAGTCGAGCGGACTCCGTCGGCCCCAGCCATCGCCATGTAGGAGTCGCCACATACCCCACAGCGAATTGCCGACCAGGCGCAATGGAACGCCGAGGACGGGATGGTACAAGGGGAAGACGCGCCGCCAGTGTTGAAAGCGAACCAAGGGACGCCGCACATATTGCGCCGGTGCTATGACGCCAAAGAAGTGACTCAAGGCCAAGAGTTGAGTATCGAACGCATTCCGCGCATTCTGATCGGGCAAGGATGTTCGGAGCTCCGCCCAATCCAGCTTATGCTGCTCCGCCAGCCGTGCCAGATCATAAAGGTGGCGAAAGTCGGTCCTTCCGCGCCAGTAGTCCGCCTCCTTGATGAGATCATGCATGATCCAGTGGAGGGCCCTAGACTGTGGGGCGGGGATTTTCGCCCTAAGCCCGTGACGGCGGGCAAGCCTCGGGGGCTCGCGGTCAATTTCCCGGTACGGCCGGAGCTCCAGGAGACCGACATCTTGCGGGCGCGCCATGCCACCAGCGACCGTCACTTCGGCGTAGCCAAGCTTGGCAAGACAAGCCCGGGCAGCCCCTTCTTTTGTCGTTTCCACAGCCAAGTCGAGATCGCTCATGATTCTGTCGGGAACCCTGCCGCTCGACGAAAGGAACAAGGGAACGGCCCCTTTGAGCAGGACCGGAACGACGCTCCCCTGATTGAGGGCAGCAACGGCTTCGTTCAGCTGCCTGCGCAAGCGCAAATTGCGTTCCCGGTTGCAGCCGTAAATGAACTGAAGATACTGGCCCACCCCTTCGGGGAGCCGGTCAAGCTGGCCCGTGTGCGCAAGAGTGGCGCACAAGACGGGCGTAAGCAGAGTGTGGTTGGCGAGTGCAATTACCGCCAGCCAGTCGGCCGTTACCACCAGGCGCCCGTTAAGTCCCGCGATCAGGGCCTCGAACGCATCCCTGGTAGGCTTCATCGGCACGCCGCCTTCAGCAGTTCCAACCCGTCACCCAATTTGGCATAGGTCAGGCAAAAGCCCTCTGCCGAGCGGATGACTTGGCAAAGAGCGTCGAATGCAGTGCTACTTAGCTCTTTATTCCGCGCAAAGGCGCCGTTCAGCAAGCCACCCAGGATCTCGCTCGGGTCGATCACGCGCAGGGAAGGTTTGGCATCCTGTGTCCGACAGAGCAAGACCACCCAGCCCACGGGCCGGGGAACGGTAGGGACATGATCCCTAGGCACAAGAAAACGCACACGCCTGCGATCGGGACGCCGGTAAACCCGAGACCTGCCGAGTTCGGGGAAATATTGTCCGAGAATGGACCATGATCCCGATTTGACTGAAGGCGCAAAAGCAAGGCCGATACTCTGTCCGGCCGAGTCGAGAAGTGTCACATCGTCTGCCGCGAAGCCAAACCCCGCGTGGACCAGCGCCAATGTCAGGGTCGTCTTGCCCGAGCCAGGGTTACCACAAAGGAGGAGCGTGCGGCCGTTCTTGAACAGCGCCGCCGCATGCAGGGCGAGTTCATATTCACTGTGCCCAAGCACTTCGGCCAGCAGTTGCCCTTTGACCATAATCGGTATCTGGTCTCGACCACAGGAATTAGTCCAGTGGCCATCCCGGAACAGGTGGATTCGCTGCCCACGCTCAACCAGATGGAACAGGACGTCGACGGCCCTGTTTCGAACTTCGAGATGCTGAAATACGGTCGCGGCCGGAAAGGCGACGGCAGCCGGATACAGTATGCGCACACACACGCCTGGAACAGCAACGACCTGGCAGATATGTTGATGAGCTGCGGTTGGGCACGGCGGTGGAGCAGGCTGGATTAGGCCGAGCCGTTCCCAGTCTTGAAGGGCAGCCTCGACATAGCCATAGGCCTCTTGCCTATCAACGCCACGGGCTGCCATCTCGCCCAAGATAGCCTGGACCGGCACGCCTTCTTCAAGCGAGCGCCAGATATCCGCCGCAGTGTCATTGAGCGCAAAGACTACCCCCTGCGTTGAACTGAGCAGGATGTTTTGCCCTTTGATGCATGCAAGCCGACCTTGGGGAACTAACCTCGCCGTAGCGTACTCTACAAGGGGAGGCCCCGCAGTTCGGTCAGTGGTTCGGGTTTGTTGCGGGCTCACAGAAGCCGTCATCCTCGTTTGTCTGGGCGTGGAGATCGTTCGATTCGAGTGGAACTCACGACCAGAGAGACACGATCTTCATGGCATTCCCCCTCCGCTCCCAAAGCGGTAACTTGCCAACGCCGTTGCCGTGCGGGCACTTTTGCTTGAAGTCGCAGGTTATGCATTGAGCGGTCGCTGTTTTTCGCCCTGATCATCGCTTGCATTCAGTTGTTCTGTAACAGCGCCTTTTGTAGTAGAGCCGCACCTCTCATGGTGTCGAGCCTCACCCAAAGTCGTATTCAATTTATACCGAAGAAGAGGTTCGCTTTTTCCGAGTGGGGTGTCGCTTGGCAGTTAATCGATGGGTCGTCGGCCAGCCGCCACTCCTTGCAAATCAATCACTTGCCACATAAATCGGCAAAGTTGGGCTAGACGGCGTTTCGCCCCGTCCAGATGCGGGGGATGGTCAGAAGCAGGATCTTTACGTCGAGCCAGACCGACCAGTTGTTGACGTACCACATATCGTGTTCGACACGCTTGATCATCATGTAAACATCAGGCGTCGCGCCGCGCCAGCCATTTATTTGTGCCCAGCCGGTGACCCCCGGCTTCACCTTGTGCCGAGCCGGATAAAGAGAGATGATCTGGCTGTATTCGCTGTCATGCGCGAGCGCGTGCGGCCGTGGGCCTACCAACGACATGTCGCCCTTCAGCACGTTCCATAGCTGTGGAATCTCGTCGATACTAAACCTTCTCAATATGCGCCCAACGCGGGTGACGCGGGGATCGCCCCTGCAGGCTTGATGGACAATGGGCCCGTCCTCCAGGATCGTCATCGTTCGGAACTTATAGATCTTGAACGTGCGGCCATTGAACCCGGCCCGACGCTGACAGAAGAGCACCGGCGCCCTGGATTCGAGCGCAATCAGCGCCGCAACAACGGCCAAAGGGGGCAGAAGAAATGGGAGGGCGACAGTGGTCAGCACAAGATCGAAGAGCCGCTTCATCAGGAGCTGAGGCGCCGTCAGGGGCGCGCTTTGCAATTCTATCGCCCTCGTCCCCCCCAGGTTGACGACAGGTCGCTTCAAGAGTGCGCTAACGACGTGGTCCGGTAGGAGCCTTACGGGTACCGCGACCACGCAAAGGTGGGCCGTGATTTTCTCAATCAGGGATATGTCAGCCCAACTGACAGCAAGGACTATCTCGTCGACCGAACGCCGACGCACATGTTCAATGAGCTTATCCATACACTCAAGGAGCGAGCTCTCGCTGGATGCAGCAGGCAATGTAATCGTTTGGCAGACCTGGCATCCGGAAGCCTCGATTGCCTGGACAACGCCGCTTGGCACGCGCACGTCCGATTGCGTTACGATCACTACTTGCGGTTTGGCAAGCATGTCCGACCTGGTCAGCGAGGCAAACAGTCGTCCGGCGCCAAGGCGCACGAAGATGATGCCGCCAAGTCCCGTCACGAAGAACAGCATGAGGGCTTGGCGCGAAAACATGTCTCCCACCTTGAGTGCAAGCGCCACAACCGACAGGCAAAGAAAGACCGCCGTCCAGATCAGCGCGACCTCCTTGATCTGAGAGGCCAGCGACCGCAGCTCGGAACTCAGATACAGGCCGCGCGCATATGCGGAAGTCGAAAAAAGGGCGGCTACAACAACACCGAGCCCGAAGTTCCGGCCGTACTCGCCGAAATGTCCGAAACTCACAAGATCATATACCATTCCCGAGCCGATGCTGAGCAGCACGACGGACATTGCCTCGAGAAGCGGAGACGACTGCAGAAGAACATTGACCTTGAGGGGCGCGTTCCACCGCGGTGCGTTTGACGTGGCGCCCGCACGGGGGCCTTCATGAAGAAGTGCCATGACGTTCACCTGCGTTCGAAGCCGCATTCATCGACCAACATCGGACGACCCCCCTCCTCTGCTGAAAACCACCGGAGTGCCCAGCGTGACGTGGCACCCCTCGCCTGCGATCATTGCCCCTTCACGCGAAGTTCGATTGCGGTGGCTGCGGTAGCACGGGGAATGGCCAGAGAATGGCAGCGACACTGCGCGAATCCAATTCGGCATAAGCTCTAACCCCAAAGGGTAGAGCCGGCCGACACATCGACCTTCCTTGCCCACTTCCGGCGCCTGTTAGCCTTTCGAGTACCTCGAAATGATATGCTCTCGCGCGCAGGCCTGGAGCGGCGGACGCTCCAACGGAAGCGACCGGTTCGAAACTGCCGCTCTTCTCTTTTTTGGGCACCGCTGAGCGCCGAACCCGAAACCGGGTCTCATTTTAGGGCCTGATCGTCTAGGCGAGCGCCATAGCATCGGCGGCGATCCGTCGCAGCTGGAGCTTGCGAACGTGGAGGCGTGGGAGCGGCTGCATGCCGATCGTGGCTAGGATGTGATCCCAACGGTAGACCCAATCGTGCATCTCCAGGCAACGGACCGTACTTGTCCGGCGCAACAATTCCGTACGGCAGGGGTTTGCGTCGAGTTCGCCAATTACGTCTGCGATATGGCTCGAGTCTGGTGATACCTCGATCACTGCGTCTGGCCAGTCGAAGTGCGCGCCGAATTCGGCGCATTGCGGCGCGGTCCCAAGCATGACGGCGCCCCCCGCGGCCCCTTCGAAAAGACGGGCAGGCAGCACCTGCTCGCCGGCAACCGTGACGGCCTTCGAGTTTGCAAGCGTCGCTGGACTGAAAGCCATGAAATAGCGCGTGCGCCTGATGATATTGGCGAGCAGCAAACGATGCTCATGCCACGCCTTCACCCGGGAATCTGTGCTTGCGAGCGTGTCGTAGAGATAGAAGAGGTCCCGCTCTTCGGCCAGCTTCAGAAGCTGTCGGTGTATCTTCGCGGCTCGGTTCCCGATCGAGTATACGTCGATCACGCGTTTGACCGGCGATAGGTACGGCGTTGCAATGAGGCCGTCGACGGCCGTGGCAAGGAAGGAACAGGGCGTGCGGGTGTATTGAGGCAGGCGAGGTATGCACGCGCTGTGCAACAGGAACACGTGGTCGAACTGGTCCAGGAGCTTCAGATATCGGCGGTCCTCTTCGAGAGTGCTCGACCAGAGCTCGAACAGATACGCGACAGCAACCTTGCATCGGCGGCGCCAGTCGTGGATCCGAGACAATTCTACAAGGCTTTGCGGACTCCAGGCGACGAAGAAGAAAAGGTCATAATCTTGCGTGAGCCGAACATGCTCAATGCTTGGCGCATTCATTAACCCCAGCCCTTTGCGAAACGCGTTTGTCAGTCTGTTGAAGTCACGCTGGACGTTGTGAGGGTCGTGCTTTGGCAAAACGGCGTGAAAGCGTCTCGTTAGGTAGTTGTCGATGCCAGGGGCGATCAGATCGGCGTCCTCGCATTCGGCAACGATGCGGCAAAACTCATACGCCGACGCAAAGTGAGCCCGGTCCTTCGCATTGAATTCAGAGGCAACCAGTGTACGTCTCTTCAAGGAATTCTCCCGGCACTTGTCATTCGACTTTCAACTATTCGGCCGCCGCAGGTTGGCCCGGCGCATAGTGCTCCAGTGCCGGGAGGGGTTGCCGACCCAGGATCATGTCTGCTGCCTTTTCCGCGATCATAAAGACAGCGGCCGAAGTGTTGGCCGAGGGAACGGAGGGCATAATGGAAGCATCAACGACCCGCAGGCCCTCGAGGCCGTGGACCCGCAACTGGTCGTCCACGACAGATTCAACACTAGCGGATGGGCCCATCCGGCACGATCCGCACAAATGATAGGCTGTCAGCCCGGTTTCGCGGGCAAACTGCAGCCGGTCGGCGTCGTCCGTTGTTTTCGGGCCGGGAAGCTCTTCCGTGCAGTTGTAGCGCCTGAGCTCGGGGGCCCGAAACAGCTGCTGCACAGTCTTCATGCCGTTGATGACGACCTGTCGGTCCTGATCATCGGCGAGATAGTTGGGCTGGATCAGCGGCGCTTGTGACGGATCTGCCGAGACCGCCCGAACATGTCCGACGCTCTTCGGTCGCAACTGATAATAGCCAAGCTTGATGACCGGCAACCGCCGCGCGCCGCCGTGATCGGTATAATTGCCCAGGGCAAGGTCAAGCTGGATATCGGGGGTGGAGTGAAGATCCCGCGAGTTGACGAACCCGTAGACGAGCGACGGGCTGACGGCGAGAAAGTTCGGGCGGCCCAGCATCCATTTCGCTGCCTCGCGCAGGAGGGCGAAGCCGTGTCCGCTGACCGTTTCGATGCCCTCCACCCGGGCGATCAGGTGGACTATGTAGTGGTCCTGAACATTTGCACCGACACCGGGGGATTCGTGCACAACCGGAATTCCAAGGCCGGAGAGCATTCTCGCAGCACCCACGCCTGACAGCTGCAGCAGCTTTGGTGAGTTCGCCGCGCCAGCGGAGAGGATCACCTCTCGACGGGCCTTCACACAGCTGGTGGGATGACCCGGCCCCCCTCGTCCATATCGAACGCCGATGGCACGCTTTCCCTCGAACAGGACGGCCGTGGCCTGCGCGTTCGTGCGGACGTCCAAGTTCTTCTTTCTGGCGATCGGCCGTAGGAAAGCCCGCGCTGCGCTCACGCGCCATCCGTTATCGATATAGCGCTGATAGTAGCCCACACCGGCCTGGCTTGCCGCATTGTAGTCGGGATTACGCGGGATGCCGGCATTGAGCGCGGCCTCGATGAATGCATCACACAGTGGATGTCGCCAATCGCAATCTGTAACTGGAAGCAGTCCGTCCGTCCCGCGGTAGAAGGGATCGCATGCCCCAAGCCTCCGCTCGGTTCTCTTGAAATAGGACAGCACGTCGGCGTAGCCCCAGCCTCGATTGCCCTGGTGGGCCCACTCGTCGAAGTCTGCAGCCGCGCCGCGGTTGTAGTTCATCCCGTTAATTGCGGTCGAACCGCCTAGTGTCTTGCCCTGCGACATCGGAATAGAACGGTTGGCCGTCCCCGGACTAGGCTCCGTGTCGAACTGCCAGGCATATTTCGGATTCGAGGATGTCTTGTAGAGTCCCGCCGGAATGTGCAGAAGGATGCTGCTGTCGGCCGGGCCCGCCTCGAGCAGGCAGACCATATTGGTCCCATCAGCCGCCAGACGATTGGCCAAGACGCAGCCTGCCGCCCCGGCTCCGACGATCACATAGTCAAAGACGTCCGCTTCAACCGACATCGCCTCGCGCTCCGCTTATTACCAGCTTCAGAGAATGGCAGGGAATCCGGCCGATGGCACTTTGCCCATCGGAGTTAAGCCTTATGGAGGGCTTTCGCGGCGGCCAGAATGGAGAGATGGTGTGCGAAGTGCTGTGCGTGCATAAGCCTGCCGCCGATGTGCATTCTTCGCGAACCTGCGCCGCTGGCGCACAGGGGAAAAATGGGGATGCCTGACGACAACCTGACCGAAGAAGCCGCCTTGCCGAGAGGTAGGGTTTATCTGCATCGCGTTGGCCACCTCGACGTCTCCGCACAAGCCGAATCGACGTTTGGCACCCGAACCGGGCGGGCTGATAAATTTCATGTTGCGCGGCCGGCAGTCTCTTGAACCCCGGCGCCTTAATCGGCGCCGTCTCCTTGCCGGGCTGCTAGCGCTGCCTGCCTCGGGTGCCGTCGGTGCAGCGGTGCCCCTGGCCCAGGGGCGATCGGGCGATAAATGGTTCGGGGGTGCCGTCTCCCTTGCGCGTCCAAGTGGACCCGTGCTCACGCGCGCGGATGGGCAGATCATTGAAAACCTTGACATTTACGCCCCCTATGGCAACGGGGTCACGGCACTCCATCAGGGCGTCATCGTACGCAGCTGCCGCATTCGTCATGCCATGGGCAGCGGAATATACGCCCGCGGAGCCGCCGGAATACGCTTGCAGGATCTCGAGATCGATCATGTCGGCGTTCCCCCGGGGACCGAACCAAGCCAGAACCGCAACAACATAGAGCTGGAAAGCTGCCCCGATGCGATCATCATCCGTGTCAAGGCGTCCCGCGGCTCCTCCAATATCTATGTCTTCGACTGTCCAGGCACCCAGATGAGCTTCCTCGAACTCCACGACGCGCGCGGGCCGTTCCCCCGTGGACAGAATGTGCAGTTCGACCGCTCTCCGGATACGAGCCTGGAAGAATTCTCGGCCGAGAACGGTCCCACCTCCTGGACCGAGGACAACATTTCCGCCTTTCACTCGGATCGCTGTACAATTCGACGTGGACTCGTCTTCTACAACAACAGTCCCACGGGCGCTGGCGTCATGCTGGAGGGAAGCTTCAATTGCCGGGTCGATGACGTCGATGCCGTTCAACAGGGCAACGGCGCCTTCTCGGCCGTTCCGCAGGGCAAGGTCGGCAGTGGCGGTTGTTCGTTCAACCGCTGCCGGAGCCGGGACACCTACAATGAGCCACGGGACGGCAGGGACGCCCCGACATCCAACGGCCTGTCGTTCCATACCCGGATATCAGAAGGCGCTGAAAAGCACAGTGTTAGGGACTGCTGCGTCTACGCGCTCGCCAGTCCCCGCAACCTCATCTGGCAAAGGGCGGCCGTGCATGCCGGTTGGTCCATCGAGCGCAAGCCGTTTGATCCCAGACCGCCATTGCGGCTTGCCTTCAACTGGCAGTGAGCAGAGATCCGATGTGGCCCTATCGACGACGACGCCAAAAGAGAAGCAGGTCTGACAGCATTGACCGCGACGGCGACATCCCAAGCGTCCAGAGAGGCGCTGATGCAAGAATCATGCGTCCCGTCGTCGTGCTCGTATCGATAGGTGTGTCGACGATGCGAAGACCGACATGCTTGCTGCCAAGCCTTTCGATGAGCGCCAGCACTTCGCGGGTTGTGCGCGCAACACGGTACGGCTTCGTGACCGCAATCACGTCTCCTTTCCTGACACATGCGATCGCCCTCTCGAGCTCCGGCGTCGAACCGAATATGCCAGTCTTCTCGCAGAAGAACTTCTCGGCTCCCAAGCGGGCAAGATAAAGCTTTTGCGCCTCCAGCCTGGCAGCGGGTTCGAAGGTGTTGATACGACAGTAGCCGATGATCATCGCAATCCCCAATCGTAAGAAGCTTTCAGCGAGGGTCCAAGGTGCCCGAGGAAGCCGCTGACGATCTGCGAGCCTGAATGCCGCTGCGGCTCGGCAGTCCCTTTGTCATCTCCCATGTCCGCAGAGATCCGCGAGCTCGAGATATTGCTTTGCGACTCCCTGTGCATCGAACCGTCCCACCCACTGGCCGGCACCTGCCGACAAACGCGACCAAAGGTCATCATCGTCCAGCACAGCCTTCAGCGCTGCGGCCATCGCCTCGGCCTGTGGTTCGACCACTGCCCCATTCACGCCATCCGCGAGCAGATCCCGGCTGAGCCTTGAAGACCCGACGATGGGCGTGCCGGTGGCGATCGCCTCCATCACCGTTGCCGAGGCGACAGGGACCGTATAGCGCGTGGGGAAAGCGGCGACGCGAACGCGGCTGTGTAGTTCGCGAACGCGTGCTCCCTCTGCCATCCCGAGAAGGACCACGTGCCCCCGTATCGCTTCAGGAAGAGCGTCGACCGCCTTCGTCACCGGTCGTGTGATGTCACCCGTCAGGTAGAGCCGTACGGAAGGGTCGTTGAGGGCGCCGAATGCCCGGATCGTCGCCTCTGGCACCTTGTAGGGCGACGTGCCGGCATGGAGGATTGCCCGCTCGCGCTCTGCCAGCCCACGAGACGCATATGACTGGCGATCGATGCATTTGGGAATTTTCAGGATTTGGTCGCTTGGCAGCCCAAGATCTCGCACCAGTTCCTCCTGAAGCTCGGTCGTGGAGGCGACGACGTAGTGGCAGCGCCGCATGCTCGCGCGTCGAATGGCTCGCCATACTGCCGCAAGCGGCCCTTTCCGCCTCTCGAGATCGTGAACGACCTGGACGATCGTGCCACGCAGCGGTAGCGGCACCGTCTCGCTGTGGATGACAAGGTCCGGCCGGAACCGATTGATGATACCGATCGCCCGCAGCCATGCCGCGACTGAGGCCGGTCCGGTCAACCGCGTGCGGCTCAATCCGATTATCGGCAACTTGAGGCGAGGCGAAAGAAGTCGCTGGAATTTCGCGCTTTCGAAGGTGCCGACCACGATCTGCACCTGGTGCCCCAGTTCGAGCAACGCCTGGGCAAGTGCCACAATGAAGATGCTCACACCATCAGGTGAATCCAAAGGTTCGCGCCGGGTCAAGACAATGCGCATTCGATCGAACCGTGACAACAGGTGCCTGCGGGCGGCCGCAGCCTCCAGTGGCACCGTGTTTCAGCAATGGAAGCAAAAGAGGACCTCGCCGAAGTATGCGAGGCGGCAGGATCGATCCTCGAGCAAATGGGGAGTACCCCGGCCCGCACTGCGCTTGTTGACGCGTGAAGCTTGGTCTGCCCTATGGGCCGCCCTGGTCGGTTCCTGCCAGCCCATGTTCCGGCCCACCTCACGACACTGCCGCTAAGGCCCGGATCGGGCGCCTGACCAGGGGTTCATAGATGGCCATCAGCCGATTGAAGTTTGCTTCGGGCGTGTACCGCTCCTGATAGGCGGCATAGGCCCTGCCTGCCACTTCCTGCAAGGCAGATCGGTTTGAAAGCGCCCAGCGCACCTGATCGGCCAACGCGCCGGCATTGCCGACAGGAACGACAAGGCCGGTGACGTCTGGCTCAACGACCCCCTTGATCCACGGCAAATCCGTGCAGATGACCGGCAGCCGGCTTGCGAAGGCCTCGATGACGGTCATGGGAAACAATTCATAGCCTTTCGACGGAAAGAGCAGGAATGCTGCAGCCTGCATCTCCTTCAGCACCGTGTCGCGCGACTGACGCCCGAGATATTCCACGCGCTCGCCCGCAGACTGCTCGACGAGCGGAGCCAACGGCCCGTCGCCGATGATCCGCAGCGGATAGTCGATCTCCTTCCACGCCTCGAGCAGCGTGGCCACTCCCTTGTGGTGCTCATCCAGTCGTCCGACGAACAGCCCTCCATTGCGACGAAGGTCACCGAAGATCGGCGGCCTGGCAACCGCATTCGGCTTGACGACGATGCGTTCGGCCGGCAGGCCGCCTTCCACAAGCTTGTGCCTGGCCCAGTCGGTAAGGGCAATGAAGCGGTCGACCTTGCGGGACCAGGTGCCGGCCCGCTTGTGAAACTCGACCATTGCGGCGACGGCGAGCGTGCCCGCCAGGGAATTCCTGTAGACCTTCTTCGGAACAGTCCACCAGCAGGCGTGGCGGAGACTTCGCTCCCGAAGCCTCTCATCGGGATAAAGCAAGGCGCTGGGACAGAGAATCCTGAAATTGTGCAAGGTCATCACTGATGGCACGCCGGCCTCGCGGCACGCATCCAGGATGGAGGGGCTCAGGAGAGGAAAGAAATTGTGGATATGGACGACATCCGGTGAAAATTCCGCCAATTTTCGGGACAGGGTCCGCCGTGAATGAGGGTTGTAGATGACCCCCACGGCGCTAGAAATCTTCCGCGCGACCGACACGATATCGTCATTCGTGGCGGAGAACAGCTCGACGTCGACCCCATTCTGCTTGAGGCACGCGAGCTCCTCCCGAACCACGCTGTCCTCTCCGGCCCTTATCTGGTAGAAATTATGAACCATTAAGACGCGCATCGCAGTCCGCCACGTCCGAATCTCAATTCGGCATCCCGGACGCCGGTGGCGACGACGCGACGGCTCCGGAAAAGTCGACCTTTGGCAAAACGACCTCCACAACGTCGCCGGGCGCAAGCCCGAGATCTTCGCTGCCAGGGAGCGTCTCGGCGCCCTGCTCTCGCTTTCTATGCACTGTTATCTCGGGCCGACCCGCGGCTATCAGCAAGGTGGATTGCGCTTGACCTGTAAGCGCCAGCTTCTGCGCAGTACCCTCAAGACGCGCCGAGGTCTGGGCCAGATTCATATAGGCCTCCTGTAGCTCTCCCAAGGCCGCGATTCGTCGTTCACTGTCGATCTTGTTCATCTGTCTGACATATTCGCCGCGCTGGCGCTCGATGTTCGATGCCTGGACGATCGTATCGAGCAGTTGGGTTGATGACATAAGCGCCGCTCGACGGGCTTCAGATAGGCGCGTGGTCGCCGCCAGGCCCTTCTGAAACAGCGTCCTGACTCTCTCGTAGTCGTCGGTGTCGGCCTGGCTTCCCTCCTCGTCCTTCTTCTTCTTTTCAGACAGGAGCCCCAGTTGCATGTTAGCCTCCTCGACAGCACGTCGCAGAAGCTCCTTGTCCTTTTCACTGTCTGACTGACGAGCTTCGATATGCGCTGTTGCCGTTTGCTTCAATCGTTCGGCGAGCGCCTCAGGCACCGGTGCGTTCTCGACATGTTCGACTTCTTCGCCGAGTTCGGTGCGAAGGCGCCAAATGCGAACCTGTTCCGTTGCGAATTGCGCCCATAGGGCTTTGTACTCGGAACGGAAATCGGCCGCTTCCATGAGCGGATTGGCGATGCGAACCTGGGCAGCGCTGTAGCCACCCGCAACCGCCACAGACTGTCGGACAGTCATACCCGGCCGGAAGATGTACTCTCCCGGCCTGGCCACATCACCATAAACATAGATGGGCCGGTATTCGGCAAGCGAAACGAAGACCTGGTCCGTCTGGATCAGCTGCGTTATTTCACGGCCGTCCTCGGTCCCCCGCCGATAGGGCTTGCTGGCGAGACTGCCGGCGATTATTTCCTGCGCTTGTTGAACGGAAAGGCCGCTGATTTGAACCGCTCCAACCAGCGCCAAGTTCACCTCGCCGTCCACTCCGATCAGCAATCGCTGCCTGAAATCCGGAATACCAGGGACCGATACTTCCAGCGTATCTCCGGGCTTTAGCTTGTAGTCGGCAAGTGCCGCTGTCGGAATCAGAGCGATGGCGCCAGCAAACGAAGCGAGGCGGGTCGAAGCCATGGTCATCGACAGCGCCGACAACAAGGATCTCAACAGCTTCATGGGTCCCCCAACGGGTTGCCCCCGTATCTCTACGGGCGGCTTATTACGGGTTTCTCCCCGCGCGGGCGAACCTGCGCAGTGGATGGCCCTATGCTACCAGAAGAGGCATAGCCGAGGCCGAGGCAAAATGGCTGGCTCGCTGGCTCTTTCGAGGCACTCCTGATGGACCGGCACGGCGCCGCCGCATGAGCGGGCACATCAGTGGACGGCTCCCCCGCTCCTGCCGCGCCAAAATCGTACAACGCGATCCCTTCTACCGAGACCGATAGCCTGCCCTATGTCGGGAGGGCCGCATCCATGTTCGTTCCGATGTATGAACAAGCGTAATGCTGCGTTCGATCCGGTTCAACTGGAGGAAGTTCCACAGCCAAGGCCGGAACGCTGGCGCGAAGCGCAATCAAATAGCCGTATGAGAAAGCAATTCCCACAATCTGTAGAGGGCTCTCCAGGGCCGGATTGACGAACATGGCGAGGAAAATCGTGATGAAGACCGTGGACGCATGATTGCGAACACCGCGTGGCAGTCGATTTGGCGGGAAGGCCACCAAAATGGCAGACACGATCAAAATGAAACCAATGACCCCCGTCCGCAATATGGCTTGAAAGAACGAATTGTGAATTCCTGTCGAGAGTACCTCAAGCATTCTGGCATGCGTAATATTATGGGTGTCGGGAAGAAAGGTAATATCCTCGAATCCGGGAAACTCGTATCGCCATCGGACAGATTCCCTCCCAAATCCGATGCCAAACCCGTATGTATCCGCGACGGATACGAGTGCGTCCGAAATGAACGCGAGTCGGATCCCGGAGTTCGGGTCCAGAGCAAAGGTTTGAGGTATGAAGTTGAGCCCGACGGCATAAGCCGAAGTCAGTGCGGTCGCCAAAGCTGCGGCCATCAACCGGCCGGGCACGCCAATCAGAATGACGATCGTCGTGACCGCAAGCACCTTGAACTGAGCCAAGGGGCTGGCGAGGGCTATGCCCAAAAGG
This sequence comes from Mesorhizobium sp. M0207, assembly GCF_040321995.1. Lineage (NCBI taxonomy): Bacteria > Pseudomonadati > Pseudomonadota > Alphaproteobacteria > Hyphomicrobiales > Phyllobacteriaceae > Mesorhizobium > Mesorhizobium sp. M0207. The sequence continues at coordinate 81,301 of NZ_JAMYSQ010000027.1, forward strand.
AGCAAAATGCCGCCGTATCGGCGCCAGTCGTTCGTCAGAAAGATACCGCCTGCAATGAAAAACACGGCAATGACCATGTTGTTGATCAGCGCACCATAAAGAATCACTATCGCGGCTTGCCCAGATGCGCGCGGATATTGCACGTCCTGCTGAAACATCACCGCCGGCGCGACAACGAGAGACAGGAACAGGAAAACGGGTGCACCAAAAAAGGCATTGCCGCTCATCAGCCTGCGGCGGAAATAAGCCTTGGACGCCCATGCGACGGCGAAGAATCCAACAATCGGGACGATTTGCCTTGTGACTGCTTCTTGAAGGAAGTGAACCTGCCAGGAATCCGGCATCAGCCTGTATCTGGACAGCAGGGCAATGAAGAGGCAGAAGGCGGTGTAGACCGCGAGCAGACGAGGCGGCACCGTCTGCCGCAGCAAGGCATAGGCCAGACAGACACCGACCGGGACCACTATGAAGAAAAGGCCAAGCAGGCGCAGGGATATTGCGAGGGCGCAGGCCAGCCAAATGCCCGAGAGAAAGAGGGTGTAGTCGAGCACGTCAGGGGAATGGCTGGAAACGAGGTCGACCGGCTTTGAACCCTTCCTGCGTGACAATGTCGCTGGCGAGGTCATGGCCTGTATTCCCGGTTAGGACTGAAAGCCGCACGGTTCATCCTGGTCAAAATTACTGCCGAGAGTTTCTCTGCAGGGATGATGCGCAGGATTCCCTTGAGGTGATCCGCGAAAGTGCGGCGTGCCTGCAACACCAAAAGGACCTCGTTGATGACGCCCATGGCAGCTTCCAGATCAGCGATGCGATCGGTGCTGTGAAAATCAACCACTATACAACTGTATTCTTGCTGCAGATGCTGGAGTGCAGCGGAGATGGAGAGCGAGGCATTCAACTCGGAGATTGACCCGGTGGGCCTGAGAACCAGAACTTCCAGCCCTCCCTGATGCGCGGGAATGATGGCAAACGCCCTTGCGAGCTTGCGACCTGGCTCCGCGTTCACCATTGGTTGGTTCATCGATGGCTTTTGCCAATTGGCATCAATGAGCAGTGTCTTTTGCCCGGTCGCCGCAATGAGCCTTGCGAGATGAACCGCCACCGTGGAGCTTCCGGACTTGGCGAGGGGTGAAGCAACGCCGATTACAAATCCGCCTTGGCGGCCCTGAACTCCGCGCATACGGCTGGCAATTTTGCTCAGCGAGCTGTGAAGCTCGGGAGCGTCCTTTGAGTAGACGGGCTGCAAAGACTGCTCGCATGGCCCCACAACATTCCACCTGCGGCGGGGAATTCTGCGTATCCCTACAATCCGATCAAGGCCGGTCGACCTGTGCACATCCTCGACCGTTATCAGGCGGTGGTTCATTGCTTGCCTGATCAATGCGTGACCAACGCCGGCAACCCCACCGGCCATAACGGAGAGGGCTACCATCAGGACGGGTGGCGGCCAACTGCGTTGGCGAGGCGGTTCGGCCGCGGTGATGACCCTTGCGCTCGGGATCAGCGACGAGGCGCTAAAATCGGAGAGGGTCCGCTGCAGAAGGGCATTGTAAAGCGAGCGATAAACCTCGGCCGCGCTCTGCTGCTCGCGGAAAAGGACTCTTGCCCTCTCCGCAGATTCAGGGTCCGATTGGAGTTCCTTCAGTGATTCGGTCACAAAAGCCTTTTCCCGAAGTTCCGCCAGCCGCTTGTGCAGATCAGATGCTTCTTCCGCGCCAGCCGCCTGCCTGCGCTCGCGCTGATTTCCGATGTAACCGTCGGCGATCGCGTTCGCGAGCATGGCGGAGAACTGAGGATCGGAAGAGGTGACCCCGATCTCGACGGCGCTGGAGGAACCCATCTGAAGAACGGAAAACGCGCGCCTCACAAGGACCATCGCCTCATCCCGAATATTTGGCTCCGCCGTCGGCAGTTCGGTGCCGAAGTGAGACGCCAATTGGCCCTGCACATAGCTGGATATCCGGGTGCGCAAGCTGTCGTCCGTCACAAACTCTTCGTCTTCCGCTAAGCCAGTGTGGTCAACAACACGTCCGACGACTTCGTCCGACTGAATGACCTGTATCTGGCTCTCTACATAGACCCTCTCATCCGCCTGAGCTTCGCCCGGTTGCGGAGCGGGCGGAGATGAAAGGAGGATCGTCGCATAAGCGCTGTAATATCCAGGCGAAAGGACTGTATATGCGCCGCCGACACCAAGGCTTACAACCATCCAGAGGAGGCAAAGGCGCCAACTGCTTCGAATAAATCTCAAGATGTCTTTCACGGTCAGCTCGTCGCGATCCTTGGGAGGTATCTGCTGGTGAGGCGACCCGGACGGCTGAACGACGAAGTGATCGGTGGCGAACATACAGACTCTCCTACGACTGGAAACGATCGGCCTCGTGCTCCAACGGCGCGGATTGGGACGCCGGGGGATGTGCTCGCACCCGGCCTGCGTCGCAAGCCGCCGCCGTGCGAAGGACTGCCGCTCCGCCAATGAGGAAGAAGCCGGCTGAAACCACCAGCACGACGACTTCCTTCGCCACCATCGCGTAAACAATGGCTTGCTCCGCCATGACGAAAGACAAAGAATATGCGGCCACCAGGAATACTAGCAGACCGGCTGCATTAAGGGCCGCCCATTCGTTTTCATATCCGTAACTAAACATAAATACATTTGATGTGAATGTATTTATATTCATAAGAAATGGTATGATAGCCATCGCACGCACTATAGGTGTCGCTCCTGAAAATTTATCTCCAAACAGAATCAAAATTATGTATGGAGCAATAAAGAACATTCCAATACTCATCGCCGCCCCGCCCGCTACGGTGAATAGTGATCTTCTTATCAATCGAACCCCGGCAGCCGGATCGACATGAGCGTAGTATGAAACCCTCGGTATGAAAGTATCCATAAGCAACTTGAAAAATACTCTCGAGGCTAACAGAAACTTTTCGGCGACAGAATATTGCCCGGCTGCGACATAGCCTGCGAAATGCTGGACAAGGGCAACAGGGAGGGTGACGAGGGCAGTCTCCACGGCTATGAAAAGGCATCCCCTCCAGCCATTGCGCAGCTGCATTCCAATCGTCGAAAGCGTGACGGACCTGAAGCCGCCGAACCCAATGGGAAGGATGAAAGGTAAGCAGATGACGCCACTGACGACGGGAACTGCGCTCTGGATGGCAACGGCGAGTGCGACCTGGTCAGGTGATGCGACCATGGCGACGAAACAGACGAGCGCCAGAACGCGAGCAACAACCACGGCGACGGCCGCCTGCCAGGCGCGTTCAAGGCCGACGAAGAGCCATGCCGGAAAAATAATGCCGCCGGCGGCCGAGAGCATCGCGCACAGGAATGTCGGCCTACTGAGCGCCAGCACGTCGCCGGCCAGCACAAGGCCCACCAGGCATACGGCAATGAACAGCACTGCCTTGGTGGCCATGACCTGAGCAACCAGGGACGCGATCGCCGCCGGCTCGTATCGGAGGGAAGCTACCCTGCGCTGCGCCGTCCAATGAAATCCATAGGCCACAACGACGGCAGCGAGTTGTCCGATGGCGAGCGCATACGCGTAGCGCCCGAAACTCATGGGTCCGAGGACACGCCCGGCATAGGGCAAGATGATCAGCGGCTGCAGGACGTCGGTGACATGCAGGACAGCCAGACTGGCGGCCTGTTTGCTCAGGGTCATGGTAGCCTCCAGTCAGGTGCCTGTCGAGGCAATGCAAACCACCCAGTCCAGATATGGCAGCGCCGCCTCCCAGAAGCAGCGCCAAAGAACAGCCGGCCGTGAAGAAGTTGGCGCAGATCGGCAATACGGCGGTCCAAGTGTGTTCACTGGTTCCGCCTCCCTCTAACCGTCACGAAGTCTGCGCCTGGGAAGCAGCGTTGCCTGCAACAAAGCCAGGATGAACAGGCTGTTCGTCACGAGATACCTGCTCGCCAGCCGGCGGGGATCCTGGAAGAGCCGGTGCAGCCATTCCAGCCCGCTCTTCTGCATCCATTGCGGCGCCCGTTTGACGTCTCCGGCGTGGAAATCGAAAGCTGCTCCTACCCCTAACATGACCGCATTGATCCGGCCGCGATGCGCCTGCATCCAGCTTTCCTGCTTGGGACATCCGAGCCCCACCCACATGATCCTCGCACCGGACTGATTGATCATTCCGACCACTGCCTCATCCTCCTCGGCCGACAGAGGGCGGGGCGGAGGTGAGTAAGAGCCCACGATGTTTATGCCGGCAAACTCGGTTCGAATGCACTGTTCGAGACGCTGGAGAGTGCCCGGGCTGCCGCCGTACAGGAACATTGCCGAGCCCAGTTCCGATGCCCTCCGGCAACAAATCCACATCAGGTCCGGTCCGGCGATGCGCGGCTGATCCGCGTGTCCCTGCCGTCTCAGCATCCAGGCCACCGGCGCTCCATCGGGCGCGACAAGATCGGCGCTATCCATCGCTTCGGCATGGGCGCGATTGCGGCGGGCGGTGACGACACTGTGGGCATTGCACAGGAAAACCGTTCGGCTCTCCCGCCGCAGGGCCCAGTCGAAGACGCAGTTGACTGCCTGCGCCAAGCCCAGCGCGTGCACGGGTACCCCAAGCACTTGCTCGCGCACCACTCCCTGATCGATCGCGAGCTCTGTCATGCCACCCTCGATTGCTGCAATGGTGAGCCATCATCACAGCGTGCGGGCACTTCGAGTGCAAATGCTATTCCGAACGGGAAGCTGGCGGGCGGCGCTCATCGGAGGTACTTAAAAGGAATATCCGAATATCCTGTCCGAACCGGTGTGGTGCACCCCGATTCTGAGACACGAAAAGGGTAACAGTTCTCCATTCGTTAAGGAGAGCTGATGAGGAGAGAAGAACCCGGGGCGGCGGTTCAGTGGCGAATTCAAGAGAGCGGCGGTGTAACGCATGGCTGCGGGCGCCAATATGAGCAAGTTGGCGCGGGAGCTCGGCATCTCTGGCAAGGGTCTCTATCGCTGGCAGAAGCAGTTTCGTGCAGGCGGGCCAGCAGCTCTGCGCGGTCGCATGGGTCCGCCGCGAGCGGTACGCCGGCTAGGTGAGGCGGACGACCCGGGCGGTGCAGCGCCGGCATTGCCGTCGGAAGCGCTTGACGGTAAGCGCGAATTTCCCCGCACCTTTTGCTGTTGAGTGCTCTGATGCATGAGAAGCTATGCGGGGGAGCGGCGAGGTGGCACCATCGTCGTACGATCAACCC
>NZ_JAMYSQ010000028.1:0-82684 GCF_040321995.1 Mesorhizobium sp. M0207
GGTTCGGGCATTGGCGGTGGAGATCCACGAGAACTGGCTCGAGGCGACCCGCTATCTCAACATGGATCATCTGCGCGAGCACAAGAAGGAGAGCCTGAGGGCCCTGGCCGCCTGAGCACCGTCATGTGTCCGCCGCTCCGCTAAACACGGGGGCTGCGCGGCGGACACGCCGACGTCACCGCGATGCCACGCCATTTTGCAGAACTTGACGCACACAACTGCTAAACATGCCAGTCGCAGCTTGCCAATCGGAAGCACCGACCGCTATCCCCACCAATCTTTGGCGCAATTTTCCTGTCGTTGGAATTGTGGCCTGCCCCCTAAAAAGTAGTCATCCCTGAGGTCCGCGGTTAGCTGTGACTGCCGAGGCACCTTAAGTAGGCGCCGGCTCGACGTGTGTCCGGTCTAGGGAATGCCGGTTCCGAAATACCGTGTGTGGGCGACGTCGAGGATGCGATTGATCAAGCTCGAGTAGCTGTATCCGGCGGTCGTCGCGGCCAGGGAGTACAAGGAGCGTATACCGAGCCCCGGCATGGAGTTGATCTCTAGGACAAAGGGCTGGCCGGAGCGATCGATCCGGAGGTCGACGCGGGCGTAATCCCGGCACTGGCAAGCTTGAAAGGTCGCAACCGAAATATCCCGCAGCATCGTCGCAAGCTTGCTTGCGATTCGCGCCGGGCAAATCTTCGGCGGCGGCGCGACCGCTTCCAGAGTCAGAAGGCGCGTTTCGCGGTCGCCGAAGTCGTGCTCCACAAAAGGCAAGACCTCGAGCTCTCCGTTTCCGAGCAGCGCGACGGTGATTTCCCGTCCCTCGATGTATTCTTCTACGAGCGCATCCTGCGTATAGTGCGTGACGATCACTTCTACGGCCTGCCTCAACTGAGCGGGTTCGTGTACGAGCTGCAATCCGAGGCTCGTAGATTCGTAACGCGGCTTCACTACCACTGGGAATCGCAGGTCGCCAATGGTCTCAGTGCCGCGGCGCATTACGCGAAAGTTTGGCGTCGGCACGCCGTCATCGCGGATGAGCCTCTTGGTGATGACCTTGTCGGTCGCCAGCCCATGTCCGAGCGGACTCGATCCGGTGTACGGAACGCCGGCCATCTCGAGCATGGCCGCAAGGTGAGTGCAAGGCAACTCGCCTTGAATTCCGTACGTCATGTTGAAGACGATTCCGGAGGGGCGGGTTTGCGGATCGGGTAGCATGAACCGCTCGAGCGTAGTGAGCAGTCCTTTGTCGCTTTCGCATAGCAGCGTCTCGTGGCCGCCCTCTTGCAGTGCCGCCACCACCCTTTCGACCGTCTCGCGGTCGTCGCCCCACGGGCGAGGCCGACCGAACCGGTTAATTACGCCCTTATGATCATAGTTCCACACGACGGCCACCCGCATGAGCCACTCCTTGGATGTTTGCCCGCTATCACGCTTACACTCTCGGGCTTCATTGATCGAAAACAACAGCTCGGCTGAACGCGGCGAGCCTTAACCGTGTCCCGTGCAATCGGCGTGCCACGGAAGAGGTTGTTCGAACAAAAAGAAGAAAACCTACGTATTTCGTGCCGCGCCGGCGGAATACGAGCGCGTCAGTGTATCCAGATTCTAACATAGACGTCTTCAATCGGACACGGCTGAACGCGAGAACTCTGAACGTCGAATGACGACGGTCGCCTCTCGTGCCAAATTCGAACGTCTGTTCGACAATGATCTTCCTTGTGGCGATCTCATACCACTAACGGCGCATTGTCGGCTCCGGCGGTTGCGGGTTTCCCTTTAGAATCAGTGGTATGATCTAAGGTGTACCTGAAACCGTCAGGCCTTTCCTGCGGAAATTTGGTGGTTCCTCCAGTAATTTCAGCAGCTTACCGTTTGTGGACGGGCACTAGCTAGAGCAAGGTGGCAAGCGAGCCGAAGGCGTTGAATGCATGAATGCGTCGCTCTGCCTTCCTCTGGTTCTGATCGGCCTGGAAGCCGGGCCGCTGTCGCAATGGCTCTATGCGGCAATGCGGCAAGCGGGATTGGCGGTGGAGCTGCTGGAGACGCGGCATGTGCGCGACGCCTTCAAGGCGATGCCGGTGAAGTCGGGCCGCAATGACGCGCGTGGAATCGCGCAGCTGGTGCGGCTTGGCTGGTTTCCGACCGGTGCATTGCAAGTCGCTGGCGCGCAAAAGGTGCGGGGGTGCTGACGGCGCGCAAGCTCATTCAAACGAAGCTGAGGGATGTCGAGAACAGTGTGCGCGGCAGTGGCGCGCCGTTACCGATCAGATTCCGCCCAAAGGTGGCAAAGCGGGACCACCGGTCTGCTCAAAATGGCTGAACGTCGCGCCCAACGAGTTTCACTGAGACGCTCCATGCCACGCCGCGGTAATTAAACGGTGCAACAGATCCTACAAGTAATTTCACAGAATCTTTGCGACGTAAAATCGCTGACAATGGTACGTTCACCTCCAGAGTCCGAGGTTAGGCGCCTAGCGCCCCTAGGTACTTAAAAGTATGCCAACCGAAACGCGAGCTCAGTTCAGATGATCTGGGTCTCGTGTCGTAGCAGCAAATCACACTTCAATATACCTGACGGGGAAGTGATATGACGATCCAAAATTCTGCGCATCCTATCGGCCCTCGAGGAAGCGGGGCGAGCATCTCGACTAGAGAACTTCTCAAAGCGGCCGCCGATGAAGTGTGGAGGCCATACATGTATCACCAGACGTTCGATGGCGCAGATGCAGCCCTCATTACCGCCGAGGACGGGCAGCAGCCAAGGGTTCATTCCAGCGACGCTCTTTGTTGCGGCACATTCGGCGAGTTACTGCAAGGCCAGTTGCCGGTCGGCTCCGTTCCCCGGGACCCTCACTTCTTGGTCACGATGCCCATCGCGCTCTTTGCGCGAGCGCACTTCATGCCGATCGCAGGCACACGATCCGTAACCGTTTATCCGTCACATAAAGTCAAAGCAAAACGATTGGCTGAGAATCTCGTCGTTGCGCTCGGCACCTCGGGAGGAATCCTCGTTTTGCAATCTGAGCTCCCCGAAGGCAAAGGGCTGGCGAGTTCGTCTGCGGATCTTGTTGCGGCTGCACGGTCAATCGCCTGCTGCTTCAAGCGTAGGGTCCGGACATCATTGATCGAGAAGCTAATGGCGGAGATCGAGCCATCCGACGGGGTGATGTACCCAGGAGTGGTCGCATATCAGCAGCGTGCATGTAGGCTGCTCTCCTTCCTTGGGCAAATGCCGCCGCTTGCAATCGTTGGCATCGATGAAGGAGGGACTGTCGAAACTGTCGACTATGATCAACGGCGAGGTGAAATCTCCACCAGTCACAGAGCAGAATATCACCAATTACTCGACTGCGCACGGATCGCAATACCGCGGAGTGACACGGCCGCGATAGGCAGAATAGCTACGACCAGCGCGCTCCTGCATCAGGAGCGGGCTCCAAAGGAGCATCTGAACCCGATGCTGAAAGCATCCGAGGCCACTGACGCTCTCGGGGTCATAGTCGCGCACAGCGGCACAATGATTGGAATCCTGCTTGATCGAATGGCGGCTGATTTTCCACGGAAGCTTCGGTCCGTGCTCGCCCATGTATCGCCATACGACAACTCGCCAAAAATATATCTGACCATTACTGGCTGCCGGTGAGGTAAGCAATATGGACGCTGTTCGCAAACGCCTGCCATTCTCCGGCTATTCTGATGCCTATGCTCTCCCCAGCATTATCAGGTGTGAGACAAACCTTTATCTTGCGCAGTTCGCGTTCATGAAGCTTCTCCCTGCGAAGTACATCATTGAGCGAGCGCTGGCTCGAGGAGCTTTGACGCACGGCATGAAAGTTCTTGAGACCTCAAGTGGAACCTTCGCGCTGGGTTTGGCAGTAGTTTGCCGGGAATGCGGATTCCAGCTCGAAATCTTCACAGATCCAGTGATGGAGAAAGGCCTGGAAAACAGGTTAATATCCTTGGGAGCCGAAGTCCGCATAATAACTGAGAAGGCGAATCAGGGTGGCTTTCAAAGAAGCCGCCTCGATGCATTACACGCTAGAATGAGACAGTTGGGCCGCTCCTGTTTCTGGCCCCAGCAATACGAAACACCAGACAACCCCGCGGCCTATAAGATCTTCGCTGATCAAGTATCTGAAATGTTGGATGACAATGTAACTTTGGTTGGTTCTGTCGGGTCAGGCGGCTCTACTTGCGGAACGATAGAGCGCCTTCGCCAAAAAGCCTCTGGTGCGCGCCTGGTCGGCGTGGACACCTTCAATAGCGTCATTTTTGGCCAACTGGACGGCGAGCGGAAACTTCGGGGGCTGGGGAACAGTCTTGTCCCCAAAAACGTGAAGCACGAACTGTATGACGAGGTGCATTTCATCTCGGCTCCGCTCGCATTTGCTGCAACGCGTACTCTCCACGAGCGGCACGCCGTTTTCGCTGGACCGACTTCCGGAGCGAGCTACATCGTGGGGCGCTGGCGCTCTCGGCAGTATCCAGAAGAGACCGTAGTCGTCATATGTCCTGATGAAGGCCACCGCTACGTCGAAGCTGTTTACGACCATAAGTGGCTCGAGCAGAACGGATGTCTAAATGAAGGTGTACTCCTGGACGCGCCGGCAACCCAAAATCATCCCTCGAGGGCTCTCCCACCATGGAACCGATATCATTGGAATCGGAGAAGCCGGGAGGCTGTCCTACACGCGCTCGAGAATGCTTCATGATGAACCGAGGTAGCTTCCTTTTCGTAGAAAGCAACACGACGGGCACTGGCGAACTGTTGATGAAGCGCGCCCGAGCCCTGGGCTTTGAGCCCTATCTCGTCACGCGCAATCCTGCGCGCTATCCGTTTCACAGGGAATCCGTCGCTCAAGTGATCGAAGCTGAAACGCGTAGTCCGGACGAACTCATTGGGGTCGCCGTCAAATTAAGAAGGCTGGCAGGAATATACTCGTCGTCGGATTATTTTGTGGAAGCAGCGTCACGTGCTGCGACTACGATCGGGCTACCAGCAGCGAATCCGGAGGCTATAGCTACCTGCCGGAACAAATGGAAGCAAGCGGCCGAGTTGCAGCGACAATCAATCACTATCCCTGAAACTCGGCTGGCCACTTCCGTCAGAGACGTGGAGAACATTCTTGCCCAAGCTACTCTGCCAGTGGTCGTGAAGCCGGTCTCCGGAAGCGGTAGTAGCGGCGTGAGGTTATGCGATAGTGCTGCAGCCGCCACCAAGGCGTTTGAGAGTGCAAAGGACGTATTATTGGATCAAGTGGATCTGCCCAGTCCCGACGTCCTCATCCAGCAATATATACCGGGTAAAGAATACTCTGCTGAGATAATTGCGTACGATGGGGCGCTGCATTGCCTTGGGATTCTTGCCAAGCACAAAGGGCCGGCTCCCTGCTTCGTCGAGGTAGGGCACGACTTCCCGGCCCCGCTACCGGAGCCATCCCTCAAGGAACTGGCTTCTTTCGCTGCGCGAGCGGTGTCGGCTCTGGGCCTGAAGTTCGGACCGGCTCATGTGGAGTTCGTGATAACGGAGTCGGGCCCCGTCATCATCGAGGTCAACCCCAGACTGGCTGGAGGAATGATTCCAGTCATGCTCTCGCACGCCTTGGGCACGTCAATCCTTGACACAGTGATTGGACTTTACGCGGGAAAAGGGTTCACGCCTCCACGCGCGAGCGCAAGGGCGGGAGCCATCCGTTTCCGACTTGCTCACACATCCGGGAAGCTCAAACGCCTGGGCTTTTCTCGAAATCCAGAGCCTGTAGTGCCTGAAGCGGGTCTTCTGAAGTCTGAGGGAGACGAAGTTCAAATAAATGGCGACTTCAGAGACCGAGTGGCTTACGCCGTAGGCGTCGCTGATGATGTCAATGCAGCTGCCGCGGCAGCTGAAGGGATGATCGCCTCCCTTGTGATCGACATCGAGACGGCTGTTGGTGAATCGGACAACAAGCAGCACGGTGGGTCAAGCGATGCCAGGTGGACTCTGCATCCCGAAGCGATGAAGTTGCTCGCTCCGCCTATCGAAATCTCGCGTGACGGTCGCCTTCTGCGGCACCAGGCGACCATAGACGAAGCACATCTAGTGATGCTCGCGGACCAGGGCTTGGTCAGCCAAGCAGCCGCTGCCGATCTCCTCAAGCACATCTTGGACCTGCAGGACGAGGGCTTTCAGTCTTTGGCGGGCCGCGATGCTCCGCGTGGCCTTTATCTGGCCTATGAGGCGGAACTTGCCGCCAGAGCTGGCCCGGACAAGGCCGGCTGGCTGCACCTTGCGAGGTCCCGCAACGACTTGAATGCGACCATTTCTCTCCTGGCTCTTCGGGAAGCTGCGTGTTCCATCTCGCAAGAAATAGGACTTGCACAAGATGCCCTGCTCCAGCGAGCTGAAGAGGCATCGCGACTTGTGGCTCCGCTGTACAGTCAATACCAGATCGCACTCCCTGGGTCGCCGGGACACTACCTGCTTGGCGTCTTCTTCGCCCTGGGGCGCGAGCGCCAGCGCCTCCATCGCCTGCTGGAAGATATCAGGAATTGCCCTATGGGGGCGGGTGCGGGCGGAGGCACCAGTATGCAGATAGACCCCTTGAAAACAGCAAGTCTTCTGGGATTCGAACTGCCGTCCTTCAACTCACTTGATGCGGTCGCGAGCCGCGATCATCACCTGCAAGGGCTTTCAGTTTTCGCTAGCGTTTCAATCTTGCTCAGTCGTGTGGCCCAGGACCTGCAGGTTTGGACCACGCGGGAGTTCGCCCTCTTAGACATTCCTCACAACCTTGCGGGCGGCTCTTCCATGCTCCCCCAAAAGAAGAACCCGTTTCTGCTTGAACACGTCAAGGGATCGGCAAGCATCGTGATTGGCGCATATGTTTCTGCGGCAACGGCTACCAGCAAATCGCCTTTCAGCAACTCAATCGAAGCGAGCAACTACGGCTGCTCTCCTTTGGGCCTTGCGGAAGATGCCTTGAAGCGGGCCATAACCCTCACATCGCTCATTGTGCAATTCATGTCTTTCAACGTGAAGCCGATGCGCAAAAATCTGGAAGACGGCTCGTCTATGACGGCCGTCGCCGCCGAACGGATGGCGTTGCGAGGTGTTCCTTTCAGGAAGGCCCACACACTAATTGGTGAGATCGCCAGGCGCCTGTCCCAGGATAACAGCGTCGCGGAGCGCCGAAGCGGTCTGGCCAGCCAGCTCGACGGCGTGTTGCCGGCGAGTCTTGAAGAGTGCAGGGACGCTCTGCGGTTCGGAGGAGGCCCCGCTAAAACATCAACCGACGACCAGGTTTCTGTAGCAAAAAAGCTCTTTCGGGACATGCAGCTCAAATGCGAGGACATACGGGAGCGCTGGGCGCACGCTGAGATGCATCGCAAACAGAAGGTGAAAGAATTCATTGATAAGCACCAAGCCTCCTAAGGAGTGGATACATGGACGACGTCCAATGTTACTGGCGTCCTGCATTGGCAATGGTCATGTCCCGGCGAGTAGTTGCTATGGGGCGAGAAGCGAGGGTGTGGCGTTCTTCGGCTCTGATAGATCCACCACCATAAGGAGGCCGCATGTCGCAGTCTTTTGACGCGAGCCGGTCCCTTACCGGCCGCCAACAGGATAACATGATCGTCGCGGTCATCGAAATATGGGCGCGCGGCATCGGGACCTATGCCATCCACCCCGCCAGCGTTGCCGGCTCACGTGAGCACCGGCGCCCAAGACCGGATCGTCTCGACACCGAGCTTTTGATGCGCGCCTTTCTCGGCTGGCTGCGCGGCAAGAATTGCACTATGGCGATCCCCACGCTCGAAGCGGGGGACGAGCGGCAGCCGGACCGCGAACGACAACCCCTGGTGGGTGAGCCACGCGGCTCGTCAAGGCGATTCTTGCCCATTTCGCCATTCCCAGCTTCCACTTAGGCCTGTGAAACGGGCCGAGAAGCTCATGGACTTCCGCATCGCGGAGGAAACGACGCCGGACAACTCCCGTGCAAAGCTGTACTGGTTGCTTGAGCGACTCGATCTCGTACGTTCGCAGATCCACAGCATTGAGGGCGACCGCCTTCTCGTCGCATCCGGTGGGCGTCAAGCGCGGGCAACGATCCGATCCTTATGGCGCAGACGTTGGCACTGGGCAGGAAGCTCCTCATAGTCGGCACCACGAGCAAGCTCGGATTCGCTTGCGCGGGCTCTAGTACTACTGTGTCATAGTTATGGCAGCATGGAGATCGTGGCAGCCGCCGCGCCAAGGCGTGGGCGAGTCTAATCCGGATGTGGCGATGGAATTGCTGACGTGGCGTTCGGGACGGAGCGGCGGCGCCGCGGGGTCGATAATCTTCGGATAGCGCAGGTGCCTTGAGGAGCGGCGCCAAGCGTGGGGCTGAGGGGGGAATCAGCCTCCGTTCGGAGACCAGGAATCCGTAGGCGGCGATGGAGAACGTGGCGTGGTGATGGAAGCCGCCAACCTCGGCCCTCATAATGGCCAAGGCCGATCTCCTGCTTGAGCTCCTGATAATCCCGTTCGATCCGCCATCTCAGCTTGCCCTGGTAGACGAGGTCGGCGAGCTCGGTATCTTTCGGCAAGGTCGAGAGCCAGTACTTGGTCGGCTCGATCTCGCCCTGCGGCCACTCGATCAGGAACCATTCCTCAGGTCGTGGTGCGGAGCGCCAGTAATCGCGGTGGGCCGGCCGGACGCGGACGGCGACAAAGCGCGAGGCGAGCGGCGCCTTGGAGCCCTCGCACCAGGCGTCCTCGGGCAGCGCTTGCGCCAGGTCCTTGGCCGAAACCGGCGCGTGTCCGGGTTGACGCCGGACGGGCGAAGTCGGACGGCCGCGGCGTCTGCTTGAAGGTGACATCGCGGCGGAGTTCCTGTCGGCGGTGCTGGCGCAACCCAAGGTGAAGAAGCTTCTGTCTACGGATCACTTCTCGGTCAACGGCACGCTGATTGAAGCGTGGGCGTCGATGAAGAGCCTCAAGCCGAAGAGCCTGTCGGACGACGACCCGGGAAACGGCTCGGCGAGCCGCCGGCAGAGGGCGGCGGGCGCAACGCGGAAGCGGATTTCCACGGCCATAAGCGGTCGAACGATACGCATGCCTCGACCACCGACCCCGAAGCCAGGCTCTATCGCAAGGGCAAAAGGCAAGGAGGCCAAGCTGTGCTTCATGGGACATGGGCTGATAGAGAACCGCCACGGCCTGCTGCTCGAAGCCTGCCTGACGCTGGCCGACGGACATGCTGAGCAAGTGGCGGCATTGCACATATCGAGCCGCGTGCCGACGTCCGCAAGCAATCACGCTCGGCGCCGACAAAGGCCTATGATGCGCAGGACTTCATCAATGAGCTACCCTCGATGCGGGTGACGCATGTGGCCGCAGAACACGAACGGCCGCCGTTCGGCAATCGACCGGCGTACGACCCGGCATGGCGGCTATGCCGTCAGTCAGCGTATCCGCAAGCGCATCGAAGAGGCGTTCGGCGGGATCAAGACGGTCGCCGGGCAGGAGAAGACGAAGTTGCGCGGTCGCGACCGCGTCCGATGGGGCTTCATCTTCGCTGCCGCCGCCTACAATCTGGTGCGGCTGCCGAAGCTGCTGGCGGTGCCGACATGACCGCGCCTGCTGGCTGCCAGCTGATCGGTCGCTGGCGGATCGTCAAAGCTGATCTGTGGGATTGTGGCTATCTCGATCTTGTCGAACCCGCCATGATGACCATTGGAGCTGACAACCACGGCGAGCTCGCTTTTGGCGCGACCAGTGACCAAGGGTCGACACCCTGGGTTCGACGAGCTCGTCTGGATTCTTCAAGAAGCCGATGTGACGTTCGGCAACATGGAAACCAACATCTTCGATATTCGGTCGGTCAAAGGAAGTCCGCAGGCTGAGTACGGTGGTGCGTATTGCATCAGTGTCCCGGAGTTGGGGCCTGATTTAAAAGCAATGGCTTCAATATGCTTAGTCGCGCGAACAACCATACCCTCGACTAGGGCCTTCAAGTATGCGCGAGACGACCCGGGCGCTGATGAGAACGGGATGATCCATGCAGGTGCGGGCGAGAATCTCGCCCAAGCCGGCGCCGCTCGCTTCTTGGACTGGTCGTGGCCGCCCGGCATTGGTGTCATTTGCTACATCGTTCAGCCCCATGGGTCGCGCGTGCGATCCTGCTGGCGAGGCGCCAGGCAGACCAGGACTCAATGCTCTTCGTTTGGACAAAAGCATCGTGGTCCCGCCGGAGAAGCTGGCAAGCCTGAGGCAGGTCCGTGCAGCGTTGCCAAATTACAATCCCGCCGCACAGGATCCAAGCTGCGTATTCCGACGAAGCCGGCCATCGATTCCGATTTGAAGAGCTCGATCACTTGAAAAGGTTTGCCAACCGGGGCGTGCGCATCTCGCTGCCGTATCGCAAGCTTTAGGCATTCTGGCGAGGCTAAAGAAGCTCTCGCAGCCATTTGGCACGCAAACCGCCATCGAGAACGGTGTTGGAGTGATCCGGCCGCGGCCGAGCTCGCCGCAATGACGGGGCATGATGATGCCTCGTTCGGCCGTGAAACTATCCGCAAGTCACCTGATTGAGGCGGAGGACGGCTTTGGAATCGCAAGATTTGCGGTGTCACAGATATCGAAATGGCCGTCGAAGTCGACTCAAGAAAGATTAGCATAAATTAACTAACGAATCGCAAAAATGACACCTTTATGTAAAACTGTAGCAACTACACTTAACCGAAAATAATTTCTGCTTTGGGTTGGTCTGCTAGATTATGGCAGAGCTTGACGAGCCGGTTCGGAAGGGGCAGCGCGCAGAGCCGCAGGCCTTACTGCCAGCAGCTTTGTGCACCATTGATGACTTCCGGCGCAAATGGCTGCGGAGCAGAGACTATGGAACGGGTGCCGACGACCGCGGTCTCTCAACTTCGAGGGCCGGCAACCAAAGTGTCTAACCAATTCTCGTTGGTACCGTCGATGCATTTTTCGAACGCGGCGAGGGAAGAAGCGTTTGCGGTCGAGTTCGGCCGATTTCTTGATCAGACGGACGGCGTTGCTCAATCCAAGCAGTTATTCGCCCTGTTATCTGCGTTTGCCCTGAACTTTGACTGCCCGTGGATTGCCTATGGTTCTCCCGAGGGAAGGCTTTTGAAGCCGATCCGACCCGATCCGGAGGTCATGCTGAACTATCCTGATGAATGGCAGAAGCGCTATTTCGAAATGGGTTATGACAGGATAGACCCCATCATCAAGGCGAGTCGAACGCGGGCAGGCGCCTTTCGATGGAGCGAGGTGCACAATGACGCAAGCACGACTGAGGACGAACGGCGCGTTTTCGACGAGGCTGCGACGTTCGGCTTAAGGTCAGGCATTAGCGTTCCATTGCGCGGCCCCGATGGCAGCTTTGCGATCATGAGCTTTGCTCGACCTTGGGACCGCGAATTCCCAAATAGAACAATCACCTATTTGCAACTTGCCGCGTTTCATTTCCATCTTAGGGCAATGACGTTCACGAACTCGACTGGTGTCGACCAGGAACCTTACCTGTCTGTAAGAGAAAAAGAGTGTATTCTATGGACAGCGAGAGGGAAATCCTCGTGGGAAATAGGAGTTATTCTTGGAATATCCGCAAACACTGTCAATTTCCACATAAAAAAAGTAAAGCAAAAAATGGATACTCCCAGCAGAACGGCTGCAGCAATAAAAGCAGCAAACTTGCGCATTATAGAATTGTAGGAAAGTCTCCGGCAACGCAAGCCGGCACTGCCCGCCGGTCGCTCGGCTGTGCCGCTAATTAATGAGGAAGTGACACGCCTTGGAATACACTTGCGCCAGAAATGACATCGAGCACCGCACAATCGAGGCCAGGCACCCATGACCAACGAGTCTGCCGTGAACAATGGATCGGGCTTCGATCTCCTTCGGCCCAGTTTGGAAGGGCAGCGAAGAGAAGGCATAAATGGGCTTCAGCCACCTGAGGACGAAGGAGAAGTTGTAGCCGGCAGCGGCCAGGATGGCGTTGACAACGGCGTCGCCCTGCTTGCCGACGAGGTCGTTGCGGCCCGATCCGGTGCTCGGCCTTGATATGGCCGATCACGGGCTCGATCGCGGAGCGGCGGCGCATGTGGCGCTTCATGGCTGGGGTGACGCGGCGTTTCTGGCCGCTGATGAAGACCCAGAACTTGTGGCTCTCCGGTGCGTTGTGGCCGCAATAGCCGGCGTCGCCAGGACGCAGCTGATCTCTTCCATGTCGGGGATGAAGCTTGCGAGCGAGTGGCCGTCATAGGATTGCCGGGCAGCGCTTTTGCATGCAGGGCGAAATGGCCGCCCTTCGAGCGCTTCAGCGTGGTGACGACCGACACCTTCACCCCGAACTCGTACGGGCGCATTGCCCCTTGCCTTGCCGATGCATTCCACCTCGTGCGCGTGCAGGCTGCAGATCTCGCAGCTGCGCTGACGCTGCTCGAGAACGGTGGCGGCCTGGCAGAGCGGCCATTTGAAGAGCGCGTCCAAGAAAGTGTGTGTGAGAATCGCGCCAGTCCCGCGATCTGCGTATTCCGACGAAGCCGGCCATCGATTCCGATTTGAAGCCGGCCAGTCATTCCGATTTCATTCCGGCCGGTGTTCCGATTTGAAGCCGGCCATTTTTCGGACTGATCCTGGGTCTGGTTGATGTTTGGATTGGGTTTTGTTTCCGGTCAAGCTTGCGCTGTTTCAGAGGCTTTTGGCGAGCGCTGTTTTCGCATGCTTTCTCCGGTGAGATCGATGCGATAGGCGTTGTGAACGAGGCGGTCCAGGATGGCATCGGCCAGAGTTGGGTTTGCAATGATCTCGTACCAGCGATCCAGGGGCAGCTGACTGGTGACGATTGTCGATCGGCGTTCGTAGCGGTCTTCAATGATCTCAAGCACATCACGCCGCTGGTCATCATTGAGTTTTTCCGGCCCCCAGTCATCGAGAATGAGAAGGTCGGTTTTGGCGAGTTGTTTGAGGATCCGGCCATAACGTCCGTCGCCTCTCGCGAGGGCAAGTGCTGCAAACAGCCGAGGAACGCGGTGATAGGCGACGGAGAAATCCTCTCGGCAAGCTTTGTGGCCAAGCGCACAGGCCAGCCAGCTCTTGCCGACGCCCGCCGGCCCGGTGATGAGAAGACTGTGATGCTTGCGAATCCAGTCGCAGCCGGCGAGCGCCATGAACAGATTGCGGTCAAGACCGCGTGCGGCACGAAAGTCGGCATTCTCGATCTGTGCGTCATGGCGAAGCTTTGCAGCCCTGGCGCGGGCTTCGAAACGCTTCTGGCGGCGCATGGTCGCCTCGCGCTCGAGCAGCATGGCAAGCCATTCGCCGTGCTCGAGGCCGCGCGCTTCGGACTGTGTGTCGAGCTCTTGGAAGGCGGTGGCCATGCCATGAAGGCCGAGTTCGCGCAGCATGTCGATGGTGGGATGGATAAGCATTGGTGTGTCTCCTCAATGAAAGTAATCAGGGCCACGCAGATTGGCGTGATCGACGATGGCGGTCGGTTCGGTGGAATGCCTTGCGGCCTTGTGATTGGCGATGAGCGAGGCGATGCTCTTGCAGTTCAGCCCGCCGATCTCGACAGCGCGGGCTGACACGGCTTCGGCGCGATCGCGGGTAATATCGCGAAACAGGCGCAGGACACCCAGGCATGTTCGAAAGCCTTGTTCAGGATGTGGGCGGCTGGCGAGGATTGCGACAACCAAGCCTTCCGTCTCGGGGCCGACGGATGCGGCCCAGCGACGGAAACGATCCGGCGTCCACTCGGCATATCGCCGGTGGGAGTTGGGCATATGATCCGGATCAGTCCCATGACGAGGGCCACCATAGCGGCGCTGATGGACGGCAATGCGCTTGCCGCGGTGAAAGATCTCGATGGTGCGTGCCGTTGCTCTCAGATCGACTTGTTGGCGAATGAGATTGTGCGGTACGGAATAAAAGAAGGTCTTGAACTCGACATGATAGTCCGTCGAGACGCGGGCCAAACGCCACTCGGCGAATTCGTAGTCTTCGCTCGGAAGGCTTGCGAGCGCAGCACGCTCGACACTCTCGAACAGTTGCCGGCGACTGACGCCCAGCCGACGCATGACATGATCATTGATGCGATCGAGTGCCTGGCGAATGGCGGCATTGGCCTCGGCCAGCGAGAAGAAGGTCTGGTTGCGCAGACGCCCCAGAATGCAGGATTGGGCAAAACGCACTCCATTTTCCACTTTCGATTTATCCCGAGGCTTTCTTGGCCGTGCCGGAAGAACGCCGACGCCATAGTGGGATGCCATCATGCCGTAGCTGCGGTTGATCTCGGGATCGTAGAAGCTGGCGCGGCTGACGCCCGACTTCAGATTGTCGGGGACGACCAGGCGGGGAACGCCATCAAAGAAACGAAACATCCTGACGTGTGAACCAATCCAATCAGGCAGTGTCTGGGTCCAGGTTGCTTCGGCATAGGTGAAGCTGGACGCTCCCAAGACCGCCACAAAGATCTCCGCCTCACGGATCTCGCCGGTGTCTCGATCAGCGATCGGGATCTTCTTGCCGGAATAGTCGACGAAGACCTTGTCGCCGGCGGCGTGTTCCTGGCGCATCGTCGGCGAAAGCCGCTGTTCGAAGCTGCGAAAGAGCTCGCAGAACCGGCTGTAGCCATATCCGTCGG
This sequence comes from Mesorhizobium sp. M0207, assembly GCF_040321995.1. NCBI lineage: Bacteria > Pseudomonadati > Pseudomonadota > Alphaproteobacteria > Hyphomicrobiales > Phyllobacteriaceae > Mesorhizobium > Mesorhizobium sp. M0207. Next base: position 14,625 of record NZ_JAMYSQ010000028.1, read on the forward strand.
GATGACTTCCTCGATACTCCTCCCACAAGATGAGGAGCGTGACGCCCGGCTTCTTGAGTTCGACGGCAAGATCGGCCCAGTTCGGCTCTGGGCGCCGCCGCGTGCCCTGTTTGATGCCATTGCGAGCGAAGAGTTTGTTCTCAAGCGCGTCATCGGTCAGCTCGCCTGGCAGGGGCCAGCTCAACCCGATTGCCGCTGCGCGCTGCAGATTATCCTGCACCGTACTGCGTGCTATTCCCAGCACGACCGCAATCTCGCGGGAGCTGGTCCCGCTTCCGGCAAGCCGAAGCATTTGTCTCAACTGTCTCATGGTCAGCCTTCTCTTTGCCGGCATCAAAATGTCCTCGTTCATCGCGAGGTAATTGATGCCAAAGTTGCTGACCCAGGAGGTAATCTTCAGTGCCGAAAACCGGCCGGTCTTTGGTTGGAATGGTGGCCGGCTTCATACCGGAATGGTGGCCGGTGTTTGATCGGAATGGCGGCCGGCTTCACGTCGGAATCCGCACGCGATCAGCCGCGTCGGCGGCCGACCGCATGCCTGTCCGTCCGAATAGACGCGCCGAGACGGCCAGTCGATCGCCTGCGCCAGGCCGCACCAGCCCGTGATTCATGTTGATGATCTGTCGAGCTTAGAGCAGAAGAGGTCCTGCTCTTTAGTGTCGCGTGGCCTGGACACTCGCCGTCCCTTTGAATCGCCGCCGCCGCACCGAGTGAATCACGCTCCGAGCACAAGGCAATCGCAAAACCGAATAGCAGGAAAAAAGCGCCCCAAACGCGCAAATCCTGCAATCCAAAGCCGCTTTAGGATGCCAGCTCAATGCGTTGCGGATAGTTCACCGCCGACTAACGACCGGGTCGAGAGAACAATCGGACCATCAAGGACGCCATCGTCAAGCGCTTGTATTGCGGCAGCTATAATCAACTTCGGCAGCACCTCGCCGAGGCCTGCGCTGCACAGCCAGACCGCTTCAGGTTAAAATCCCCTCAAGCAAATCTCGGGATTAAACACCTAGATGCACAGCCGCCAGGCGAAACAATCCGAAGCTGCGCGTGCAGTAGGCAGTCAGAAAACTCGGGTTTCAGCGCAACTCACCGAAAGCTACACTTTGATCCGTGGCTCGAACTTAACACGATCAAGGGTAATCATGCTTTTAAATTTTCGCACGTTCGGATTTGTATAGAGCTTTGTCTTGACGAAGACATCAAAGGCCTCGACGTCCTCAACCGCCACGATCAGGACGAAATCGGCGTCGCCCGTAACCATGTAGCATTGGGTTACTTCCTTGGCCGCGCGCATCGCGCGTTTGAAATCATCCACGAGGTCAAGACGCTCACGGTCTAGCTCTACCGTGAGCACAACGGTGAGTGATTTGCCGAGAGCCTTCGGATCCACCAACGAGATGTCCGCAACGATCACTCCTTCCGCACGCAACTTGTTCACTCGACGCATGCATGAGGCGGCTGAGGAACCGACAAGTTCCGCGAGCTCGGCAAAGGAGAGCCGGTTGTCCGTTTGTAGTGCCGTAAGGATCCTTCGATCTAGGTCGTCCACCGAGCGATGCCAGCTATGCCTAATTTTATGTGATTTTAACAATCGCATAACTTTGCGCAACATTTGTTGCAATTCACGCCGCCCATTGAAACAAAGGGGGCTCTCCTGGCCCGGCAGATGATCAAAATGCGTCTGCTTCCGATCAGCCCAGGTTGCGCCTCTCTCTTTACCAAATCTGGAGCGCGATTATCAGCTACAAGACAGCGAGGTTGACGACAACACGGCCGTGCTGCTGGCCTACCCAAATCGCGGTGCCTCCTGCCGTTGCGAAAAGGCTACCTCAGGCAAATTGATTATCTATCTGCGAGAAGGACGAGTTAGAGCAACCGTAGATTTCGCCGAGGATCCAGCGTCGGGCTCGGCCGGCAAGCCGCGGTCGGCTTCTTGGCCCCGTAACAAGTAGCGTTCGCACGCTCGTATCGGACGAATGCGGAGTTGAAGGTCGGTGGGGGAAGCTCTCCTGACGGACCACGCGCCTCCGAGCGCTCTCCATTTGATGGATATCGACCGCGTTTTCGCCGACTTGGACAATATCAAGCCGCATATCCACAAGTGGTTGGGGACCCGGATCTGAGGTCCAGCAGATGTGCACGATAAGGTGGCCAATCTCATGAATTGCTACATGGCCGGCCGACTTTTTTGATCGACCAAGCTGCATCGAACCAGTCAAAGCTGACTTCGGAAAGCTGGTTGGGTACCGTCGCCTTAACTTGACACGTGCCGCGCTGCTCTTCGCTGATCGCATTTCACGCGGTCTCTGGCATGACTGTCGCGCGCCACATTTGGACGGCTGCGCTGCGAAGGTCACGATTCTGAGCAGCGGTCACGTTGTTGCCTGGACAATTGAACAGATTGGTCGGGCTGTGGATGGAGACGAAACGCTGACGTTGTCGGCCGACTTGAAACACTTTGCCAAGACAATGGGCTACGTCGCAGCCGGCACAGTCGAATTTCTGATAGATGCCGACATACGGCAGGTTCACCTCCCTCGCGGTCAACTGCGGCATCCAGGTCGAGCACACAGTGACCGACCAAGTCACCGGCATCGATATCCCGAAGGCGCAGATCTAGAAGGGGCAGTGAGCGGGGCGCCGGAGTGCAGCGTGCCGACCCAGGCGGACATCACGGCCGAACGGCCATGCCTGCGATGCCGTACCACGACGGAAAACCCTGAACAGGATTTCATCCCTGATTATGGGTGAATTGGCGTCGGGGTCTTCACCACGAACGTGCCAGGTTCATCATGTGGTCGGTCATCGGTGGTCATGCCGAATGGGTTGGTGTCAGCAATCCGACCTTACCGAGGAACATCGATGACCACCGCTACGCCGCCTCGCTCGCTTCAGCGCTGCTGAGGGCCGCGCTCGCGAGCGGCTTCGCTACCGTCGAGGCGCTCTCGCATTCCGGGCGGCAGTTCCCCAACCTGACCATATCGATGAATCGGTCAGCGGCGCAGCGCAGGAAGGAGAACTTCCATGACGAAGTATGCCGCCCTGGATGTCTCAATAGTACAGACCGCCACGCCGCGCCTGAGACTAAGGCATCGTCGAGGCGATGATGGAGGCCCACCGTTCCATCATCGAGCGCATCAACTCGACGCGCAGGTTCGCGCTGCCGCGAAGCGGAATGCCAAGGCCCGCCTATTCATGACGGCGCCTGGCGTCAGCACCACGATCGCGCTTTCGGTCGCCTCGACCTACGACGATGCTTCCCGCTTTCGCCGATCCTTCAGCACCGGCGCCTATCTCGGCCTCACGCCCAGATGCTACGAATCCGGCGTGGTCAGTCGAAACGGCCGCATCTCGAAGCGAGGCGACAAGCTCACGCGAACCCATTCTTTGAAGCCGCCAACGTGATCCTGACGCAGCAGATTGACTTCTCTTCCCAGAAGGCCTGGGGCCTGTGGATTAAGAGAGTGCCGGGCGCAAGAAGGTGAGGTAGCGGTGGCGCGCAAGGTCGCCGTCATACTCCACGCCATGTGAAGACGAATGAGCCATTCCGGCACGCCGGTGCCGCCGCCTGAAAAAGGAGCTTCAGATTCCCTAACCGAGTTCTATTCCCGAGATGCGTCCCTGCCGGGACGCTGCACGGATGAGTTTGCTCTCAGGCGTGCGCATGGAACCGCGAATACCACTTCGCCCCACCCGCTCCAACGCAAACATGCGGCGATCCTTGCGATCGACCACGGAGAGAACCCTGAACCCGCAGGCGCTGCGTCGACAGAAAGAAAGGGCCACTTACAGAGGCGATTAGAACTTCATGGGAAACGACCACAAAGGGAACGTCTTGGCGAGCTCAGGCGCGAAAATTTAGTCGATAGCTATCGGTAGTAGAATCCCGCTTCGCCCAACGTTCATCACAGGATCGAGGCTTGCACGCGACTGAAAACCTGCTAGGCGGCCACCGAATACATAACAGTCAACTCCATATGCCATTTTCTTGATTGACCGGCTTGGCGGGTGCAGAGCCGTAACCTCTCCGGGTCTGACGTACTCTTGAATAACGTATGGGTTGCGGGCGGCCCGGTCAATGTTTTCCTCCCAGACTACTGAGGAGGTGAGACGCCCAACCAAGACATGCTCGCCACGCGTCGCGTTAGAGGGCTTCAGAACAAGATTGGCCTTGTTCTCCCGGATGTAGCCGATGAGCTCGATCCGACGCCGTTCGGGGTCAGTTGTTACTCCAGCTTTAACAAAACGGGTCCATGGAACGTGGCGTGCAATGAACTCGATCTGCTCGGCGTCGAAGTTCGAGCTGAATCGATCATCGCTGAGTACAGCAAGGATCGCCTTGTCAGATAATACCCACTGGGAGATCCACGGGTTTATCGAAACCACCTCTTCAGCCGCGCAGGCTTCTAAGTAGTCGCTAGATTCTTTAGCGTCAATGAGGTCCCTGGGGTCGAGTTTATTGTAAACAAGCTCGATGAGTTCGCCGTCAGGCCCGACTAGTCCGCGAGGCGTGCGCTTCATCGCGCTAACATCTAGCAACGTTGCTTTGACGCCTGCGTCACTTAGACCGTTCACGATCCAATCTACTTCATTTGTATAGCGTCCGCGAAAGTTGACTACGGCTGCAGTTTTCAGTTCGCTGCCGGCCGCAGCGTAATAGGCAGACACCAGCTCCCGGACGAAGCAGTTCGGATCTTTGGCGAAAGGCTGCTTGCTCACGTCTAGTGAAAGGCCATGTGTCAATGGGTTGGGTATGCGGCTCCAGATTTTTGCGGCGAGGCCGTTCTGAATAACGCCGCCAGGCGCTTCGGTATTCGTTTCAATTATCTTATAATAGCCATCGCTACCGAAAAGGCCATCCAGCCGGCATATTCTTACAATGGGCCGATGTTTCGGGAGAGAAGTGATCCGATGCCGCAAATGTTTATAGGCTGGAAATAGGTCTTGTACGTCCTCATTGCAGCAATACAGTTCAGCGGCGACATCAAGGAGCTTGACTACGGCCTCAGCGGTAGCGCCGAGGTGGTTTGCCAGACCGCAGTCTATCGCAAGGGGCCGGAGACATACGGGATACGCCCGCCCCTCAAAGTGCATGCCTCCCTCTGTAATCGCGCTGGACAGTTCGTCTTGAGCCTCCCAGATCGAGGCTGAATCGCAAGTTGCGAGCTCGCAAAGTCGGCGCTCGATTCGTGCATCCGCCTCGCTGATTGCTGGCACTGTCGCGATTGTCATGGGCAGCTCCTGTCTAGTGGCCTTGTGGTATTGGAGTTTGCGCGACCGGATGAATTCTTGGGCAGCGCGAATTTAGCATCCGATCAGCCAGTCAGCAGGCCGCCGGAGCGCGGGAAATCTCATCCTCGTTTGGCATCGCGTGGCCGGACCGTTTTGTGCTCGGTTGGTCGCTGACAGGACTTGAAAGATAGTGTGTTAAGGTTTTTCAGGAACTGCCAAATGTGGTGGCTTGACGCTGCCCGCGATACCGCGGCTTCGGAACTGTTCCTCGGTTCATCTCTGCAGAGACTGAAGGTGACCTGCTGCTGAATTTATCCTGCGGTGATTGAGCCTCGGCCGTTTGGACCGCTCCCCAATCCACTCTCGGCAGGCGCTAGAGTTTTCTGGCCTGATCAGCAAGAGGGGCTGGCGTTGTCTGCCGATGTCATGAGCACTGCCGGGACCTTGTTCCCGATCGCGCCGTGTGGCCGTTGTTCATCATAGTCTCGAGACAGTCTGCCGTGAACAATAGAGGGATCAGGCTTCGATCTCCATCGGCCGAGTGTGGAGGGCGGCGAAGAGAGGGCACAAAAGAGCCTTCAGCCACCTGAGGACGAGGGAGAAGTTGTGGCCGGCGGCGGCCAGGATGGTGTTGACGGAGTCGCCCTACTTGCCGGCGAGCTAGTTGCGGCCCATCCGGTGCTCGGCCTTGATGTGGCCGATCGCGGAGCGGCGGCGCATCTGGCGCTCATGGCTGGGGTGCGCCAGATGCACCAGTTCGTGCTTCACGTTGATGATCTGATCGAGCCTGGAGCGGAAAGATCCTGCTCTCCCGTCTCGCGCTTCTCGCGTGGCCTGGACACTCGCCATTCCCTCAGTTCGCCGCGGTCGAACCGAGTGAACCACGCTCCTCCAACGCAAGTTCGAGCCGCCGGTGACGGTGGACGCTGGGGCGCGCTGCGTTGAAGTCAGCATTCCGGCCCGCCTTTTGAAACCACCGTTGCGCGTCCAGCATCAGATTGAGCTTTTTCCCCTAAGCAACTGTGCGACGTAGAGGGCGCAGTCTATCCTGCGTGAGGACGGTGTGATTTGCCCGACATTCGACGCAGGAAAAGTAACCGCCCGGTGTAAGGAAAAGAATGGTGACCACGATGGTACAGATCTTACCTGTTCTTCCAACTGTCGATGAGCATTACTGTGACCAACGGCGCTACCCGGACGGGATCGCTTTTGTGGATGGGCAATACCTGCCGATGTCGGAGGCCAAAATCTCCGTGTTGGATTGGGGCTTCCTGCACTCCGATGCCACTTACGACACGGTGCACGTCTGGAATGGCAGGTTCTTCCGGCTGGATTTGCATCTTGACCGTTTCTTTGGGGGCGTGGAACGGCTGCGAATGGAGCTGCCCTATGATCGGGAGAAAATAGAGTCGATCCTGAGGAATTGCGTTGCTTTGTCGGGGCACAGATCGGCTTACGTGGAGATGATCTGCACGCGCGGTACATCGCCGACGTTCAGTCGCGATCCCCGCCAGGCGGAGAACCGCTTCATCGCGTTTGCTGTGCCGTTTGGGTCGGTTGCCAATAAGGAGCAACTCGAAAGAGGCTTGCACGTCGCGATCAGCGAAACGGTCCGCATTCCACCGAAATCGGTGGACCCGGCGATCAAGAATTACCATTGGCTCGATCTAGTGAAGGGTCTTTTCGATGCCTACGACAGGGGGGCGGAGACGGCGCTGATCTTAGATACAAACGGGCACATTGCGGAGGGGCCTGGCTTCAATGTGTTCGTTGTAAAGGAGGGGTCCCTGAGGACACCCGCTTTTGGGGTGTTGCCTGGCATCACGCGCCGGACTGTGTTCGATCTTTGCGCCGAGATCGGGCTCTCGGCCACCGCTGCTGATATTTGTCGTCCTGACATCAAAGGGGCTGACGAGGTGTTCATCACCTCGACTGCCGGCGGCATTATGCCCGTGACGCGTATCGACGACGCAGCGATCGCTAATGGGCACGTGGGACCCGTTACCCATCGGCTCATGTATCTCTACTGGCAAAAGCACGATGATCCGAAATGGTCGACCCCTGTCGTCTACCCGTGATGAGAAGCGGGCCATGCGACGGCTACTTGAGGAGCAACTCCGTGACGATCTCGATGAGCTGTCGTCACGCAAACTCGCGAAATTCGAGCAGGCGCGCTTCGTCGGGGCGCCGCCCTGGATTTGGATGATTGCTCGATGCGCACCGACGTCTCCTGCTGGTGGGAGACCGCAATCGGAAGGCGAGCGCGATCCGCGATGCTGCGGCAATTTTCTGCGCCGCCGAGCTCGGGTCACCCTCCGTGAACGTGCACCTCAACGAGGGGACCGACCCGTCGACCTTCCGCGAACTGGTGATGCCGGTTTGCTGGGCGTCACAAACCCTGTGGAATATGTCGGGCTCGCAGCTGCTTCGCTACCCTATGCGTCGTTGCGCGCGGGTTGAGCGAATTGACTGCGGTTACCATGGACGTACTCTTGCCATTCCTGCGGAGTTGCCGATGAACAACGATTTCATTGCCTATTTGTCTGCGGAATTGGCAGGGTTGAAGTCTGCGGGGCTCTACAAATCTGAGCGCGTCATCACCTCAACGCAGTCGTCCAAGATCGAGCTTGCGGGTGGCAGCAGGGTCCTGAATTTCTGTTCCAACAACTATCTCGGCCTCGCCGACAATGAAGATCTGAGGGACGCGGCTAAGACTGCGCTCGACCGCTATGGATACGGCATGGCGTCGGTCCGCTTCATCTGCGGGACGCACGAAGTGCACAAGCGACTCGAGGCGCGCATCTCCTCATTCCTGAAGGTGGAAGATGCGATCCTCTATTCATCTTGTTTCGACGCCAATGCCGGTCTATTTGAGACGTTGCTCGGCGAGGAAGACGCCATCATTTCCGACGCGCTGAACCACGCCTCGATTATCGATGGCGTACGGCTTTCAAAGGCCAGGCGCTTCCGCTACGCCAACAATGACATGGGAGCGCTGGAAGAAGAGTTGAAGAGGGCTGAGCGCAGCCGCTTCAAACTGATCGCGACCGATGGTGTGTTTTCCATGGACGGCATCATCGCCAATCTTCGCGGCGTTTGCGGTCTGGCCGAGAAATACGGTGCGATGGTCATGGTCGACGACAGCCACGCGGTCGGCTTCGTCGGCAGGCATGGGCGCGGCACGGCGGAGCATTGCGGCGTCGAGGGTAGGGTGGACATCATCACCGGCACGCTCGGCAAGGCGCTCGGCGGCGCCTCGGGCGGCTACACGGCAGGCAGGCGCGAGGTCATCGACTGGCTTCGCCAGCGCTCGCGGCCGTATCTCTTCTCCAATACGCTGATGCCCGCAATCACAGGGGCGTCGCTGAAGGTGTTCGATCTGATCGAAAAAGGCGATGCGCTGCGCCAAAAGCTCTATGCCAATGCCGACCGCTTCCGCTCCAAGATGTCCGAGGCGGGCTTCACGCTGGCTGGCGCAGACCATCCGTTAATTCCTTTGATATTGGGCGAGGCGAGCCTCGCCCAGCAGATGGCCGAGAAGATGCTCCAGCGCGGCATTTATGTGATCGGATTCTCCTTCCCCGTGGTCCCGAAGCATCAGGCGCGTATCCGCACGCAGATGTCTGCCTCACATTCGAGTGCGGATATTGACCGTACCGTCGAGGCCTTCACGGAGGTAGGCAGGGAATTGGGAGTCATCCGATGTCCGACATGACGGAATGCCATCGTCGATGCCCCGGGAGGAAGTCATGATAGTCCTTGGCGTAATTCAGGGTCGATCTATGCATCCGCAAGACGGATCTACTGTCGAACTCTAGCGGCACGTGATGCCCTGCCCGAACGAGCAGTGCTCGCCCGCCTCGGTAGGCTAGGTGATCGCCGGCAGGCCTGCACCGGTTTATTTGTCTGGAGAACAAAATGCCCAGGATTGTTGTCATCGGCGCCGGGTCACCGATGTATCGACTGCATATGCCCTTTTGGAGCGCGGTTATGACATCACTGTATTAGATAGGCAGCGGTATGCCGCGATGGAAACGTCATTTGCTAATGGCGGACAACTCTCGGCAAGCAATGCTGAGGTTTGGAACCGCTGGCGCTTCGAAGGCACCAGGCCCGGAAAGGCCATCAGCTGCCGCGGACTGTCGAAGCGACGGACGTCGCCGACTTCGCTGACTGAGGTGACCGCGACGATGAAGGACACACCACGAAGCGCTTGATAGGCCGCCACCACCGGCGCCATCGACCAGCTCGGCACCAACTCGGTCAGCTGGGCATCCAGCCGCTCCTGCCGGCTCTGTGCGGCGGTGATGACGTCGACCTGGTCCTGGAACCCAATCTGCTGGGCCGGATGGTCGAATTTTTGCGCTGCCAGCCAGCGGGCATGCGCCCGGTTCCAGTGCTTATGGCCGGTGAACACGCGCCATGGCGCAGCAGGAAGGAGAGGAGCTGAGTGGCGCTTCTTGCGCAGATCTTCGCTTGCCGTGGACCGCACGCGCATAAGATCGCCCACCGCTTCATGCACCGGGTCGGGAACCCAGATCCCTTTCAGCTCGCCGGTCCGCAGCAGCCGCGCCAGGCTGACCGCATCGCGCCGGTTGGTCTTGACCGCTCGCCCGGGCGCTTGGGGATCAGCGAGGGCGCAACGACATTGCAGCGGTGACCGAGCTCGACGATCTGCCGGTAGAGCCATAGCCGGTCGGCCCGGCCTCGTAGCAGAAATGCAGGCGCCGATCTTTGCGCTCCAGCTTGCGCACCAACCGCTTCACGGCCGCCGGCGTCGCGTCGATCTCGCCGAAATACCGGACTTCCCCATTGCGTCCGCCCGCGGCAATTGCAATCGCGTGTGCTTGGCTTTCGACACATCGATACCGACGTGAAAAACGTTATCCTCTTCCATGGCCCGTCCTTCCTTTGCTGGGGCTCGGCTGGCCACTCCAGAGATGGGGTATTCGGCTTGAGCCTCATCTTCGGGCGACCATGGCATGGTGGATAAGGCTTGAAGGTGCTGCGCTTCGAGGGTGATGTTAAACGTGGTTCTTGCATGGCGCAGCCACAAGTCATCAGAAGGAGGAAGCGCAGCATGAAACATTATGCAGGATTGGATGTCTCCGTGAAAGAGACCGCAATTTGCATTGTCGACGAAACAGGCAAGATCTGCCGGGAGATGAAGGTGCCGAGCCATCCCGAGGATCTTGTGCGGGTGCTCTCGGATCCTGCCTGGACCTTTGAGCGGATCGGCCTCGAGGCCGGACCGCTGTCGCAATGGCTGTTCAGCGGCCTGGCCGAAGCCGGCCTACCGGTGATCTGCATCGAGACCCGCCACACCAAGGCGTTCCTGGAGGCGCAGCCGAACAAATCCGACCGCATTGATGCCCGTGGCATTGCCCAGATGATGCGGGTCAACCTGTTCCGCCCGGTCCATGTCAAGACGCTGACGAGCCAGAAGCGCCGGGCACTGCTGACGGCGCGCAAGCTCTTGCAGGACAAGGCGATCGCCATCCAGAACGACATCCGCGGGCTATTGCGCAACTTCGGCCTCAAGGTCGGCATGGTCGGCGCCGTCAAATTCGAGCACCGTATCCGCGAGCTCACCGAAGGCATGCCCGACCTGGCCGAGATCGTCGAGCCGCTGCTCGATGCGCGCCGCAAGCTGCGCGAGAATTTTGCCGCGCTTCACCGCAAGCTTCTGGCGATCGTCCGGGATAACGAGGTCTGCCGGCGGCTGACGACGATACCGGGCGTCGGTCCGGTGGTGGCGCTGGCCTATACCGCGACCATCGACATTCCGGCCCGCTTCCGCAACTCCAAGGCGGTCGGACCGATCTTGGGGCTGACGCCGGTGCTCCATGAGTCGGGCGAAAGCCGCCGCATCGGCCGGATCTCCTGCTGCGGCGATGGCATCATGCGGACGCTGCTTTACGAAGCCGCGCAGACGCTGCTGACGCGCGTGGCGAAATGGTCGTGGCTGAGGGCGTGCGCGATGAATGTCGCCAGGCGGCGCGGCCGACAGAAGGCCATTGTCGCATTGGCCCGTCGGCTGGCGGTGATCATGCATCGCATGTGGCGCGACGGCACAGAGTTCCGCTGGACACGACAAGACATCATGCCGAAGGCCGCCTGATCGTGCGCCCGACCATTGCAGCCTGCCGCCGTGCGCGTGGCCCGTCAAGGGCAAGTCGCTGCGCGATGGGCCCGTGGCCCTTGACGACCCACCTGCGCGCGGGCGGGCAGCGCAAAGAAGGTCGGGACGAGGAGATGGTCGCCAGCAGTCGAACGCAGAGATGAAACATGATCGCAGAGCCAGCGTGACAAGGATCACCCCATAAGATTCCACCTGCCGGTGGAAAAGGGGCGTCCTTCGCGGGACGATGAATGAGGTGAGTTCGCGAGGGTTGCAGTACCGGTCGCATCACAACGATCAGGACGCTTCCGAGATTGTTCCACCTCATTCTCCTGAATCCCCCATTAAGGGTAGGGCCAGAGCGCCGATCCCGGAGAGAAGGAAGACCCCGCGAAAGATGCGCAACGCCGGCGAAGCGGAAGGACTCGAAAAGCGCTTGACTTCAACACGCCGAATAGAGAAGCAACCCCCGTTCGCTTTACAGCTGCAAGGACTAAGGGCGGGCCGCCGCTCACACCACGGTCATAACGTCTAGTCACAGCAAAACGAACCTGTTGACGCTCTCGTGACCGCCCCGTAACAGCTGAAGGCTGCTCAGGCCTACAACTTCATTCCCGGTCACGTTGTCGCCGGTCAGCATCCTCGTACATCGGTCATCGGACTCAGCCGAATGAGATTGATGGGCCGGAAGGGTCCAGTCTCCCCGAGCCTCGGATGCCAACCGCTACCTGCTTTCGCCACGCAGGATCGTCTCGGCGGCATCAGCCAGCACCTGACAGCCGAGCACCAGGTCGGCATCGTCAGTGTTTTCGGTCCAGTGATGGCTGATACCGCCAACGCTTGGCACGAAAAGCATAGCGGCTCTCAGATTGCGAGCCACGACCTGTGCGTCGTGACTGGCGCCGCTTGGCATTCTCACGTAGGCGCCGGGTGCATGGCGGGCGGCAGCATTCTCAATCGCTGCCTGGAAGGCCACATCCATATGCCATGGTTTACCGGCCTCGGTCCGCTCTATCTCCGCTCGGCAGCCGGTGCTGATCGCGGTCTCTTCGACCAGTTGCCTTAGTGCCGCATCGAGGCGCTCAAGCACCGGCATCTCTGAATCCCGAAACTGGAACAGCATCTCTGCCTTGCCTGGAATTATGCTGGGAGCGCCCGGCTCCAGGCTAATGCGGCCCGTGGTCCACACCGAACGCGGGCCGGCCACTTTCGGAAAGCGTTCGGCAATTGCCATGGCTAGCGTCGCTGCAGCGACGCCGGCATCCTTTCGCATAATCATGCGCGTCGTACCAGCGTGATTCTGGATTCCGCGAAAGATGATTAAGTACTGCCAAAGCCCAACAATGCTCGTAACAACACCGATCCGGTTGCCCGAGGCTTCCAGCGCGTCGCCCTGTTCTATGTGTGCTTCCAGATAACCGACGTAGCGTTCCGGTTCCAGCCGAGATCGGGGAACACCGGCTAGGCCGGCTGCACAGAGCGCTTCCCTGAGCGGCAGCCCATGATGGACATTCACAGCGCAGTCGATCTCCGCCTCGTCGATGTCACCGATGAATGAACGGCTACCAAGTAACGATACATAGTGGCCTTCTTCATCCGCCCACGCGACTGGGGCGATGGGAAGTCCAGCGCAATCCGGTGTTTCCGCGAAGCTCCGGGCAATCTCGAGGCCGTACATCACGCCAAGGGCCCCGTCGAGCCATCCGGCACGGTTCTCGGATTCTGCATGCGACCCAACCAACAGGAATCGCCGTTCCGACCGCGGAATGCCGAACACATTACCCACCCCATCGATATGCGCCTGAAGCCCTACGTCTTCGTATTGCTGCGCAAGCCAGCGGCGGCTGTCCATATCCTCTTTCGAATACGTCGGGCGATGGACACCCGTCCGGTACGCTCCGAATTGCGCGAATCGTCTGAGCTCCAACAGCAAGCGTCCGGCGTTGATCTTTGGCATCTGCTGAACCACCCTGTAGTTCGTCCTGAATAAGTTTAAGTTAAAGGCTAGTACTGACTCCCTTGGACCGCTTGTCGGCGATATGCCGGGTCGGCCAAGCGCGGCTCAGCGCAGATCCTGATCGGCTGTCAGCATCGGCCATCCAGCTATCCCAGACCGTGTTGAACTCGTCGAAAGGGCATGTCGGAATTCGGCCGCGGAAAGACTGCGCCTATCCTAGGGACAGACCGCGCTTATCGATCATGGTTCACCAAGTCGCAACGAGCCAAGCTCATGTAACAATGCAGAGCCTGTGCGAATCCCGCTGTAGAAGCAATCAAGTGTTAGATTTTCATTCGGCGCGTGGTTTGCTTCATCATGGTTCGCGTACGGCGTTTCGAAAGCAGGAATGCCAAGTATCTCGCTGAAGACATAGCTGGGCAGGCTGCCAAAACCCGCTGGGATAAGCAGGGGCTCCTCTCCTTGCGCTGCGACGAATGCACGGCGTAACGGCGCGGCGAAGGGCGAGGCTATAGGCGTCTTTGACGCGGACATGTTCTCCATCGCGATGAGCTCCACATCGGGCGCGTATTGCTTCACATGCGCGGCGACCTTGCGCAGTATGTCCCCGGGGTCCTGCGCTTGCACGAGCCGTGTGTCGCATTTTACAAAGGCCTCACTGGGCAGGACGGTCTTGCTGCCAGGCCCGCCATAGCCGCCATGGAAGCCATTGATAGTCAGCGTCGGGCGGAAGCACAGACGCTCGTAGAAGGGCCGTTCCGCCGGCGCATCGAGCCGCACGAGCCCGAGGCTCTGCTTATAGGCTTCAACGTCGAGCGGCAGGCGCTCGATTGCGGCCAGTTCCTCCGGAGACGGAGGCTCGATACCGTCGTGGAAACCGTCAATGGTGATTTCGCCGTCGGCGTTCTTCATGGTTCCGAGAAGGTGCACTAACGTCCAGATCGGATTGGGCACAACGCCACCAAAGTTACCCGAATGCAAGTCGCCGTTGGCATGGCGGCAGCGCAGCTCAAAGGAGAGCACGCCACGCGAGCCGAATTTGATCATAGGCGCGCCGCTCGCATGGCGCGGGCCGTCGGCCGTGACGGCAAGATCAGCCTTTAGGGTTTCCGTGTTGGCGCGCACGAAATCGGCAATATGGGGGCTGCCAATCTCCTCTTCGCCTTCCAGCAGCAGGATGACGTTGCAGGGCAGCGCGCCATGCACCTTGAGGTGGGACTCAATTGCCAGGATCTGCGCAAAATGCTGGCCCTTGTTGTCGCCCACGCCGCGTGCGTAAATGCGACCGTGGCGAATAATCGGCTCGAAGGGCGGCGAGAGCCATTTATCGATCGGGTCAGCCGGCTGCACGTCGTAATGGCCGTAGAGCAATATCGTGGGCTTACTGGGGGCCTTTTCCCACCGCGCGACCACTATTGGGTGCCCCGCCGTCGGCTGCAGGCTGGTTTCGAGTCCTATGTTCGTCAGCATTTCGACTAACAGGGCACCCACTTCGGCGATACCTATGTTCTCGGCACTGATGCTTGGATGACGAAGATACTCCTTCAGCCGTTCGAGAGATCTGGCGCGGTTCCCATCGATATACTCGAAAACGGCATTCAATGTGTCAGAACAAGTCATAGCTTTCTCTCGTTGCGCGAAATTACGGAAACGGGTCCGAGTGCCTCGGCGGCGACTGCAATTTCGACACGATCAGGAATAAGTCTGATTTTCGGGCATCGTATAGCGTAAGCTCGAAGTTTGCAGGCCGACAATGATTTGCACTGCGGTCACATGGAATGGAAGCTTCGGCGCGGCGAACCCGGATGACCGCCACTGCCATTGACGATTGTTGCCAAGTCGTCCTGCGATGATGCCCTCACCGCGCCATAGCGGTCTTGCACGCGAACTCCCTAGGTTTGCGCCAATTCAGGCGTTGCTGTGCCGACGAGACTTTTCTTAGCCTGCACAGCCAAAAATAGCTGTTCTCGACGACCGATCCGTTCCGAAATCGTTCTTCTTGTGAAATACGTCCTCCAAGAAACGGTGCTTTTGAAATGTGGTGATCGGCCCGCAATGTGCAAAATAGTTCCAATCAGTGCTCGGCCGGGGCCATTTAGTGCTGAAACGATACGAGCTATCCCTTCCGGGTGAATGTGTCGGGTAACGTCTGAGCTACCAAGCTCCCACACATTGGTACGCTAATGCAGCGGATGTTCGTCAGGGGCAGTCCGTCATTCTGAGCGCCTAACCGAAGCCGACATCGAGCCAACGAGCCGTCGGCCGGCAGCGTCGGACACATTCTGGCGCACTCAGCAGCGGACTTCAGATGAACAGACTCAAAGCAACGGTGCGGAGATTTGAGCAAGCGCTTGAGGATCGCTGTGGTCGGGCGTGGCCCGGACCAGGATCAGATGGAGAAATGTCGGTGTGACCGTGTCGCGCAAGATTGGCATCTTAAACCCCGAGCTTTCTGCAGCCCATTTTCAGCAATCGGTAAAGTTTGGGCCCAAACGCTCCTTCGCCAAGTGAAGTATTATTGTTGTCGTCTCCCAACAAAGTCATTCGTTGGAGAACGAGAGGTTTGTCGTCTCCCGGATTCGAATGCCTCACTCGCAGTGTCGACAGAACTAAGGCGCGGATTAACCGCGAGCCGCTGGGGCTTCTGCTCGATCGGCTGGCGGAAATATCGGGTACCCGCTGTTCATTATGGGCGATGCAGACGATCAGTTTGGCGCAAAATTCTTTACGACATAGATCTTCCTTGCGAGGAGCATTGGACGAAGGATTCAGCTCCTCGGGTGAATGAATTGAATTGAAGTTCGATCGCCATCCCGCGCTCGAGCCCGAGAGCTTGCGTCCGCTCGCTGGAGAGCACAACTTCGACGCCGCCGATTCGCACTGCAGCGCAGTCACCAAGCGGGTTTCGCGTTGGGCCACTGGACTGCCAGCAATCTCGCTTAAGTCCGGTTACGGACACAGCCGCATCGATCGGCACGCTGGAATCGGGGCCGATTTTGCCTCCGATGCGCAGCGGAAGCTTGGCTCCCTCGCCTGCTTGGAAGCATAGGCGCACCGCGATAGGATGCCAGAGAGGGCCCAAGGCGGCGCTCTCGACTTTACGCTCGATGAGGCAGCGTAGAATGCTTGTGTTGTCCGAAGCGGCCCCCCCCACCGGCGTTGTCGTTACCATCGGCAATCACCGCCGGCGCACCCTGGAATTCAAGTGCGGCGCTGATGCCATCTAACACTTATCAACCCAACTCCGTTGACCACGCATTGAGACCAGTTCCATGCCCACCTCGGTGGCAAGCGTGTCCCCTTTGGCTTTGTCTTTATCCATGATGACGAGCACGCGACTCCCCACCTCGGGGACATCCGATAGCGGGAAACAGTGGCCGATTGAAATAGAGAGCACACTATCTTTACCCTCCGTCGCTTTGATACGATCGACGAAATCCCGCATTAGCGGCATGTCCGTTCGGTACCAAGCCAACTGTCGACAGTCATACAGTGACATCACAGGCTTGACTTGGCCCCGAATCATTTTCAGGACCAAATCGGGCAGCTCCTCGGCACGTTCGACCTGATCGGTGTGAGGATATTCTTTGTACAGAATTATGATGTCGGCGAGCTTCACGCGCTTTACGGTCAGATGACAATGAGGGTCGAGTTCAACGCCAATGACGCATTTGGGGCCGACAAGGGCCCGCACGCGCTCCAAAAAGGTCTCCTTCGACGTCGTCATAGCCATAAGCCACCATGGCGCCGTGAACACCTAGCAGTACGCCATCTACAGGCACCGCCTCCTTGACTTGACCCAGGATCTCATCGCGCATGAACTCGTGATCGCGCTGGTTCGTGGGGCAGAAGGTTCGGCGTAGCAGCTACCCTCAATCAAAGTAAAGCCGTCTGCAGTCGCCCTTCGGCGCGCCGCCCAAAGCGGTTCCGTGCACCAGAGCGGCGCCTCCTCGGGATGCTCGCCCGGCCGCAGAAATGTCCCCTCTTTGAAGTTATCGATGCCGGTAGGGAGGGGCGAAAAGCTATGGGTTTCAGTAGCAAGCGTTGCCGCAAACAGACGCATAATGGGGGACGTCCATCATCTCTCACTAGAGTGGAATGCGAGCAGCATAATCCAAGTGGTCGCAGGATTGCGGCAAATTTCACCCATTCTCGAAGCATTGGAGCGCGAAAGGCGACGCAATTTGAAATGATACCGCATCTTCTGCGCGCCAGGAGCACGGAAGCGACCCGGCTTGAGCGACGGTGGCGCCATCGCGCCAAGTGCCTCGAGCTTCTCGGTCGGATCGGCCCGCAGATAGATCTCCGTGCTTTGCAGGCCGGCGTGACCGAGCCAAAGCGACACTTTGCGCGTCGCGACCACTCCCGAAAGGTGGTCCCAAAACAGCGCACAGCGTACGAGCTGATTGGCGAGCGCCAGCCTGCTCGCGACGAGGTCGTCGCGGCCGCGCACCAGCCCCCACAGGCCTTGATGGCGTCGGATTGTGGCCTGAGCGCCGCCGCGCCACCGATCCTCCCAGCGCCCCAATTCAGCTCTTTACAGGACAAACCGGCAACGGCCGCACATTGTTCCTATTTGCCAACGGTCGGAAATGGTGTGATCGACCAACCGATTAAGTTGACGGCTCGCTGAAGTATCGCAGCGGTGTGGGCACGGCCGGGTGAAGCGGCGATGACATGGCCGATCCAGTCTCGAGAATCGCCTTTCCTGAGAATCGGCGTCTTGGGTTCAACATAGAATTTGACCTCGGCGACACCCGACACAGCGGCCGCCCGACTCTCGCCAACGATCCAATCAATGGTGCCATCGCGATCAGGAACTAGGATCCGCGCGGCTGCAATGTGCGAATGCCTTTTGCGCAAGTCCCATTCCTCGCCGATCGCAAGCTTGATGTGCTCGGTGATGAGATCGATACCATAAGCCAACTGAATCATTTGGGGATCGGGCGTGCCAGGAAGACGCGGATTGACTTCGATGACGACTGGGCCACGCTTCGTCCACCGGAGTTCAATATTCGTTGGCCCCCAGCCAAGGCCGAGAGCTTGCAAACAGCTCTGCGAAACATCGGCGATACGCTCATGCTCGTCATCAGTCAGCAGGGCCGGAATGGTGAATTCACGAAAGACGAAATGGGGTGGAGGGGCGAACTCGGCGGCGGCAATCCCGATGACCTTACTTCCCATTATCTCAGCGCCGTAGTATGGGCCTTGTGCGAATTCTTCGACCAGTATCCTCGGCGAAGACCGCCATATGTGCTTTCCGCCCAATAGATAGGTCGTATGTTCGGATAACTCATCCATGTTGCGGCACAGTCGGACACCTCTGCTGCCGGCGCCTACGGCTGGCTTAAGAACCACCGGCAGGCCGATCTCCGCGGCAGAGCTTTTTACGTCCGTGGCATTCGTGGCCAAGCGATAAGCAGGCATTGGAACGCCGGCCTCCGCGAGGAGCTGACGTTGAGTGAATTTGTCGCAGCATGGTTCAATGGATTCGGGGTTCGGTCCAGGTAGATCGAAGTGCCTGCAGAGCTTGCCAACTGTCGCATAGACGTAACCCTCACTGCTCGCAATGCCAGCAATGTCATAGCTCGCACCCAGTCGGGAACATTCGCGGATAAGCGCATCGAGATTGTCTGTATCGACCGGGATTGCCTCCACCTTTTCCGCCGCAATGTAGTCGTACCGAGTTGGATCGGCCGCCAGCGTAATTGGATGAAGACCAAGACGCTTGGCCGCTTGAACGTATAGCAGACCAGTAC
This sequence comes from Mesorhizobium sp. M0207, assembly GCF_040321995.1. Lineage (NCBI taxonomy): Bacteria > Pseudomonadati > Pseudomonadota > Alphaproteobacteria > Hyphomicrobiales > Phyllobacteriaceae > Mesorhizobium > Mesorhizobium sp. M0207. The sequence continues at coordinate 33,697 of NZ_JAMYSQ010000028.1, forward strand.
ACCGTGAATGGCCTTCAACCAGGATGAGCGCTCTTCTTGCCATTGGCGTCGACCTTCCGTTGCGTGCTGTGGGGCGATCTGAGCGAAACTCGGCGCCGTTCCTTAGCCGCGCCTTACCTCAGCTTGTGGTGAACGTATCAATGTCAGCGATTTGCGGTCGCAAAGTTTCTGTAAATTTATTTGAAGGACCTGTTGCAACGCTTTGTTTGCCGGCGGCGTGGCATAGAGCGTCTGGACGGCGGCGAGCGCCACCGAGGAGATGCCGCCCACATCTCGAAGGCTGCGGTTCGCCTTGCAGGGTAGTCAGCTGCGGTCAAACTATGGCGCCGCAGGCGAACAGGTTATTACTGGGACGAAGCTCGCCGCCGCCCGCGCTTCCCAAAACTGCTACATCGGGCAGCCTCTGAGGATTTCGACTCTCGCAGCGAACGCGGCCTCGACCGGCCCCTCATCGCCGGCGACTGCATCGACGCCTGCTACAATCTGGCCATTTGTGGGCCGCCAGGGTTGAGAAGAGCTCGCTTGCCTGCGCGCTTGGCCGTCTGGCCTGCCGCGATGATCGCTCCGTTCTCTATCGGCGCGTGCCCCGCTTGTTCGCAGTCTGGCACTCGCCCGCTGCAAAGGCCGCTACGCGCGGCTCACGCGCAAGCGGCAGCGTGTTAATCCTTGACGTTCGGATTTGTGAACGAAACCGCTCCCTGTAAACGTTGTTCCGAATCCATATGCCGATCACGGCGCCGACTGCGCGTGCTCGAGCCCTCCGAGAGCCGGGCTTTTGCCCGGGGGACGGTCTCAACTGGCGTCCTTATTGGGCGCTGCTAGCCCGGAAATTGCATCGCAGTTTGGCGGATGTGAAGTAAGCCGTCCAACTGACGTAGGATTTTGTGCCTAGGCTGATCCGTGCAATGTCCCGGAGGGCCACACCCACCATGAATGATCCTGCGCTGCCGCTAAGGGGTTTGTCATCTGTTCGCAGCAAGGCTGTCGTCGCCCGTTTCGACGGGGGGCTACGGCCCTGCTCTTGCCGGTGACACGCCGGAAGAGAGAATCATGCGCGATACGGGCGAGCTTGAGGCAGGTTTCCACCGCTACCACCGAGCAGGTGGTGTTGGCTGAGCCGCGGCCGATCTCGACCTCTCGCCGGCTGTCGAACAGGATTTCGTCACACCCTTAGGGGCAAATTCTCTCTGTGTCTAACTCTTGTGTTGAAGAATTGTGGTAATGCTTCGAAATTAATATTAAATTATGTTCAAAAAGCTGTTAAATATATTGAACTATTCTTAATTTAAACTATCTTGCTCAAGATACAATCTGGATGATATTCCTTTGCGACGATGGAAATTGGCTATCGGTTTCACCGACTGACTTGTGAAAGGAAGTCCCATGTCTGCTGTAGAGGCTGGAGGAAGCATCGGGCGCGCAACTCGTTTCCATAATGAATCGGATTCATCGCTAGCGACAGCATTGGGCCGACCAATCGTCAAGCTCTTGGACGCCAGCCATGAGGTAAAGAAGACATCAATCCCGCGGCCGCGAACGCAAGGACACCTGATGACAAGACGCACCGCAATGCGATATGCGATTTCGGCATTGGTCGTCACCTGCCTGCCGCTGCCACGCGACGTCTTCGACAAGTTGATGGGCGAATATGGCGCCTTGGACGGAATGCCGGACAGCGCTCAAGTCGATACATCCCCACTGATTCCCGCAGCAGCCTGAGATCGGCCGTCCGGCGGCAGCAGTTGGCGTACTTTCGCTAGAAGCGCTCGCGACAAGTCATGCGCAGCGATACGACAAGAAACAGCCTATAAATTCAGCCACAGCCATTGCGCTGCCAATGACCGCATCGAATCTACCCCTGCACGGAGGAATTATCATGAATACCCGCGATCAGCAGACGACATTGGAGCAAGCCGCCCGAGAGCGCATCAAGGATTCCCATGCCCTCGACGGCGACGCCGGTCGCTTGAAACATTTCTATCGCGGCTGGGCCAGTTCCTACGATCTGGACGTCGACCGCGACGGGTACTGCGGGCCGACCATCGTGGCGGAACTGGCGGGGGCCGTGCAGACGGCCTATTTGGCCAGCGATCGAGCAGCCATCGCAATCCTGGACGCTGGGTGCGGAACAGGTCTCGTCGGCGTGCAGTTGAAGCGTCTTGGCTTCCGGCTACTCGACGGTTTCGACCTCTCCGAGGAGATGGCTGAAAAGGCCCGGAAAACCGGCGTCTACCGCCACGTCCAAGGCGATGTCGACCTTAACGGGCCGCTCTCCGACTACTCCAGTGCAACCTACGATGTTACGGTCTGCTGCGGTGTCTTCACGCTCGGGCATGTCCGACCGGATGCACTGCGCGAACTGGCTCGCGTCACGCGTCCGAACGGATTCGTCATCGCAAGCACCCGTAAGAGCTATGGGGAGACCGCATCCTTTGAAGACGAGGTGCGGCGTCTACAGGATGCGGGGGTCCTTGTACCGGCACAGCGTTTAAACGACGGCAGATACGTCGCGGAGGAGGACGCGCACTACTGGGTTTTTCAGGTGACCGACAAAGCCAACGCACCAACGGAGGAGCAGCTATGATCACGCTACCGCAAATCTCACTGATGAAACTGGCAGCCAATGCAACGCGACACGAAGAGCGCGAGCGCCTACGCCTGGCCTGCGAGGAGTACGGGTTCTTCTATCTTAAGCACGGAATCCCGAAAGAACAGATCGCAGAAGCGATCCAGGCTTCACGGCGGTTCTTCGCGTTGCCACAGTCGACAAAGGAACGTTACGGTCACGCCGCCCAAGACGTGTACCCCACTACCTCCCGTGGATACAGTCCGTTGCACGGCGAGGTGCTACATCCCGAGGCTGGCCCCGATCCAAAGGAAATGTTCGACCTCGGACTCGAGAACGAAGACGACGGGCGTCCGTTTGCCGGACGCACACGCCTTCCGGATGACGCATTGGCTCCTGGTTTCGCTCGAAGCCTGCTTGCTTTGCAGACTACCGTGGTCAACGGGGTTGTGCCGCAACTCGGGATCGCGCTGGCCGACCTGCTCGATATGGAAGAGGGCTGGTTCCAACGCCATTTCAACCCGCCGACGGTCCTGCAACGCGTGATCCGGTATCCATCTACTGGCGGCGCGGCCGGAAAGCATACCGACAATGGGTTCTTTACGCTGCTGCTGCAGGAGGAACTCCCCACCCGCTCCTTGCAGGTGTGGTTCGGCGGGCGTTGGATACCGGCGCCGAGCCTCCCCGACAGTCTCGTGGTCAATCTAGGCGACATGCTTCAGGCCTTGAGCGACGACCGGTTCAAGAGCACGCCGCATCAGGTCGTACACAGTGGTTCGACTGACCGAATTTCCCTTCCTTTCTTTATCTATCCCGACATCGACGCTCGCCTGACTTCCCGGCAAGGAAAGCAAACCTTCAGTGTCGCAGAAGTGATGCTGCGCAACTTTGAGTCAATCTGGGAAACCCGGAATGGCGCCGGACGCGCGCGAGAGTTGCAGTAGGCCGTTCGGTTTCTCGAAGAAGGAGATTAGGACATGCGAAGGGCAAAGCGATTTCCGCAACGAGGAGGAAACTCGGATTTCCCGATGTCAATCGCCGCAGAATCGACTCCCCGGATCGGCTTCAAAGAGGGCTCTGACACACCCCTCGATGAAGAGTAGGTCAGCTGTTTGTAAAAGGTAGACGGCTAGCATGCTGAAGTCTCTTCGCGCAGGAGAGGCGATGAACTGGTTCTTGGAGAGGAACCCACGGGCAAGCCGCGTCGTTCGTATTACCGTATGAAGATAGATGCCGGTGTCCAGGTCTTTTCTCCGATCGGAAAGCCCGTGGCAACGCGGCACCAACGAGAACACCAACGGACTGCTGCGACAGTACTTCCCGAAAGGCACCGATCTGAGCCTCCGCAGCGCCGAGGAGGAGCTCGCCGCCGTCGCAGCCGCCCTCACAACGCCAAGCCTCGAAAAACCCTGCGCTGGAACGCCCGCAAAGGCGGCTTGACTCGTGGCTGCTGTGGTGAAAACCATCTGTGTTGCGAGGACCGCTTGAATCGGCCTTGCACGCCCTAGTCGGAGTGGTGGAACCCGCCGCCGCGCACCGGCCGCCGCTCGTGCAGCGTCGACCGCATCGAGCACAACCCCGGAATGGGCCGTCCGGGTGACCGCCCTACTTCTCGAGCAGCTATCCTTTTCTTGGCCCACTATCCATCATGGGTCCTCGTGAGCCCAAGATAATGAACGAGGATCGCCAGGCGATCCGTGGGTTCCTTTGACAGGTTCGCGGCAATAGGAAGGGAATTATGCCATTCCCGTTTCATAATTATTGCGATTCAGAAGCGAAATTACTGCAGGGCAAATGTACTCTAGATTCCCATGGAACCCGGCAAAAGTCGGCACTCAGGGAGGAAAGAATGAACGAGTGGTCACTTAGTCGCCGCGCCGTCATGAAGGCGATGTTTATGGGATCGGCGATGCCCTTGATCTTAAACTCGAGGGCCTTAGCAGCTTCGTGTGGCGATCACATCGTGCGCATCGCCGCAACCGCTTCACCCGATACGATGAACCCATTTGCGACCTGGAGCTCGTTCTGGCCGACGGCTTTCTCCTATGACTTCCTGGTCGCCGTGGACGCCCAGCGCCACGCTGATCGGCAGGGATTTGCCAAGGCGTGGTCCGTTGCGGACGACAAGCTTACCTGGACCTTCAAGATGTGGCCGGACATGAAATGGTCGGATGGCCAACCTGCCACGGCACGGGATGCCGCATTCACCTATAATTACCTGGGTGATTCCATCGGCAAGCCCGACGAGTTGAACATCGGCTGGAACAACACTGACGGCTTGCAAAACGTCGAGTCCATCACAGCCCTTGATGACGAGACTTTGCAAATCGTGACCAAGGTCCCCACCCGCTGGCCAATCGACAACTGGACAATGATTGTTCCAGAGCACATCTGGAAGGACATCAGTTACGCCGATGCCCGCAGCACCTTCCGCAACGACCCGCCGCTCGTGGGCACAGGGCCGATGATCGTTTCGGAGTTTCAGCAGGGTCAATTCGCCCAATTCACGCCGAACAAGTATTTCCGCGCGGGACAGCCGAAGACGGCCGGCATGGTCTTTCACTTCTTCAATTCGGCCGATCTCATCGCCCAGGGTCTGAAGAGTGGCAGCCTTAATTATGGCTTCTACCTGACGGCTGCCCAGTGGGCCGACCTCTCGAAGAATCCCGACATCGTGGTCGGTGAATCGCGCGTCGAGCAGCGGAACTTTTTGGCCTTCAACACTCTATCCGGGAAGGGAGCAGGCAGCACCAAAGCGCTGCAGGATCCGGCGTTTCGCGATGCGATCGGCTACGCGATCGACCAGAAGGCGATCGTCGATCGCGCCCTCCGCGGGCACGGCGACGCCGGCGTTGGGCTGGTGATGCCGGTGGCAACCGATTACTACTCGGACCTAAGTGACCTCAGGCGCCACTTTGATCTCGCCGAGGCGGGTCGCCGGCTCGATGCCGCCGGCTATCAGGACACGAACGGCGACGGCGTCCGGGAGGATAAGGAGGGTAAGAGCTTCCAGCTTGAGCTGATAACCGGGCCTTCGGCCAACATCGAGCTGCCGATCGCGGCCGTGGAGCTGATCGCTGACTGGCTCGGACAAATTGGCGTCCCCGTATCGGTGACCCGGCTCGACGCCGGTGCGCTCGGTGCCCGTTGGCGTGCCCCCGAGAATGCCGGCTGGGATCTGCTCATTGACAACAACTGGTTAACTCCCTTCCCGCACGACCTGCTCATCCTCGGCAGCGGCAGGGCCATCGGCACCAATAACAGATCGTTCTGGGCAAATGAGAAATTCGACAAGCTTCTGTCAGAGGTCGAGGTCACCGTCGACCTCAAGAAAAGCCAGGAGCTGGTCGATCAGGCGGTGCGGCTCATTTACACCGAGGCGCCCTACATAATGCTATGCTACCCTACCCTGCTCGAAGCTCGGCGCAAGGATTGCTTCGAGGGCTGGGGGACACAGGACATGATGTCGATGGTGGGGTACTTTCCGTTCGATCGCCTGAGGCCCGTGTAAGATGGTTTACAATAAGCCGGCAGGCGGGGCAAGCCGGCGTACGGCGAGGATCCTCCTTCGAGCGGCCGTGACGCTTCTAATGGTGGCGACCTTGAACTTCATCCTGTTCAGGGTTATTCCAGGAGACCCTGCCGCGCTTCTGCTTGCCGGGGCGCGTACCAGCGTGACCGCTGAGCAGATCGAGGCGCAGCGCCAAAACTGGGGGCTCGATCGGCCGCTGTTTCCGGACCAGGTGGTCGACTACCTGTCGGCTACTCTTCGTGGCGATTTCGGCTACAGCTTCAAGTTCAGGGGCAGGCATGTCGCTGACCTGATTTTGGAGCGCTTGGCGGCCACAATCGCCCTGGTCGGTCTAGCCCAATTTATCGCGGTCCTGTGCGGGGTCATGCTTGGCCTATATGCGGGTTGGCGCAGAGGAGGAGCCGTCGATTATGTCGTCACGGGAGCCTCTCTGGCGCTCTATTCTACGCCGTCTTTCTGGCTCGGCATGCTCCTGGTGGTGATCTTCAGTACGGCATTGGGCTGGTTTCCGGGCTATGGTGCGTATTCACCTGGCGCTATCAGCGGTTCCCTTGATTGGTTTCTCGATTACCTGCGGCATCTCGTGCTTCCGGTCACGGCGATGGCCCTTGGACTAATCGGCCAATACGTCGTGGTCGCTCGTGCCGCGATGAGCGATGTTGTTACCGAGGACTACATGGTGACCGCGCGCGCCAAGGGGCTGACCGGCGGACAGATGCTGATGCGGCATGCATTTCGAAATGCAATGCTGCCGGTTGTGACCTTGATTAGCCTTAACCTTGGCTATGTAGTGGCAGGTGCCATTACGGTCGAAGCTGTTTTCGCCTGGCCAGGGATCGGCGGCCTCACCGTCGAGGCGCTCAACGCGCGAGACTACCCAGTCCTTCAGGGTATATTCCTGTTGCTGGGTGCATCGATCGTGGTTGCAAACCTCATCGCCGATCTTGCCTACGGCATTCTTGATCCGAGAGTCCGGAAATGAGTGAAAGGATCGTTCAATATTCCCCGCGTAGCCGAGCGCGAGCGATCAGGGACTTTCTACGCAAATTTCTTGGCTATGGTGGGGCTCATCTCGGCCTGTTGTGTCTCGTGTTCTTCCTTGTGCTGGCTGCGGTGCCCAATATCCTCGTGGGCCCACTTGAGACCGTAGCCACCGCAACTGGTGACTTCCTCGCTTCGCCTCAAAGCCAGCATCTTCTGGGGACGGACGAAGTCGGGCGCGACGTGCTCAATCTGGTCGTCCATGGTGCCCGGATCTCGCTTATGATTGCGCTATTGGCGACTGTGATCAGCCTCGTCGTCGGGGCTACGATCGGTATAACGGCTGGCTACTATGGTGGAAGGGTTGACGTCTGGCTGATGCGCTTGACGGACTTCTTTTTCGTCATGCCGTCCTTCGTGCTGGCGCTGGTCATCACACCCATCTTTCTCCAGGTGATGGGGCGGAGCGGCGAAATCCTCGGCTTCCGTCCTTCTCTTTTCGTGATCATTGTCGTTATAGGTATGACAAGCTGGGCGTTCGTCACACGTATCGTTCGAAGCCAGACACTGTCGCTCAAGGAGCGAACATTCGTTGATCGCGCGCGCGTTGCGGGCAGCAGCAATCTCAGCATCATAATGCGGCACATCCTGCCCAATCTCGTGCCGCAAATCGCAGCCAATGGTGCTCTGGTCGTCGCCGGCGCAATTTATGTCGAGACGTCGCTCTCGTTCCTCGGGCTTGGCGATCCGCTGCAGCCTTCATGGGGCACTTTGCTTTCCCTTGCTCAGCGCGCCGGTGCAGCCAGTGCCGGAGCCTGGTGGTACCTCGGCGCCCCCGGACTTTGCGTACTAGTGGTTTCCCTTAGCTTCGTCCTGATTGGAAATGCCCTCGACGACACCTTCAACCCACGCCACAGGGTGATCCCATGATAGACTGCTCTCAAAGCAGGGCGTCGCTTTTGGAGGTTGACGGGCTCACTGTCGACTATCGGCTCAAAGGCCTTTCATTGCGAGCGATCGACGGCGTAAGCTTCGCGCTTCGACCCGGGGAGGCCATTGCGCTCGTTGGTGAATCGGGCAGTGGCAAGACCACAACCGCCATGGCGATCGCGGGTCTCCTGTCTCCAAACGCGCAGGTCAGCGACGGCCAAGTCCATTATCGCGGAGAGCGACTGCTGATCGACAATGACGCGGCGATGCGGCCGCATCGCTGGAGCGAGACATCCGTCGTCTTTCAGGGCGCGATGAATGCGCTTAATCCAGTTCACCGCATCATCAAGCAGATTGCCGAGCCGTGTATGCTGAAGCTCGGCATGTCGCGGGGCGAGGCGACCGCGCGGGCGAGAGAGCTGCTCGAGCTGGTCGGTATTCCGGCCGATCGGGGCGCCGCCTATCCCCACGAATTGTCCGGTGGCATGCGTCAAAGGGTGATGATCGCCATGGCGCTCGCGTGTCGCCCCTCAATCATCATCGGCGACGAGCCGACGACGGCGCTGGATGTCATTACACAGGCTCAGATCCTCAAACTGCTGGATGAGTTGCGAGCGCGGCTTAATCTTGCCCTCATTTTGATCACGCACGATCTTTCTGTTGTTGCCGAGACTTGTGATCGCGTGATGATCATGTACGCGGGCCGCATCGTCGAGGACGGCACTGTCGCTGAGATCTTCGCCACCCCTAAGCACCCGTACACCAGACTGCTGATCGACTCGATTCCGAACCCGGCGAACGGCAAAAAGATGATCCGGCCAATACCCGGTGATCCCCCCAACTTGATCAATCGACCTCCGGGCTGCGCTTTCCATCCGCGTTGCCCGTCGGCTATGGGGGGTTGCGCGACCGAAGTCCCCCGCCTCGATAAGTTTGGGCGAGGACGCGTCGCTTGCCACCTTTATAGGTCCTCGCAAGAAGACAAGGTCGCAGCTCATGCCTGATACCGCCGACTTTCTACGCCTTGAGAGCCTGCAAGTTCATTTTCCTATCCAGGGCGGACTGTTCGACCGTGTCCTGGCCCGACCTGCCGGCGCCGTGCGCGCGGTGGACGGGATCGACCTCAACGTCCGACGGGGTGAGATCGTCGCCCTGGTCGGGGAATCGGGAAGTGGCAAAACCACTGTGGGCCGCGTCATCACCAAGCTTGCCCAGCCGACCGGCGGCAGAATGGTGTTCGAAGGCCGCGATATGACGTCACTTCAAGGCTTGTCGGCTTTGCGCCCCTATCGGCATCGCGTGCAAATGATCTTTCAGGATGCTTATCAGGCGCTCAATCCGCGACACACCGTATTCGATATCGTGGCAGAGCCGCTGCGTTCACTGCGGCTGGTCAAAAACGGCACCCAACTCGCCGAGCGGGTGGGCGACGCTCTTGCGTCCGCCGGGCTGAATCCTCCCGGTGATTTCTTCGACCGCTTCCCACACGAATTATCAGGAGGGCAGCGCCAGCGGGTCGTGATTGCCGGAGCGCTTGCCGTCAGGCCGCAGCTCATCGTCGCCGACGAACCTGTGTCGATGCTCGATGTCTCGATACGCGCTCAGATTCTTCAGGTCCTGGTTGATCTGCGCGACAGACACAACATGGCGCTGCTGTTCATTACCCACGACCTGCCGCTCGCCTGGTTGATCGCCGACCAAATTGCTGTCCTGTACCTTGGGCGGCTGGTCGAGATCGGCAGCGCCGACGAGATCACGTTCAACCCCCGCCATCCGTATACCGTCGCCTTGCGCAATGCCACCCCGCAGATTGGCGGCAGTGCAGGTCGCGCCGAACTGCCGGCCCTGCAGGGCGAGGTTCCAAGCGCCGCACGCGTGCCGAAGGGCTGTCGTTTCCATCCGCGTTGCCCACTGGCCTTCGATCGTTGCAAAGCTGAGGAGCCACCGGCCATCGAAGTCGGACCGCAGCACATGGTCGCATGTTGGCTGGCGAATGATGGCCGGCCCGGTGCTTCTCAGACTTCTTCAGTCCTCGCTTCCGGAACACCTCAAGGCTCCGATCGGTCGCGAACTCGACCGCCTCGAATTACTCCTTGAAAAAGTCAAGCGGTGGACGCGGAGCGGAATGCATTACTGGTTGAGACACGAGACGCGGCAACACCTGCCTCCGCAGCGATGTTGCTGGACATCAAGGGCATTGGACCGGAATTTTTTGATGTGCCCTGGTCGGAAGGGCTGTCCGCAACTTCGATAACAGACGGCGCGGCCTAAGCCGGCTTGGCGCCGACACGCTGGCAGAGTGGGTCTGTCGGCCGTGAGCAACGCGTATCGAAATCCGGCAATTCGCAGCTGCGAACGGGCTGATCCAGCTGCTTTGGCTGCGGCATCAGCGTAAGCGCTCACCTGATCCCCTCCTGCCCAGCCTGAGCTGATCATGCGAAGAAGTCTCCGCTTTGGACGGAGGTGTTTGTATCGAGACAGACGGCAAAATGGAAGTCCATTTGGACGGCTCAAACAGTGGGTTTCCCGGCCGCCTAGAAGTGATCGCAGGTCCGACACGGCGGCGGCAGCGCTCGCAGCGGAGAAGGCGCGGATCGTGGCAGAGAGCTTTATGTTGACCAGCGCACTGCGGTCGTTTCTCTCCTATGTGTGTTTTGGTCGGGAAATCACGTCAGATTTGGCAGCAGCGGTTCCGATCGTGCTCGCGATTATCTCGAAAGACGCTGGCAGGAAGGGCTAGCGCAACGGATTGCAATTGTGGGCCGAAATCAAGTGCCGCGGCTTTCAAGGTAGCAAGGCGACCGTCTACAGGTGGACCGCCGCCCGCAAGGAGCAGTCATCGACCGCTCCACCAAATTCGCGGTGGCGGCGGCCATCGCGCCGGAACTGTGCATGGTTCCTGAGCGAAGACCCGATATCTCTCGATGAGCAGACCGAGCGGTTCCTTCACCATCTCCATGAAATGCGCCGGAGCTTTCGATCGCGGGCGAACTCGCCCGCCGATTTCCTGCAGTGGTACGCGGCGACGATGATGCCGGCCTCGAGCAATGGATCGCCGATGCCACGGATAGTGAACTGGCCTCCCTTGCAGCAGGCATCGGCCATGACATTGAGGCTGTCCGGGCGGCAATCACCCAGCCCTGGAGCACGAGCCCCGTCGAAGGTCAGATCAACCGTCTGAAGACGATCAGGCGGACAGCCTCTGCATTGCAAGGGATTCTTTCGGTAACGTCGCACCGGCGGGTGCAGCCATGTGTCCGGCCTGTTGGTGCGGCATAACACGGCCGCTGGCCCTGATATGATCCGCAGATCGGGTCCCAATCAAATGTCCGTAGTAGATGTTGCTCCGCTTCCAACGGGTTCTCCTGATCCCGGCTCTGCCGGTAGTTCGTCACGTCATCATCAGCACTTGCAATTCGGTATCGGTGAGGTTGGCCTAGTTATCCAGCTATAGCAGCATTCGCGGTAGGATCTTTCTGATTCCGATAGTCCTGCTTTCGGGTTAGCAGCGCCAAGCAGTGCGCGCCATCTTATAGGCGAGGGCCACTGTGACCAAACGTGCAGGCTTACGATCAAGAAGAGCGCGGAGCCATTCGTTTCCGGAGGTCTTGGTTCTGCCGTAGCGCAAAACAGCCGTTGCTCTGATCACCAGAAGCTTGCGGACGTTTCGGATTTCCCTGTCGGAGATCCGCCCGAGCCTTTCCTTGCCTCCACTTGAGCTTTGCCTCGGGAAAAGGCCAAGCCAAGCCACGAATTCGCGACTACTGCGAAAATAACGGGGATCCAGAATCGTTGCTGCGATGGCGGAGGCAACGATTGGGCTGACACAGTTGTGTGCGTCAAGTTCTGCAAAATGGCGTGGCATTGCGGTGACGTCTGCGGATTCCGACGTGAAGCCGGCCGCCATTCCGATCAAACACCGGCGACCATTCCGGTATGAAGCCGGCCACCATTCCAGCCAAAGACCGGCCGGTTTTCGGCACTGAAGATTACCTCCTGGGTCAGCAACTTTGGCATCAATTACCTCGCGATGAACGAGGACATTTTGATGCCGGCAAAGAGAAGGCTGACCATGAGACAGTTGAGACAAATGCTTCGGCTTGCCGGAAGCGGGAAGTTGTGTGCATCAAGTTCTGCAAAATGGTGTGGCATTGCGGTCACGTCGGCGTGTCCGCCGCGCAGCCCCCGTGTTTAGCGGAGCGGCGGACACATGACGGTGCTCAGGCGGCCAAGGCCCTCAGGCTCTCCTTCTTGTGCTCGCGCAGATGATCCATGTTGAGGTAGCGGGTCGCCTCGAGCCAGTTCTCGTGGATCTCGACCGCCAGCGCCCGAACCAGCCGCAGACAACTCCGCGGGTTGGGGAAGATGCGAACGACCAGGGTGCGCCGCTTGATCTCCTGGTTCAGCCGCTCCAGCATGTTCGTAACCGGTATGATCATGACGGTGCCATCCGATCCCCGCTGGAGATGAGCGATTTTCGGCGTATGGTGCGACCATCCGGGACAGGGGCACCGGGAGCACGCCAAGTGCGGGCAGGCCGATGTATTCGATGAGCTGCGAGCTCGCGTTAGTAGCTGGCCGCCCCTGCGACCTGCCCGGTTGCGCCGAGAGCGCGGATCCGTAGGTGTCGCGTCGCCCGCCGGCTCCCGACTGTTTGAGGAGAGGGAGCCGATGAGACGTGTGATTGGAATGGACATCCACCGCACCTTTGCGGAGGTGGTGGTTTGGGAAGGCGGCCGGCTGCGCCATCACGGACGGGTCGACATGACCCGCTCGGGACTGGAAGGGTTCCGCCGCAGTTTGCGACGGACGGATGAGGTTGTCGTCGAGGCCACGGGCAACGCCATGGCGGTGGTGCGGGTTCTGTCGCCCTATGTCGGCCGGGTGATTGTCGCCAACCCGATGCAGGTGAAGGCGATCGCCCATGCCAGGATTAAGACCGACAAGATCGATGCCGGCGTTCTGGCGCAGCTCCATGCCAGCGGCTTTCTCCCGGAGGTCTGGGTACCTGACGAGCGGACCGAGCGGCTTCGCCGCCTCGTCCCGCGGCGCAACCAGATCGTTCGGCATCGCACGCGCGTGAAGAACGAGGTGCATGGCATCCTGCAGGCGCACCTCGTGCCGAAGTGCCCGCATGCCGATCCGTTCAACAATCGCGGTCGCGCCTGGCTCGAGCGGCAGGTGCTTCCCGACGACGAGCGGGCCGCTATCGCCCGCCACATCCGCGAGATCGATCGCGTCCCCATGCCCGCGCCATGCTGGTCGAGGCCGCCTGGGCGGCGGCGAAAGCGCCCGGACCGCTCAGGGCCTTCTTCCTACGCATCCGCAACAAGCGTGGTCATCAGGTCGCAGCTGTGGCGGTCGCCCGCAAGCTCGCCGTGCTGATCTGGCATCTGCTGACAAAGGAGCAGGACTACTTCTGGGCTCGCCCGGCGCTGGTGGCGGCAAAGCAGAGGCAGCTCGCTCTCAAGGCCGGCGCGCCGGGCGAGCGCGGTGTCGGTCGCCGCGGTTCGGCTTACGCCTACAACGTGAAGGAGTTGCGAAACAGCGAGAAAGCCGCGGCCGAGAATGCCGAACGTGCCTACGAGCTAATGGTTCGGCATTGGCGGTCACGCGGGCCGAAGCGGCGCACGGACGCCACAAACGAGGAACGACTATAACGGCTGCGTGGCGGCACTCTCATCCTCTCGCACCACTCTTTGCCACGTGGTCGTCCGTGCCGGACAAATATAGCACAAGGAAATCTGGCGGCACGACCGACGCCCTCGGTCCGCTCCAGAACGGCGCCGTGCTCGACGCCGTCAAGGCGTGGCCTGGAAACCTCGCAGCCGGCCGCGGCGCCATCGCACCGGCCAGCCTTGACTGCGTCTCGACACGCTCGCATGGGAAATCCTGTGGGCCGGGACGAAGAAACAGGCTCACCTGAGCCGAACAAAGAAACGCAACAGGAATCGAAAAAGTCGAAATCAGGCTTGTCGATGTCATCCGTCGACTTCATGTGCTTGTGGTGAGCTAGCGGCAGCCGATAGAAGCTCAGCGTCTCCTCGATGTTATCCTCCACCCAGTTGACCAGCTTCGGATATTTGGCCTGCCATTTGGCAATCCACTGCGCCAGGTCGCGTTTGACCTCGGCAAGGTCGCGGCGGTCGTAGAACCATCTGAGCTCCATCAGGCAATCGTCGTCGCCTTGCGCGGCACGTAGTCGAGCGCGTTTCTGAGGAAGTGCACGTAGCAGCGCTGCCAGACCGCTTCGGGCAGCACTTCGCGGATTGCCGCCCTGAGCCCCGGATGGTCGTCGGAGACGACGAACTCGACGCCGGCGAGCCCGCGATTCTTGAGCCCCGTCACGAACTCGCGCCAGCTCGAATGGCTCTCCCGGTTGGCCAGCTCAACGCCCAGAACCTGGCGCCGGCCCTCCCAATCCACGCCGATCGCCACCAGCACCGCCTGGCTGGCGATCACGCCCGCCTCGCGAGCCCGCTCGTAGCGCGCGTCCAAGATGAGATACGGATAGCTTTCCTCGAGCCGCCGCGTGAAGAACGCCTTGAGCGCCTCATCCAGCCGCATCGTCGCCTCGCTCACCGTCGAGGCCGAGAAAGAGTGGCCGCACAATTCCTCCGTCACCGCCTTCACCTTGCGGAAAGAAGTGAAATGATTCGATCAGGCGGTCTGGGTTAGGCCCCTTCTGCCGAGATAAACGCAAAGGCGGCCCGGGCTCTCGCGGCGAACTCGTTATAATGAACAGCTCTCGCAGGCAAAGATGCTGTTGTAATTGGTCGGTCGAATATTGTCGGAAAACCCATGCGACGCTGCTGGGCGCAGCTGAGGCGACGGTGAGGCGCCGGCGTCAACATGGCTGAAGTATCGCCGAGCGATCGATTGCTCCCGTCTGGTCCATCGACGAGACCTGAAACAGCCAAACGTGGCGCCGCTATGAGGCCGGGCGATCGAGCGCGCTGTGCATTTCGAGGCGGGGCTTCCACTGTCATCTATGCCGAAGCCGTGCGCATTGCCGGCCATATCACCGAGGCCGAGCGGCTTCTGCGAGAGGCCGCAAGGGCATTCTCAAGGCCACTCCGAGCTTCCGCCCGATACGGCAGGAGAGGGCCGCTAGTCGCGACCAGGTAGGTCGTCGGCACTTGCGATTGGAATAGCCCATAGGTGCGATAGTCCACTGCACAGCGCAGGCTGATGGGACTCACCAAAACGCACATGGCAGCACCCGTCTTGCGCAAGGCGCCGCGCAACGCTCAAGCCAATAAGCGCAAAGGCGCGTCATGTCGATGTCGGCCATGTCACGATATGGCCCTGAGATCGCTCAACAGATCGGCTGCGACAAGCTCGTCCGGATGGGTCATCGCAGATCACCTAATCCATCGGGTGGTGGATAAAGACGCGGGAAATTTCGCGGGCGGCACCCAAAGCTGACGCTTGATGGGAACCGCCCGCGCGGCCAGACGGGAGGATGTCGGCCTTTACTCGGTGAACCATGCGCGCTCGGCCAGGAGCGAACCGTCCATGCTGCGACCAAGTCGGATTCGACGCCTTGCACCTTGGTGCTGTAGCCCTCCAAAGATGCCGGGAAGGCGAAGATGCAGTTGCATGGTGCGGTTGATCGCCTCGATCGCGCGCGGGTCGCGGCCGAGCAGCGCCGGTGCCAGTGTCGCGATACCGGCCCGGATGCCGGGTCCATGCGCTGGCAGGTAGGTGTTACCCCAAGGGCAGCCTTCGCCCCAGCGGGACAGGCCGGCATCCGTGTCGATGCGAACGAAGGTCCCGTCGAGTTTCTCGAATTTTAGCCGACTGCCGGACAGCCAGTAAGGGCTTCGTGAGCGGAAGCTCGTGCTGCCACACGCAAGTCCGGATGATCTTCATAGCAGGCCGCGCTCCTCCAGCACGTTCCCGGCGACACGAAAGTATTCAAGCGCCTGCGGCACTCCACAATAGATACCGACGACATGTATCGCGGCGCGGCATCCCGCTGCCCCGCGCGGCAATATGACCGGCAGGTGGCCTCCGTCCAACCTAGACAACTTAAGCGAAATCACAACGGACGGAGCCACTCAACCGCTTCCCCGCCCAATCCCGAGTTTCGGGTCAGGCTCTCACTGCCGGATTTCGCGCAGATGCATCAACAATCTGGCATGTTCGCGTCAAAGGTACTCCAAGTTTGGTCTGCAATGTAATTCTGATCATTTTAGCCTACCTGGCGGTTCAGGCGGCACTAGCCGTCCATGGATTTCTCTGTGAGTAGGCCGACCGGAGCTTTCGCAGGGCACTCCTGCGACTTGGACATCAACGTAATACCCAGTCAAAATTGGATTTCACGGCTACACTTCGAGGGAAACTACAGTAGCTAGGTACATGATAACCGAGAAGAGAGCAAAACTAATGGCAGTTTCATCCATTTTCGTCCGCAGAGCGGCCATCACTGCGAATGGCAGGTTGGCAGAGACGCTATCATTCAACGTTGCTTAAGTTTGGTGTGAAAATGACTAATCAAACGTTCACTGTTATCGAGAATGAATGGATTTCTCTAAAGGATGGGGTACGCCTCGCTGCGCGCATTTGGCTGCCCGACGGATCAGAAAAGGCGCCGGTTCCGGCGGTTCTCGAATTTCATCCTTATCGCAAGCGACCTGAGAATTTGCGTGACGAGTCTTCTTTTCCTGCTTTTGCAGTCGCCGGCATTGCGGGTTTGCATGTTGATATTCGCGGTTCGGGAGAGTCGGAGGGCGCTATCGATGGAGAATATACGTCTCTCGAACTTGCTGATGCCGCTGAAGTAATCGCATGGATCGCCGCGCAGTCGTGGTGCAACGGCAACGTAGGTATGATGGGTCTCTCGTGGAGTGGTTTCAACACTTTGCAGGTCGCTGCGATGAAGCCACCCGCCTTGAAGGCCGTCATTTCGGTTGCTTCGACCGTCGATCGATATAACGACGATATCCACTACAAAAACGGCGTTCATCTTTCAGATCAATTTTCTTGGGCGGCTACTATGCTGTCTATCATGGCTCGGGCCCCTGACCCGTCACTCGTCGGTGACCGTTGGCGCGCGATGTGGCTCGAGCGCCTTGAAAGTGAGCCCTTTTTCATCCGAGATTGGCTGTCTCACCAGCGTCGCGATGAGTTCTGGAAACACGGTTCGATCTGCGAGAACTTTGCTGAATTGTCGGTACCTGCTCTAGTCATTGCCGGATGGTATGACGGTTATCGCAACACGCCCTTTAAGGCTGTCGAAGGTAATCCGTTGAAGGTGAAGGCTCTAGTTGGGCCCTGGGTTCACGAGTGGCCGCATTTGGCCAACCCGAAACCACGCGCGGACTTTGTTACCGAGGCTATTGATTGGTGGAACCACTGGCTTCGTGATGAACCAAATGGGGCGTCCGACATATCGCAAGTGCGTGCCTTCATCCTTGATGGCGCAAGACCAATGGTCAAATTTGAACGCGCGCCCGGCTACTGGATTGCAAAAAAGAAGTGGCACGCTCCGGAAATGTGCGACCTTTCGCTGGATGCTTCGTGCAAGCTGGCGGCAGACCCAAGTCAAACAGCGATCGGACGCAGGCTCTTGCGCTCGCCGCTCGATACTGGGACGGCCGCAGGGCATTGGTACGTGACTAGCAGCGGGTTAGAGTTTCCGGGCGATCAGCGTATTGATGATGGCGGTTCGCTGATTTTCGAGAGCGACGTTCTCAAGCAGGAAATGGTCCTGCTGGGAACGCCACGATTGCAGTTAGTACTCTTCAGTGACTCCCCTTTAGCGAACATCGCTGTCCGCCTCATCGATGTTTATCCTGACGGCACAGAAGCGCGAGTATCGTTTGGTTTGTTGAATCTGGCTCACCGCAACAGCGACGCTCCCACCCTGCTGACACCGGGGCATGACGAACGCGTCACCGTCTCTCTGGACGCCTGCGGCTACCGTATTGCCCCTGGACACAAGGTTCGGGTAGCTCTTTCAACTGCCTACTGGCCCATGATGCTTCCTCCGCCTTATGACGCTACGCTCAGCGTCGAATTGCCTAGCTTCAAACTTTCGCTCCCTCTGCTAGGCAAGCACGAACGCATTGACATTCCGGAACCAGCGCCTGTCAAACCTGCTCCAATCTCTGAAACAATAGCGGCCGGTGAAAGCAGACGCTGGATGGAACGTGACTTGGACAATGGTCTCACCCATTATAGCAAGGTTTCCAAAGGGGCTCGTAGCCGTAGTCTCGATCACAAGCTTGTCTATGGGGGCGACTTTGAGGATAGATGGACAATCGGAACGAGCGACCCACTATCGCTGACGGGTGAGTGCCGCCGAACATCGATTCTTTCACGAGAAGGATGGGAGACCGAGACAAATTGCGCCTCTAGGCTCTCCTGCACAAAGACTGAATGGATTATTTCAGAGGAAATTGAGGCGTTCCACAATGGTGTGAGGGTCTTTTCTCGCATACGCAGTGAGCGCATTCCTAGAGATCTCATGTGACAGGCGCTGAGTAGATTTAAAGAATAAGTCGCCACTCAGATAGCCGCGCGTACTACTATCCGGCTCCGCCTAGCTTTGCGGGTCTTATTCTTTTCCTTGTTTAAGGCAGCGGGCACCGGCACGATCGTTTCTTCACACTCTTTCGCGGGAACATCAGGAGCGGCATTGAGAGTAGCGAGTGTGTCGAGCATGGCCGACGACGAGATCATCCTTTCGGAACTCTCCGACGACGAGTTGGTGCAGCAGATGCACGACGATCTTTATGACGGGTTGAAGGAAGAAATCGAGGAAGGCACCAATATCCTTCTCGAGCGCGGCTGGGCGCCTTACAAGGTGTTAACCGAGGCTCTGGTCGAGGGCATGCGCATCGTCGGCGCGGACTTCCGCGACGGCATCCTGTTCGTTCCCGAAGTGCTGCTGTCGGCCAACGCGATGAAGGCCGGCATGTTCATCCTGCGTCCGCTGCTTGTCGCCACCGGCGCGCCGAAGCAGGGCAAGATGGTGATCGGCACCGTTCACGAGCCAGACGGTGGTGACCTCGCTTTCCGTGAGACTGATCGGCGTGACTCGGAAGGTCAGAGAGTGGTCTGGCAGGAAGTGGCTCCAGGTCGTCGGATAATGGAACTTCAGCAGCGTGCCTGCATCGGGCAGAGCCACGTGGCCAAGATTCTTGCGAACGGCAGTCTTGCCGTCGAGCGTGTAACTCACGGCCCTTTGCTGCAACGGCATCCGCGCAAGGCGAAATTGGCCGCTGTCGGCGATCCGGAACTGCGCAGGCGCGCCTGAGGCTTCGCAACGGTCAAAATGCGCCTGAAGGGTCGCCGAGACCGACCCGTCGGCAGACACGCCCGCCACTTCCGGGTCGAGCGAGAAGGAACGACAGAGCGACGGGTGGTTGCTGCTGCAATGGTAGCATTCGCGATTGTTTTCCCACACAAGCTTCCAGTTGGCCGTCTCGATGATGGTCGACGTATACGCGACCTTCGCATTGCTAAGGTCATGGACCTCAAGATAGGGCAGGGCCAGTTTGGCAAAGGGTGCGAAATCTGGTGGGGTATCCGACAGACAGACGTAGATCAGGCCGGCCAGATTGCGCAGATGAACAGGCTTCAGGCCGTATCTGGACATGTCGAAGTCAGGCCCCATGTCATTCGCCCAGATCAGCTGGCCGTCAAGCTCGTAGGTCCACTGGTGATAGGGGCAGACGAGTTTGGCCACTTGACCTTCGCGGGCCTTGCAGATCATCGAGCCGCGATGACGGCAAGAATTATGGAAAGCGCGGATTTCACCATCGCGGCCCCGAACTATGATCACCTCATAAGCACCGACGCGCATCGTCACGAAGCCACCCGCTTTCGCAAGCTGGCACGCCGGCGCCGCATAGAGCCATTCCTGGTAGAAGATGTGCTCGAGATCGAGCTGGTAAATCGTCGGCGATGTATAAAACGGCTGCTCAAGGGCATGGCCCGAGACGCGGCGCGCTAGCAACTCTTGGATGGAGGGCGAGGGGACGTTCATGCCGAAGTTCCATAAATGGCGTGCCCATTTGAGATGAAATTTTCTTGCTTGAAGGCCCTTTGCGCAATAGTACTTATTTTCAGCTCGATTTAGTTCAGCTAATCTCGCCTGCACCGCGAGCCCATCCCATGAAACAAAAAGCGGGTCCGAAGAGGCTCTATGTCAAGACCGTATGACCTCTCCTCGATAACTGCTCTGATCTGCTTCGAGGCGGCCGCTCGAAATGCCAGTTTCAAGAACGCCGCTCAGGAACTGAACGTGACGCCGGCGGCTGTCAGCCATCAAATTAAGGCGCTTGAGAGTGACCTCGGATGCAACCTGTTCTTGCGCAGAAGCCGCGGTGTCGAATTGACTGAGAAAGGGGCGTTCTTGTTCGTCGCGGTTCAACGCGGGCTCGAGGCGATTTCCGAAGCGGTTACTCAGATGCGCGATCGCCCGGAAGCCGTTGACGTGACGATCCGAACCACCACGGCCGTCAGCTCGCTATGGCTCACACCGAAGATTTCAGCGTTCTGGAAAAGCCATCCCACTATTACTGTCGCGCAGATCGTCAGCGACGTGCCCGGAATGGCTGACCGGTGTGATCTAAGTATTCAGTACGGCAACCCGCAGGAGAATCGCGAGGAGTGCCACAAACTCTTTCAGGACCGTATTGTCGCAGTCGGAACTCCAAGGTTCGCCACAGAACAGGGCATTCGCAGAGTTGAAGATCTACTCAAGGCGCCTTTGATCCACATGAATAATGAGGAAACCGACTGGACGAACTGGACGGACTGGTTTCAAGCGCTTGGACACCCGGGCCCAAAGGGGCGCAGGTTTTCTGTGAACAACTACATGATCGCCCTCCAGGCTGCTCAAGACGATGTGGGGGCGGTATTGGGTTGGGACGGGCTCGTCAAAAACCTCATGAAAGAGGGACGGCTGGTCGAACTTGTGCCCGACAGTATTCCGTCACCTGTCGCGTTTTATCTGAAAATCCATCCAAGGGCAGGCTCGAAAGCCCGGCTTTTTGCGAGCTGGCTCGCAAAAAGCTCTTGAGCGGCTACTTTCTTGTTCCCGGACTTCTGCTGGCAATTTCGCATTGCCCGCTTTCGTTAGAATAGTCGGCCGTGAACAATGAGAGGGATCAGGCGTCGAGTTCCTTCGGCTGACTTTGGAGGGTGGCGATGAGCAGGCACAAAAGAGCCTTCAGCCACCTGAGCAGGAGGGAGAAGTTGTAGCCGGCGGCGGCCAGGATGGCGTTGACGGCGTCGCCCTGCTGGCCGGCGAGGTAGTTGCGGCCCATCCGGTGCTCGTCCTTGATGTGCCCGATCACGGGCTCGATGCGGAGCGGCGGCGCATCTGGCGCTTGATGGCCGGGGTGACGCGGCGTTTCTGGCCGGCGGTGAAGACCCTGAACTTGTGGCTTTCCGGTTGTGGCCGCGATAACCGGCATCGGCAAGGATGCGGCCGATCTCGTTGCCGATGGTCTTTTCCATGGCGGGGATGACGCTTGTGAGTGTGTGGCCGTCATAGGGATTGGCGGGCAGCGCTTTTGCATGCAGGGCGAAACGGCCACCCTTCGAGGGCTTCAGCGTGGTGGCCACCGACACCTTCACCCCGAATTCATAAGGGGCATGGGCCTTGCCCTTGCCGATGCATTCTACCTCTGGCGCATGCAGGCTCCAGATCTTGCGGCCGCGCTGGCGCTGACGATACTCGAGAAGGGTGGAGGCCTGGTAGAGCGGCCATTTGAAGAGCGCGTCCAGTTCCGTATTGCCAGCGATCTGACGGGAGATGTCGCGAATGGTCCGGCCGAGATAGGTCTTGAGCCTGCGCAGCGCCTTGTTGGCCCGCTTGAACTGCTTGGCGTGGGCATAGCGCTGGTGCTTGATCAGGGCCAGCTTGCCGACCCGCACATAGGTCTCGCGCAAATTAAGACCCGTTTTCCTGGCAAGCCGCACCAGCCGTTCGCGTGCCCGCTGGATGAGCTTGACGTCGGTCGGGAACATGACGTTCTTCGGCTGCACGGTGGTGTCGACGATCACCTGGCGCGTGTCGGCCGGCTTCATCGCCCCGGTCCTGACCGCAATGCTGAGGCTTTCCTGCAAGAGCGCTACGATCCCGCTCCTGGCCCATGTGGCTGCGCCAGCGCGTCATCGACGAGCGGTCGAACAGCAGCGCATGGCAGAAGAACACCTCGCCGCAAAGATACTGGAAGTAGGGGTCCTCCACCCAGCGCTCGCACAGCACCTCCCGTAAATCCTGCAATTCCAAAGCCGGCATTCACGTCAATCGCCAACCACAATCAATGACTTGCGGATAGTCCACGGTCGACTCGTTATACCTTGCTCAGGTGAGCATAACTTGCTGCAAAACGCCCGAATTTATGCTGCCCACACGTCACCGGCTTATAGCGACGCGGATTGCTCTCGGTGACACATGAGGCCAGCGGTTCGATGATGGCATCGAAATCGGCATCAATAAAGAAGGGGATCGAGTACCGCTCGCGCCCCGTGGTATTCACCACCCGGTGCATGTTCGCCAGATAGAGATCATTGGTGAGCCGCTGAATCAAGTCGCCAATGTTGATGACGAAGGTGCCGTGGATAGGCGTGCCCTCCACCCAGTCTCCATCCCGGTTCATCACCTGAAGACCGCCCACGTCATCCTGCGCCAGGATGGTCAGATTGCCATAATCCGTGTGCGCTCCGATGCCGATGATGTTTTCCCCGACATAGCCATTCTGCGGAGGGTAATGAAGCAGGCGCTGAATGCTGATCGGACTGCGCATCTGGCTCTCGAAATAATCCTCCGCCAAGTCCAGACTGAATGCGATGCCAGTCAGCAGTTTTTTCGCAAGGTCCACCATCTTCTGATGGTATCCGTACGTCAGTTCGCGAAACTCGGGCAGAACAGCGGGCCACTGATTGGATCCAAAAAACGGACCTTCCAGGGTCGAACGTTCAGGGCCGATGTCAAAGCACTCTTTGAGGTCCATCGTCTTGCCAGGATCGGTGTTTTCCCCGAATGGTTCGATATATCCGCGTAGCGCTACATCAGATCTGCTCACATGCAATTCCAACTTCTGCGCCATGGGCAAATCAAAGAACCGGCGGCTGACATCGAATACCGCATCTACGAAGTCCTGGGAAATGCCGTGGTTCTTCACGTACATGAACCCGGTATTCGACAAAGCCCAACGTATCTGCCTAGCCACCGCCTGTTTGTTGCTGCCATCGAGAAGCGGCGCGATATCGACCACCGGGATCTTGTCAAAGCTTTCGCGCTTCGCGCGCAACTTGTCGTCCAGCCTGGCAACGAGATCTACGGACATGAATACACCTTATTTCGATTGTGAAAGTTGACACACCGATTTTGTCCCATATTCCAGCCTGTTCAACGGCAAAAAAATTCTTCAGAGATTAGCTGTAGTAATCGGTTTCAGTGCGCGCGGTCTGGAGATCCGCCTATCAAAACGCAATCGTCACGCTCTGTTCGCCTCGGGCGAGGACAACATCAACTCAACGCCACTCTTGCCCGCTGACATCGGGAATGTAGGGCGGCGCCAAGCCCAATCCTTTTGCCTGCCGTTCGTCGTGATAGATGACCTTTTCATCGCAACGTCATCCGTGTTTACCTCAAACCTGGGAAGGATGGCGTTCAGTGCCAGCGCGCTGTGCTGATCTGTTAGTCAGTCGCGGATGTCCCTAGTGGCGCGCGACATTGGCGTGTCCTTCGGACACGTTACATAGAAGTTCTTGCTCGTTGCCCGCGTGTGATCGGAAAGCTGAAGAAGCAGGCTTTGTCGACAGGTGCCGCCAACAGAGCTCAACTCCTTGGCACTTGATTACCCACTGGATCAACAAAAACATAATCGTCGGTCTGCAGACCCTTCGGGGCGCTGGCAGCCTACCTATGTAAAGCTGGCGACAGGATCGCCGAGTACGTCCATGCGAGGCGTGACCCCTAGGCCTGGTGTACTCGGTGCTGTCACATACCCGTCCACCACCGGAAAGTCGCCATCGGCCGTCTGACAGGACACCATATCTCGCGATTCCAGTACGCAGCGGAGATACCGCCTGGGAACCGTCTGGCCAAGCTGCACTACAGCCGCAAAAGCAATGTCCGACCCTGTCGTTTCCTGGACGCTCAGGGTCAATCCGGCCGCAATGCAAATATCACGGTGGCGGCGGCCGCGTGTGAGGCCACCGTTCTTGGAAATTTTGAGGCCGATGCCTTCCGCCGCATCATCAGCAACCAGCATCGAGATTGCAGCGTCGCTGTCTGCAAGTTCGTCCCAAATTATCGGGACGGTAGAACGGCGTCGAAGGGAGAGGCATTCCCGCCAGGTCGCACAAGGCGCCTCAAGCACGAAATCAAGACCCTGCGGAAGAAGACGCAAAGTCCTCAACGCGGTCTCAACGGTCATGCCACCGTTTGCGTCTACGATAAAGTATTCGCCAGGGCGTCGGTCAGCAAGAGCCGCCTCTACACGCGCAGCATCGAGAATTGGTTCGTCGCCAATCTTCACAGAATGCGCCGTGTATCCCCGAGCACGGTGATCTTGGACTCGCCTCCTCATGTCATCAGGCTCGCCCGCGTAGATCGAAGAGATCACGGGCAACCGATTGTCGGTGCGCCCCCCTAGAAGTTCGCAGACCGGCAGCCCCATAGATTTGCCCAAGATATCCCAGCACGCCACGTCAATCGCGGTTTTGGCGTGGAGATGGCCAAGCAAAGCTGCATCCATTGAATCGTTGATACGATCAACCCGGCGCGGATCTAACCCGATCAAGGCCGGTGCCATCTCGGCGATCCCGGCGCGTACGCCGAGGGCATGAGAGGCCACATAAGTGGACCCAAACGGCGTGCTTTCGCCCCAGCCTTCTAGCCCGCAAGCCGTTTCGATCCTCACGATGGTCGCGTCGAAACTGCGATACTCCCGACCGCCCGACAAAAGGTAGACCCCACCAGAATAAGGAAGGTCGACCTGGTAAACATCGATCTGCTTTATTTTCAACGGTTTTGCTCCTGTGGTGGGGTGAGTACAAGCTTGCCGACAAAGCCCTTATTCAGGAAGTCCTGCTGCGCCTCGGAAATCGAAGACAGCGGATACACCTGTGATACCAGCGGGCGGATCTCATCTCGTTCGATATAGCTCACGAGGTTTTCAAACACTGCGTCTTCCTGAAACGTGCATCCGAATACAGTCAGGTCGCGCAAGTATATCGCCCGCAAATCCAGGTTGATCAGCGGACCTGCAATTGCTCCTGCGACGGCATAGCGGCCGCCGGCCTTCAGCGTTTCTATGCGCTGCGCGGACATCTCGCCACCGACGATGTCGAGAACAACGTCAACTTGACGGGGCCCAACCACTTCAAGTGGATCGGCATCACGAGAGACGATCCGATGAGCACCAAGCGCCATAATAGCAGCTGCCTTTGACGTGGAAGTAGTCGCGATAACCTCAGCCCCCCGGCGACGGGCTAATTGAACAGCGGCCGAGCCAACGCCCCCTGACGCGCCTGTAATCAAGACAGTTTCGCCCGCCGAAACGTTGGCCCGATGCAACATATTCTCAGCAGTTGAATACGCACATGGTATCGACGCTAGTTCGGCATCGCTCCAAGAACAGATCACTGGATAGACTTCGCGGGCCGGAGCCTTCGTGTACTGCGCAAAGGCTCCGTCGCATTCAGATCCGAAGGTCCAGCACTCGTACGGCCTATGGGCGACATAGCTCCTGAGCATGTTTTTCACGATGACCCTGTCGCCGAGACGGGCGCTTGATACCCCGTCGCCAACGGCTACAATTCTGCCGCAGCAGTCTGCCCCCTGTATCCTTGGAAAGGTCATCGGCGTGCCAGACCACGTGGCATCATCGTCATTGATTGGATTGGTCCCGGCTTCGCCGACCGAATTGGTCCCCTCCTTCACAACTTTCGAGTACCAGCCGAGCCGCGTATTAATGTCTGTGTTGTTCACGCCGGCCGCACCAACTCGGATCAGGACCTCTCCGGCTGCAGGTCGTGGAAGAGGGACATCATCGCGATATTCCAGCTTCTCGAGACCTCCGTGGCCAGTAAGGTGTACGGCGACCATATGCGTCGGGAGTGCGTCCATTAGGGGTACCTTGGTTTAATCGTACAAACGTTGGGAGCGCATTCGCTTCAAATCGGCCGTCGCCGCGGAGATGGCGTCTTCTGTGCGCCTGGCCGGAAGCGCGCCAGCAAGCTGTCGATTAGTCCGACAATCGCTTCCGCTCTGCAGGCTGCCCTTGAATGCCGAGCAGAAGCGCGCGATGTGTGATGAAGCCTATGTGTTGGCCATTCTCAGTAACCAGAACGGGCCCTGCGCTCTCACACGATTCACTCACCACGTCGTTGAGAGTTGCGCTGGGCAACACCGAGCGCATGCGATCGAAACACCCGGTCGGCTTCGCGTCGAGCTCTGATATCGGTCGCATAATCGTGCGTGCTGTAACGAGATCAAGGCGAGATATGCCGGCCACGAAATTCGCCACATAGTCGTCGATGGGCTTGGTCACGATCTCCTCCGGAGTTCCAACCTGCACGATTCGCGCGTCTTTCATGATTGCGATCCGAGTGCCGATCCTGATCGCCTCATCAAGGTCATGTGTAATGAAGACCGTTGTCTTTGACATCATACGGGCCAGGGACAGGAATTGGTCCTGAAGTTCCCTTCGAATCAACGGATCGAGAGCTGAAAAGGGTTCATCCATCAGGAGGATATCTGGGTCCGACGCCATTGCTCGAGCGAGGCCGACCCGCTGCTTCATAC
The DNA here is from genome assembly GCF_040321995.1 of Mesorhizobium sp. M0207. Taxonomy (NCBI): domain Bacteria; kingdom Pseudomonadati; phylum Pseudomonadota; class Alphaproteobacteria; order Hyphomicrobiales; family Phyllobacteriaceae; genus Mesorhizobium; species Mesorhizobium sp. M0207. The sequence goes on from NZ_JAMYSQ010000028.1 coordinate 60,487, forward strand.
CCCCGGAAAGCTCCTCCGGATAACGGTGCCCCCACGAACCAAGCGAGACCAGTTCAAGCTTTTCTCGCGCGACGCGATAGCGCTTGTCGGTAGGATACCCCCGCAATTCAAGCCCGAGCGCCACGTTGTCTAGAACAGTCCGATGCGGGAGCAAAGCAACGTTTTGGAAGACCATGGCCATCTTCTCGCCTCTCATTCTGCGAAGCGCCCGACCATTTAACGCGTTTATGTTCTGGCCCTCAATCAGTATTTCGCCAGCCGTCGAATCGACCAGGTGATTGATCTGTCGGATTAGTGTCGACTTCCCGCTACCCGACAAGCCCATGATGCAGAAGATTTCGCCTTCTCCGACCGTAAAAGACACGTCTGCAACGCCAAGAACGCAATGGAAGCGCTCCATAATCTCGGCCTTGCAGGCATTGTCATTCTTGGCAGCCTGCACAGCTTCAGCAGAGCGATTGCCAAAGACCTTCCAGACCGACCGACACTCGATCACATTCTGCATAGATTCACCAAGGCGTTGTCCTGATATGGATCGAGAGAGAGGTGCCGTCAGTCTTTGTTATTTTGCCAACAGCGCATCCTTCAGCCACGCATCCCATTGGGTCTGATGAGCCGCCTTCCAGGCTTCAGCGTGGCGCTTGATGTCGGGGTCCGTGTTCTCGCCGTTATGCTTCGATAGGTTTTCGGCGTTAATGTCTTCCAGTGGGATATGAATTTGTTCGAACCATTTCCGGGCGGCCGGATGTTCTTTTAGAAAATCAGCGTTTGCCAGGATCCTCTGTTGGTTCACCGGAAAGCCCAGATTGCCGATCCCGTCGACGTCGGTAACGGCGTTGGCCTGATCCGCTGGCAGTGACGTTTTGTCGACTGTCAACCAGGTGACATCGGTTCCTGGTTTCATGACGGAGCTTAACCAGAGCGGCGTCCAGGTATAGTAAAGTGTCGGCCGGCTTTGATGCGCTCGATGGCGTCACCGATGATCGCGGTATAGCTACCCTGCTTGTGCTTGACTGTGTTCCGCAGGTTGTATGCGTCGAGTTGGTGTTCGATTACACGCTCGCAGCCCCAACCTGGATCACAGCCATATAGTGTGGCTTTGCCGCTTCCGTCGGCATCAAACAATTTGGCTATGGCAGGATCGGCGAACTGTTCAATTGTCTTGATACCGTGAGCGTCCGCCGTCTTCTTGTCGATCAAATATCCTTGAATTGAATTAGCTACGATTCCTCCTACCGGAGCTACCTTGTCGGTTCCGAGATTTGCGAGGAAACTGTTGTGAAGCGGATCCCAGAAGGCTGCGTAATACGTAGCATCGCCGTTCGCGACCGCTACAAAGGTTGCCTGCATTTGCGCAACGATGGGTTCCTTGACCTCATAGCCGAGGTCCCTAAGCCCCATCCCGACCAGATATGTTTGGAACATTTCCTCCGGATCGTTTGATTGCGCGGAAGGAATAACTGTCTTTCCTGCGCCTGGACGTGTTTCTGCGGCATGCGCAATTTTCCCAAGTGATAACAGAGACAAAGATGCAATTGCAAGCGACAATAATAGTGTAGCCATTTGGACATCCTCCTATCGTGCAATAGTGATAGTTTGATTATTGTTTCTGGATGGCTTCGGCTGCCGTCTTTTTGGGGTACGGCGTGGCACCGAGTAATGTTGGTCTTCCGGAAGCTTGTGTTAAGCGATCCAAGATAATCGCGAGCAGAACGATTCCGATGCCGCCTACTGTTGCAATTCCCATGTCGAGGCGTCCAATTCCGCGCAAAACGACCTGGCCCAATCCCCCGACAGCGATCATAGAAGCCACTACAACCATAGAGAGCGCCATCAAAAGTGTCTGGTTGACGCCGGCCATGACGGCCTTGCGTGCAACTGGTAGTTGTGCCTTGAGCAGAAGCTGGGGCGACGAGGCACCGAACGCAATCATCGCCTCGACGATTTCCGTTGGCACTTGTCGAATACCGAGATTGGTCAAGCGGATTACAGGTGGAATCGAGAATATGATTGTGACAATCACACCGGGTACATCGCCAATGCCAAATAGCATAACCACCGGCACCAGATAGACGAATGCAGGGATCGTCTGCATGCCATCGAGAACAGGCCTCATTATGGCGAAGACGCGATCGCTCCGGGCAGCTAGAATTCCGAGGGGAATACCAATGGCGAGGCAGATGGAAACTGCGGCGAACACGATTACAAGAGTAGTTATGGCTTCAGACCAGATACCCAGGAAGCCTATGATCAAAAGAGTGCTGACAGTGGCTATCATCAGCCGCACGCCGCCCACCCGCCATGCCAAAATTCCAGCTAGCGGGATCAGCACCAAAGGAGGGACGGCGTTAGCAACCGATATCAGAAGGCTCAGGACGGCATCGATCGGTTGCTTCACCAACAAGAAGTATGGTCGAGCATAACCTACGAACCACTGAAGTGCGGAACTGATCCAGCCAGCGACTGGCGCAGTGTAGCAGGCGAACGGGTTCAAAAATCCGCAGTCTGTCATCGTCGCCACCTCAGGTTATCCCAGTGTTCCCTAGAGCGCTGTGTTCCCTAGAGCGCTGTGGGCCAGCTTAAGCTCAGCGGTAGCATGACTGTTCAGAGCGGGTGTCGTGCAAAAAAGTAGCCTCCCGAGTGACTTTATTTCAGCTGTTAGACCATTTATCCTTGCATATAACGACGGGCCTATAGCCGAACTGGAGCCAGGCTCATGTCATTCAAAGGCGTTATTCCGCCCGTTACAACGCCCTTTCATGCGGACGGATCGATTGACCGTGACGGCTTCTGCGTGATGGTCGAATACTTGGTCGCGACTGGCGTCCACGGTATCATTGTCGGTGGCACGACAGGCGAATACTACGCCCAATCACGCGACGAGCGTGTCAGCCTGCTCAAGCTTGCCATGAGCGTGGTGAAGGGGAAGATGCCTCTAATCGCCGGCGTCGGCGCCATTCGCACCGACGACTGCATCGAATACGCGCTAATTGCAAAGGACCTCAAGTGCGACGGCATCCTAATCGGCTCGCCGTACTACGCTGTTCCCACGCAGCTCGAACTTGCCAATCATGCACTTGCGATCGACAAGGCCGCCAATCTACCGGTGATGCTCTACAACTATCCCGGACGCACCGGCACGATGATGGACGTCGAGTTCCTGGACCGGGTCGGTCGCAGCTCCAATTTCTGTGCCATCAAGGAATCCAGCGGCAGCATGAACCAGCTGCACGCACTGGCTCGCGACTATCCGCATATCGACCTGTTCTGCGGCATGGATGATCAGGCGCTCGAATTCTTCGCCTGGGGCGCAAAAGGGTGGGTCTGCGGCGCCGGCAACTGCCTACCGGCAGAGCACCTCGCGTTGTACGAAGCCTGCGTGATCGAGAAGGACTTCGCCAAGGGCCGGCAGATCATGTCGGCGCTTCTGCCTCTGATGAGGCTTCTTGAGCAGGGCGGCAAGTTCGTCCAGAGCATCAAGTTCGGGTGCGAATTGGCTGGATTGCCAGCTGGGCCCGTGCGCCTGCCGATGCGGGCACTCGGCGACGAACAGAAGCGGGAACTCGAGTCGACGATCCGCACCCTTAAGACAGTCATCGCGTCAATCACTGCAAAATCCCAGAAGAGGGCTTCCGAGAATGTCATCGCTATTAACGCGTGATGAGTACCAGAACCTGGCGGACAGCCTGCCACTGCCGACCAGCGCAGTAATTGACGGCAAGGCGCGGGCTGCACAATCTGGGGATACTTTCGAGACCATCAATCCCGCGACAGGGCGGGTCATCGCCAAGATCGCTTCCTGCGGCCAGGCCGATGTCGATCTCGCTGTCGCGAAGGCAAGGCTGGCATTTGAATCGGGCGCCTGGTCGCGTGCGCATCCGAGCGAGCGCAAGCGCGTTCTGCGGCGGCTCGTGAAACTGATAGAGCGAAACGCCCATGAGCTTGCGGTGCTTGAGACGCTCGAAAGCGGCAAGCCGATCTATGACGTCGCAACCATAGACATTCCCGAGGCGCTGCATTGCCTGGAATGGCACGCGGAAGCCACCGACAAACTATACGGCCAGACGTCGCCGTCCGGCGATGATGTCGTTTCGATGATCGTGCGCCAGCCGCTGGGCGTGGTCGCCTGCGTTTTGCCCTGGAATTTCCCGATCCTGATGCTGGCCTGGAAGATCGGGCCGGCGCTCGCGACCGGAAACTCGGTCATTGTGAAGCCGGCCGAGCAGACCAACATGTCGACGTTGCGGATCGCCGAACTGGCGCATGAGGCCGGGTTGCCGCCAGGCGTCCTGCAGATCGTCACAGGTCCGGGCGCAATCACCGGCAAGGCACTCGGCATGCATTCCGATATCGATATGGTCGCGTTCACCGGGTCAACTGACGTCGGGCGAAAGTTCCTGGAATATTCGGCCAAGTCCAACCTCAAGCGGATCGTACTCGAATGCGGCGGAAAGAACCCGTGCATCGTGCTGGAAGACGCCGAGAACCTCGACGTTGTTGCGCAACATGTGACCCAAGCTGTCTTCTCGAACATGGGCGAGAACTGCTCGTCCAATTCCCGCCTGATCGTGCACGAGAAGATCAAGGATCGCTTGGTGGAGACCGTCCTCCACAAGCTAAAGGAATGGCCTTTGGGCGAGCCGCTGGATCCGGGCAATCGGCTCGGCGCCATTGTGTCGAAGGAGCAGTTCGACCGCATCATGGGCTACATCAAGAAGGGGCGGGAGGAAGGCGCCAGGATCGTCACGGGCGGCAACGCCCACAGGCATGGCAAAGGCTATTTCATCGAGCCGACCGTATTCGACGATGTCACGCCCGAAATGACGATTGCACGAGAGGAGATTTTCGGTCCGGTGCTGTCGGTGATCAAAGTGGCCAACGCTGACGAGGCGCTCCGGGTCGCCAACGATACGCAATACGGGCTCGCAGCTTCAATCTTTAGCGCCAATCTCGGCAAGGCGCATCGCATCGCAAGGGACATTCGCGCCGGGACGGTGACCATCAACTGCTACGGCGAAGGGGATGTCTCTACTCCCTTCGGCGGCTTCAAGCTTTCGGGCTTCGGGGGACGAGACAAGTCATTGCATGCCCACGACCAATATACTGAACTTAAGACCATCTGGGCGGACATCTCCGATCCTAAGGTCTCGCGTTCGGTAGACTAGCCTGATCGCACCCATGAGCGATTATGAGGCTGTCCGCACGCCTGCGGACACATCCATGCCCGGTTGGTACGGTATTCTGCCGCCTCCCAAGGCACCTGAGGTGCTGCGCGGCTGTCACAAAGCGGACTGGCTCATTGTAGGAGCTGGGTTTGCTGGATTGGCGGCCGCGCGGCGCCTCTCACAACTGGTGCCGAACGAGCGCATAGTGTTGGTGGACGCTCAGCGCGTCGGCTGGGGTGCTGCCGGGCGCAACTCCGGCTTCATGATCGACCTTCCGCACGAGCTCGGTGGGGAGCATTACGGCGGAAGCCAGGATCACGACCGCAAGCGCATCCGCATGAATCGGGCCGCGATTAAATTCTCGGCTTCGGCGGCGGACGAGTACGGGTTGCAGAAATTCTTCGTTCGGGCCGGCAAGTACCATGGAGCTGCAACCAATCATGGTGTTGCCGTCCTGGGCGAATTCGAAAAGCACCTGACGGGGCTAGGCGAGCCATTCGATCGGCTCGACGCGCTGCAGTTGAAGAAAATCACCGGTACCGACTTCTTCGTCAGCGGCACCTTCACGCCGGGAACAGTAATGGCACAGCCGGCCGGCTTTATCCGAGGGCTCGCCGAAGGCTTGTCGAGGCGTGTGCAGCTATTCGAGAATTCACCGGTGACTTCTCTGCAAACAGGCAAACTGCACACTGCCAAGACGGCTGAGGGCGAGATCACCGCGCCACGGTTGATCCTCACCGTTAACGGTCATCTCGAAAGCTTTGGCTTGTTCAAGAAACACCTGCTGCATGTGTTCACCTACGCCAGCATGACCAGGCCGCTTTCCAAGAGCGAACAGACTGCGCTGGGCGGTGACCCGCATTGGGGCTTGATCCCGGCCGACCCGATGGGATCAACCATCCGCAGGATCGGCGATCGGATCGTCGTCCGCAACACCTTCACCTATAATCCGGACATGTCCACCAGTGAGAAGCAGATCCGTCGGATCGGCGCCGTGCACGATCGGTCATTCCAGGCGCGCTTCCCGATGGTGGGTGAAACACCGATGGAGTTTCGCTGGGGAGGCCACTTGTGTCTCTCTCTCAATTCCGCGCCCGCATTCGGCGAAATTGAAGACAGAGTCTTCGTAGCCGGATGCTGCAATGGCCTTGGAACTGTGCAAGGCACCCTCTACGGGATGCTGGTTGCCGATCTTGCCGTTGGCACTAACGAGCCGATGGTTGTGGACGCCCTGAACGAGCCAGCTCCGGTTCGGCTTTATCCAGAACCGCTGATGTCGATCGGAGCGCCGCTGAAGCTGTGGGCGATGCAGATGCGCGCCGGCAGAGAGCTCTAGCTTTCTCGTTCTTGCGCCGCCACTTCCCGGATCCAGCTACGGAGGCTCTGGGCGGCAGGGGAAAGCGTACGATTTTGATACCATGTGAGATAGTAGCTGCCAGGGGCTGGGAGCTCGAGATCCGTCAGTCTGACGAGTTTCCCCTCGTCAATCTGCGCCTTGACAAGGCGATGCCACCCAACAGCCACCCCTTGATCGGCCTGAGCTGCCTGAAGCGCCACGAAGAACTTGCCGAAGCGCCGACCGCGGGTCGGACCATGCGAGACCCCCGCGCGCCGTAGGACCTCGTCCCAGCCAGCCCAGTCGGGATCCACCCAATCGACATGCAGCAGGGGAAGGTCTGCCAACGATTCCGCCGTTGCATCGCGGTGCTTGCTTGCAAACCCAGGCCCGCATACCGGGTAGATTGTTTCATTGAAAAGGAGCTCAGCGTCTTCATTCGACCACGATCCGAACCCGTAACGGATGCGCAATTCGACCTCGGCGCGGCGGTAATCGCGAGGATTGTCCGAGATAAGGTGGTCAACGGCAATATCCTGGTACCGGGTCCAAAAGTCCGGCATCCGCGGGATCAGCCACGTCGACGCGAAGGCGTCCGTGCACGCCAGCGTGACGTTCTTGGAACGGTCGCCGCGTTTCACATTTCGGACGATGTCTGCGGCCCGCGAAAAACCACTGGCCAACACGCCATAAAGGTCTTCGCCGGCGCTTGTCAGCGCCACACCGGTTCCCAATCGGGTAAACAGCGGAACCCCCAGCTCGTCCTCGATCGCTTTGATCTGTCGGCTGACGGCGCCAGGAGTGACGTTCAGTTCCGCAGCAGCCAATTTGAATGACAGGTGCCGGGCAGAAGCCTCAAAAACAGCCAAAGCAGTCAGGGACGGCAGGTCGTAATAGCGGCGAACCATCTCAAGCTCCAAACACTTCGGCAATCGCGCCGCGCGACAAATATAGCAAGCGATGCTCAAGATGTCGGGAAAAGCATTTGCAAGGCGGCGCGATAGCCCGCGTTCGACCGACTATGGCCGCGATCCCCAACCTATTTGCGGGGCAATATAGGAAAACTGTACGAACCATGCTTCGCGATCTGCGACGCTGCCCCATCCATGTCCGACGCAGCTACACCGTAGCATGTCCCGGCGATGTCTGGGTTCAACAACTCAACAAGGGGGTGAGACTCTTGCAGGGCTGCCCCACTGGTCTTCGGCCGCCGTTCAGAGATTATGAGCTGAACTTTCCCTCTCAAAGATGGCTTGAGCTATGACTGGCATTGAAAAGAAGACTGCTGGGACAACAGGCGCGGCGGGAGGTATCGGGCAAGCGATCCCCAGACAGTTCGTTGCGGGGGGTCGTGTGGTTGCCGGCGACGTCGACCAAGCTGGCCTGGACAAGCTCGAGGCCCAACTCAATCGAACCGGACAGAATGTCTGGAGCAAGGCCGGAACCTCAGGAACAAGGCCTATGCGCGGATTTGATTGAGTACTCCGTCCAAGCCACAGGGCGGCTGGATATGCTCGTCAACAAGCTAGGAGACATTCTCGACGAATGCTGCGTATTCCGATGAAGCCGGCCACCGATTCCGATTTGAAGCCGGCCAGTCATTCCGATTTCATTCCGGCCACCATTCCGATTTGAAGGCGGCCGGTTTTCGGTCTGATCCTGGGTCTCGTTGATGTTTGGGTTGGGTTTTGTTTCAGGTCAAGCTTCGGTGTTTTCGCGGACGATCGGCGGGCGCTGTTTTCGCATGCTTTCACCGGTGAGATCGATGCGATAGGCGTTGTGAACGAGGCGATCCAGGATGGCGTCGGCCAAAGTTGAGTTTGCAATAATTTCCCACCAGCGATCCACGGGCACCTGACTTGTGACGATGGTTGAGCGTCGTTCGTAGCGATCCTCAATGATCTCCAGGAGATCGCGGCGTTGGTCGTCATTGAGTTTTTCAGGTCCCCAGTCATCGAGGATCAGCAGGTCGGTCCTGGCAAGAGATTTGAGGATCCTGCCGTATCGCCCGTCGCCTCTTGCAAGCGCGAGGGCGGCGAACAGCCGGGGAACCCGGTGGTAGGCGACTGAGAAGTCTTCGCGGCAGGCCTGGTGGCCAAGAGCGCAGGCAAGCCAGCTTTTGCCGACGCCGGCTGGCCCGGTGACAAGAAGACCGTGATGCTTTCTGATCCAGTCGCAGCCGGCAAGCGCCATGAACATATTGCGGTGGAGGCCGCGTGCGGCGCGGAAGTCGGCATTCTCGATCTGCGCGTCATGGCGAAGCTTGGCAGCCCTGGCGCGAGCCTCGAAACGCTTCTGGCGGCGCATGGCCGCCTCGCGTTCGAGCAGCATGGCAAGCCATTCGCCATGCTCGAGGCCGCGCACTTCGGACTGTGCGTCGAGTTCCTGGAAAGCGGTTGCCATGCCGTAAAGGCCGAGCTCTCGCAGCATGTCGATGGTGGGATTGATCAGCATGGGTGGATCTCCTCAATGAAAGTAATCAGGGCCACGCAGATTGGCGTGATCGACGATGGCGGTTGGTTCGGTGGAATGGCGTGCGGCTTTGTGGTTGGCGATGAGCGAAGCAATGCTCTTGCAGTTCAGGCCACCGATCTCGACAGCGCGGGCTGACACGGCTTCGGCCCGATTGCGATCGATGTCCCGAAACAGGCGTAGGATGCCCAGACATGTTCGAAAGCCCTGCTCGGGATGCGGACGGCTGGCGAGAATTGCGATGACCAGACCTTCGGTTTGCGGCCCGATCGACGGGGCCCAGCGGCGAAAGCGCTCCGGCGTCCATTCGGCATAGCGCCGGTGGGAACTGGGCATGTGATCCGGATCGGTTCCATGGCGAGGACCTCCATAGCGGCGCTGATGCACCGCGACGCGCTTGCCGCGGTGGAAGATCTCGATGGTGCGCGCCGTTGCTCTCAGATCGACCTGCTGACGAATGAGGCTGTGGGGCACGGAATAAAAGAAGGTCTTGAACTCGACATGATAATCCGTCGAGACGCGGGCCAAACGCCATTCGGCAAACTCGTGATCCTCCAGTGGAAGACTGGCCAAAGCCGGGCGCTCGACGGTCTCGAAGAGCTGCCGGCGACTGACGCCCAGCCGGCGCATGACGTGGTCGTTGATGCGATCGAGCGCCTGGGCAATGGCGGCATTGGCTTCAGCAAGCGAGAAGAAGGTCTGATTGCGCAGACGCCCCAAAATGCAGGACTGGGCGAAACGCACTCCATTCTCCACTTTCGATTTATCCCGGGGCTTTCTTGGCCGTGCCGGAAGAACGCCGACGCCATAGTGGGAAGCCATCATGCCGTAGCTGCGGTTGATCTCGGGATCGTAGAAACTGGCTCGACTGACGCCAGACTTCAGATTGTCGGGAATGACGAGTCTGGGAACGCCATGAAAAAAACGAAACATCCGGACATGCGAGCCAATCCAGTCGGGGAGCGTTTGCGTCCAGGTGGCCTCGGCAAAGGTGTAGCTGGACGCACCCAGCACCGCCACGAAGATCTCCGCCTCGCGGATCTCACCGGTCTTGCGATCGACAATCGGAATCTTTTTGCCGGAATAATCCACGAAGACCTTGTCGCCGGCCGCATGCTCCTGGCGCATCGTCGGTGACAGTCGCTGCTTAAATCCCCTTAGAAGTTCACAAAAGCGACTATAGCCGTAACCGTCGGGATGCGACCCACGATACTCCTCCCACAGGATGAGCAAGGTGACGCCGGGCTTCTTGAGCTCGACTGCAAGATAGGGCCAGTTCGGTTCCGTGCGTCGTCGCGTGCCCTGTTTGACGCCGTTGCGACTGAAGAGCTTGTGCTCAAGCGCATCGTCGGTCAGCTCGCCCGGCAAGGGCCAGCTCAATCCAACCGCGGCTGCACGCTGCAAATTATCCTGCACCGTACTGCGCGCTATCCCCAATACGACCGCAATCTCGCGGGAGCTCGTCCCGCTTCCGGCAAGCCGCAGCATTTGTCTCAATTGTCTCATGGTCAGCCTTCTCTTTGCCGGCATCAAAATGTCCCGTTCATGGCGAGGTGATTGATGCCAAAGTTGCTGACCCAGGAGGTAATCTTCAGTGCCGAAAACTGGCCGGCTTTTGATTGGAACGGTGGCCGGCTTCAAATCGGAATGGTGGCCGGTCTTTGATCGGAATGGCGGCCGGCTTCACGTCGGAATCCGCAGAATGCCACATCTTCGGGAGCGGGGTGGAGGAAATGTCATCAATATCGGCTCAATCGAAGGCTTGGCGTCCAACCGGGGACGTCCTGCATATTCGGCCTCGAGCGGGGATTCACGGATTCACAGCAGCGGTTGCGGTCGATCATGGGCTCGAGGGATCCGGTGCAATGCCATTGCACCGGGCTGGATCAATTCTGATCTCAGCGAGCTCTCTACATCGACAGCATGGCCGTTAGCTCCCGCGTCCGCAGAGAACTGCTCGCAATGCATCCGGTGGGGCGTCTTGGCGAACCGACTGATGTCGGAAATCTTGCAGTCTGGCTTGCCTCTGCAGAGAATGCCTTCGTGACCGGTCAGGTCTACGTCACCGACGGCGGCCGTACCAAAAAGCTGCAGCTACCGATTCCATAAACAGCGAAGTCCCGTCCTTTGTCAGGCTGTCGGATCAACTTTCTCGCTAAATCGCGTGTTGATGCGATCAATAAGGATTGCCAGAACCACGACGGCGAGGCCAGGCCAGTCGCCGCCGCGATCGAAGTGATGAAGCGCGATAAAGGCGCCGGCAGATTGGCAGCCTTTGACCGACGTCTAGCTCCCAGAGAGAGCCAACCGCAAGATCCCCCATTAAACCCGGCTATGCTGTTGTCTCTCGTATAAGCACGTCACAACACATCGTCAGCTGACGGGCATAGGTTTTCGACGCGTCCAGAACGGTACCTCTGGTCACCGCAAAAATGAAGTAAAGCGCGTGGAAGAGCGCGAAGCCGCCCTGGATGAGAATCTGTCCCTGACTAAGCGTCGCAAAGGCTGGCTGGTAACAATACAGCCCATATGCGGCCAGAACTGCAAGCAGGTTGATGGTAATGCCGTATGGCTTCAAGCCGTAGAGGTTCCTTCTGAAGCCGTAGCTGATGTTTTCGTTGAAAAGGACACGGAAGCGTTCGGTGTCGTAGGTGTTGTTACGCAGGTAGTTGTAGCACTCTACGTAAAACTGGGCGGCGCCGGCCGGGTCAGCGACTTCTGACTCGCGCGTCGGCGCAGTCTTGCCTATCTGTCTTGCGAGAAAGTTGCGGAACCGGTCCCTCGTGCCGGGATCCAAAGTCGTATCGAGATGGCTAAGTTCGGTGTTTGCGGGGAAACCACCTGATTCCTTGAATAGCTTTCGCTGCACATCCCGGCCTGCTCTGCGCGCGAGATCCGCCATGGCGTAGAACAAGACACCTATGCCCAAGGCTGTCATGGCTTCTGGCAGCCCCGGATCCTTCCATGACCCTGCAAGGAGGAAAAGAACAAATGCAGGGAGAACGGCGATCAAGGCCGGAAAGAGCCGAGCCTTTATTGAATAAGTATCTAAAAAATCCATGGTTCACCTAGAGGGGTCATGAACGATGCTGCAATACCCGCTGGGTGTTGCGATAAGTAGGACGGCGGGCGGGGATCGCTCGCCAGCGAGGTCTTTTGCCGTGCACCAGTCCGTTGGCGACGGGCCCTGCTCGGCGAGGTGGCTATGCCACGTGCCCACGTCGAGCAGGCGCTTGCCGCTCTTGAGATGCCGTTCCATCACCGCCCCCTTGAGGCCCTGCTTGCCAAGAACGAACAGCGAACTGGAGCGCTGGCTGTCTGGCGGTGCCGGCAGAAGGTCGACGACTATGATCGTCTTGGTGCGGGCGCTGCACGCGCCGACCATTAAACCTCCCGTCTCGACGTGTGGATAGACGGCAATTTCTTCCCTGATGCGCCTATCAACGTCGGCCGAAATTTTGAGGGTCCAGTCGGCGCCATCGACGGGAACCGTGATCATCGTCGGTACGACGAACGACCTCCAAGTCGTCGTCGGCGAATTGGCGTCTTGGGTGCCGACGGCGATGATGCCGCCGCCGGCGTCCTGGCTGATAAAATCTGCGAGCACCTCAGTGGCCGCCGCCGACATGGCCGAAAGGCGCGCGTCGGTCATAGGCATGGTCAGCGAACCGCAGCCATCACCTATCTGGATCTCGGTAAGGCCAAACTTTTCATCGAACAGCAACGCGCTTTCGACCTCGGTGGCCTTGGCGCTGAGTTCGACTTCCAAGTCGGCCAGCGTGGGATTTCTGCCCAGTCCCTCGTGCAGCACGAAAGCGCCTTTTCCTCTCCCAAACAGCGCGATCTCGGTCACACGGGCGGGAAAATCCGCAGGCGGGACAATGGACAGGGCGTCCCTCACAAGGAGCGACGCCGTTGTATTTACGATTGAGCTCGTGCCTGCTGGCGCGATTGTCGTGCGATTTGCCGCCTGCGCCAACCCGCGGGCGGCATCATCCAAATAAACTTGAGGCGTCTGGCCGAGCTTCGACAACTCCGACGCCAGTTCGGTTGCCTTGGCCAGTGGCAGGACGTCTCTTACCAACGCGTGCCGCGCCATGTTGTGCGGCTGCAAGATGCCCTTGTCGACAAGTGCGGTAATCGTTGCGCCGGCGCGCGCGAGATGCAGACCCACCTTCGAGCCCACACTGCCGCACCCGATCAATGCGATCTTGCCGAGGTCCGCCGACGCCGACACCGTCCGTAATAAGGTGGAGGACACCTTGTCGACCTGGCGCGCGGCGACAGCACGGCGGCCGCTTGGTCCCTGATAGAGGTTTTCCCTCTTTTTCCGTGGTGACACGTCGAAGACGTAGGGCAGCAGCTCGATGCTCGAATCGCGGCCAATCAGTTTGAACGGCCGCCGCGCACAAAAGATAACCCCGATCGGCAGGGATCCTTGGCTCGTCCATGTGGCGGATTCCCAGCGCTCTTCCAGCCGGCGCAAGAAAGCGTCAAAAGCGGGACCGAAACCGAATTCCTTAGCTCTGGCGGCGAGGTCCTCCAGCGTCTCGATGGTCTCTGGAAAGATCGTCTTGGCAATGACGTTATCGGCGGCCCAGAACACCGCAGTTATCGTCTTGCCATAGGGATGACCGGCGGCCGACACGTTGATGTCGAAGGGGAAGGTGCCAAGTTTGCCAACGGAGGCCGCCAGTTCCTCATTGATGGTTAGGTAGACCTCGTCCCCGCTGAGGCGACCCTGTCCTGATCGATACCGGAAAAAATCGGATCTCAGCCAGACCGCGCCGGCGTCGCGCCCGACCCGGCTGCGGACGGCCGCAGGGTGAACCACCACCACGTCGTCCAGGTTGTGCCGCATGACGGGTTCCCAACCGTGCTCGGGATCCATCAGCCCGTTGACGGCGGCCTTGGCCAGCCAGACCGCCATCTGCGAAAGCAGTTGAAGGATTCCGACCTCGACTAGCCCAAAGCTGCTGAAATACTCGTCGATCGAACCGTCGACGAGACAAGGCCGCGGCAGCGACTTTCCGCCGCCAGCCGACAGATGCGGCAGGTCACGGGGAAAATCTTCCCGGAGAAAGAACGAGGGACTCTTCCAAGGGTAGTTCGCAGCGATGCGGATTTCGACACGTTCCTGCAGCTTCACGCCGTTCGGGCTTGATCCCTTGGACGCATAGGGCAGGGGCATCTCAACACTGAGCACGACATAAACGCGGGCATGATCGTCGGCAACGCCGATGATGCCCGCCTTCACGCACTGCCGATGATCGGCGGCGACACGCACAAACTGATGTGCGTGTCGCTCGAATTGCTGCGCGGTCATTTGCGGCCGTGGGCCCTCGCGGCGGTCGCGATGCCGCTGACGCCGACCACTGACGCCGTCTTCTTGGCCGTCATCGCGAGTTTCTTTGCCGTCCCGGCGTGGTAGATCTTGAATTCCAGCGCGCGGTCTTCGTTCGCCGAATATTCGGTGGTGCAGACAAACCGATCGCTTTCGCCCTCGACCATGGAGACATATTCCCGTTTCGCCCGCTCGTGCGGGGGATTGGAATCGTCCTTCTTGATCGGCTTGCAACTCGCGACGATCACGGCGCCATCGCGGATTTGCGAGAGGGCGTTGCGGGCTTCCTCGCAGACCTTGACCTTCTCGCCGAGTTTGGACCAGCGGTCATAGCTCAGGGTTCGCCACGAACAGTGGTGCGGCGTCTCCATGACATCGTAGCTGAGCCAGTCGGTATTGCCTTCTTCCTCAAGAGCGTTCCAGAGTCGCTCCCAAATTGCGACGCCGGCGTCGCCACCAGTCAGGAACCGGCACATGTCCTTGTTGCCGTCGCCAGTGATGGAAAAGCGAACGATGACCGACGAGTTGTTCTTCTCGAGCAAGTCAATCAGGTCCTCGTCGTCGTCCTCAACCACCATCGGCGCAAGCAGTCGTCCTTCGAACTGGCCTTCTTCGCCCTGGTTAACGCGGGTGATGAGCTCGTACTGCTCGACGACGATGTCCATGACATCGTCGGTCTTGCCGTCCTTGTCCTTGCCCATCAGGAGGATGCGATCGCCGTCGCCGACGTCGGCGCCGATCTCGCGATAAAGGGCGACCCGACGGCGTGCCTCCTTCTTCCAAGCCTTCGCTTCGTCGCCGAGTTTGTGGTTGACACTGGCGCGCCGGAACACGATCGGGGACGACCACATCTCCCTAATAAGGATTAGGTCGTCTTCGTTATCCTCAGGAAAGTCCTCCGGGGGACCGAGATAGAAGTGCTTGCTCAGCCCTGTGATGTGATCACCGTCCGGATGGGACAGCAGGAACGCGTCGACGTACAGCCTATCTTGGTCATCGCGCGGCAACCGTTCCTTCAGATCGGCAGCGACATCGTAGGTGTCATCGTCTGGATCGTCCGCAGCTGCGCGGATGTTGATATCGAGGAGGATATTCTGGCCGTTATCGAGCTTGATGAGGGCCATGTCCCCGTTATCCACGGGAAAGAATGTAAGCGACGCTGCCAATTTCAGGACTCCTAGTGCGCGTTGTCCGCGGAATTGCCGCGGCCTCAAATCAAAGGTGTGGCTTGCAGACCGGGCCTTCGGGCAGCGAGGACCGAAAGTTAGACTACAGCAGGATGAGCGGCTTTTCCGAGGGTTCGTGGTAGATGCGCCAACTTCGAGCGTCAGGCCATCTATCTTGTCGTTATGGTGAGGCGTCAGGTCACGTTGGGAAGTGCTGCATCACTTCAATGTCTCATTCCCCACATCTCCATTTTCACCAAGTGCCGATTGTTTACCATCGAGCCAAGCCGCTGAATTTCGAGCATTGGTTCAGAACATTGGCAGGGTCTCCCACCACATTCCAACCAAGAACTTGCTAGCACGGAACCCCCGAAGCTCGTCGACGCAAAAAAATCGCCTCCCTGTTAACTTTATTGCGGAGGCGCTTCGCCTCGCCACTGTTCCTGTGACGTTGCCTTCGGCGGGAGCCGGTTCTCCTCTGGAACCTGAAAAACCGAGTAAGCGCAGTCCGCGACCGATTCTGTCCGCCGGGAAACTGCCTCCGACGAGGCCGCGTGATCGAGGTGCCTGTCTGCCGCAGCGCTTTAGTCAACAGACGCGTGAGAGTTTTGCAGTAGGTCAAATCGCCCCTCTCCGGCAATAGTTCGGGCCGGTCCACACAGGCCCGCACCGCTTTTTCTTTGGAGGCCGGCATGACTGCTCAACTACTACTTTCTCGTAGAGGAGGGCGGGAAGCGCGGCGGACGATCCGCACGGCGCCAAAGGTCGAGATGTTGCCGACGCTGAAGCGCGGCCTGCCGGTGGTAGAGCCGATGGATGCCGAACAGGTTGAACGCATTCACGAGGCTTCTCTCGCGATCCTGGAAGAAGTAGGCGTGGTGTTTCGCGATCCGATCGCGATTGAGGACTGGAAGAGAGCCGGAGCGGACGTGCGCGCGGATGACCGCGTTCATCTCGACCGCGGACTGGTCATGGAGCTCATCAAGACCATTCCCTCCAACGTCGAATATTTCGCGCGCGACCCTGCGAAGAATGTCGAGCTCGGAGGCGATAAATCCATCTTCGTGCCGATGACAGGCGCACCGTACATGCGCGATCTCGATGATGTGAGGCGTGGCCCGACAATTGCGGACCTGGGGACGTTTCATAAACTCGCGCACATGATGCCGGCGCTACATTCGTCGGCTCACCACATCGTGGAGCCGATGGACATTGTCGTCGCGCATCGGCACCTGCACATCACCTATTCGTCAATAAAGCATTCCAACAAGATTTTCATGGGCATGACCACCTCGCCCAAGAATGCCGAGGATGTGCTCGACATGTGCGAGATCCTTTTCGGTGAAGGCTTCCTCGAGACGCATGCAGTCACCACCGGAAACTGCAATGGCAATTCGCCGCTGGTATGGGACCAGGTCATGCTGGGCGGCATGCGTGCTTTCTGCCGGCGCAACCAGCCCGTCTTGTGCTCGCCCTTCGTTCTCGGCGGTGCGAACACGCCAGCCTCCACCGCGGCGGCAGTGGCGCAGCTCAATGCGGAGGCGCTTTCGGCACTCGCCTACACGCAGGTGGTGCGCAAGGGCTGCCCTGCGATTTATGGGCATTACCTGTCGACCGTGTCGATGCAATCGGGAGCGCCGATGGCGGGAACGCCAGAGATATCGCTCATGAATTTCATGATCGGCCAGATGGCTCGTCGCTATAACGTGCCCTGGCGCACTTCGAACTTGCTTGGCGGCGCCAAGATCTTCGATGCGCAAGCTGGCTATGAAAGTGCGATGACGATGATGGCCGTGCTGCTATCAGGCGCAAACTATATTTGGCATTCTGCTGGCTGGAATGAAGCCGGCATGCACTGCTCGATCGCAAAATTCGTCGTCGACGCCGAAGTCTGCGCCATGGGCTATCGCATGACGCAAGGCATCCAGTGGGACGATTTCGATGAAGCCCTGGCTGCGGTCCGCGATGTCGGGCCGGGCGGCCATTACTTTGGACATCCCCATACACAGGCCAACTTCGAGAAGGCCTTCTTTATTCCGAAACTCTTCGACAATAACTCGGTCGAGCAGTGGTACGCTGATGGCTCCAAGGACATCAAGCAACGTGCCCTCGAGCATGCGCGCCGCCTTCTGGCCGAATATGAAGAACCTAAGCTCGACGTCGCGAAGGACGAGGAATTGCGCGCGTATATCGATCGTCGCTCGCGGGAAATCCCCGCTGTCGACGCGCTCAACGAGGAATACTGAGCATCCTCATGCGCATTGACCAGATCAACGTCTATAAGGTCCAGCTGCCTGTTAAAGGTGGCACCTATCGAATGGCAAGCGACGACGTCGACGCGCTTGACAGCACCATTGTCGAGATTGTGACCGATGACGGACTGACTGGCTGGGGCGAGACCTGCCCGATCGGGCCCGTTTATCAGCCGCATCATGCACTCGGCGCACGCGCAGCCATCGCCGAAATCGCGCCAGGTCTTATCGGGGCTGAGGTTGCCTCAATCAGACTTCTTGCGAAACGGATGGACGAGCTCTTGAACGGGCATGGCTACGCCAAGGCGGCCGTGGATATGGCCTTTCTGGATCTCCTCGGCCAGAAGCTGCGCGTCCCGGTTTCAACGCTGTTGGGCGGCGCCCTGACCGACCGTGTTCCGGCCTACTATTCGCTTATCGTCGGCCCGCCAGAGGAGACGGCTCGGATTGCCGCCGAGAAGGTGAAGGCGGGGTATCTGCGGCTTCAGGTGAAGATCTCGGGAAAGGATCTCGAAGAGGATGCGGCGAACGTCCATAAGGTTTGGGAGGCGGTCGGATACAGGTCGCGCATCGCGGTCGACGGTAACAGAGGCCTCACGGTCGCTGCCGCCATTCATCTCGATCGGCTATGCCAGACAATCCCCTTTGTTTTCGAGCAGCCCTGCAACACTATGGATGAGGTCTCTACTCTGAAGGGCAGGGTCACGCATCCGATCTATCTGGATGAGAACACCGAAGATCAGAATACAGTGCTCCGGGCGATCTCCCTCGGCATCGCAGATGGCTTCGGATTCAAGGTCACCCGTCTTGGTGGCCTCACCAAAATGGCGACCATGCGTGACCTTTGCGCCATCCGCTCGTTACCGCACAGCTGTGATGACGCATGGGGTGGCGACATAATCGCGGCGGCTTGCGTGCACTTAGCTTCCACTGTGGAGCCGCGGCGTTTTGAGGGCGCCTGGATCGCGCAGGAATATATCGAAGGGCATTTTGACGCGAAGAATCCGATCGTCATTGAAAATGGTCACATCGCCGTACCGCAACTGCCAGGCCTCGGCATCAAACCGGAACCCGGCCTGTTCGGTCAGGCAGTAGCAATGTACGGATCCTAGTGAACGCACCCGCCAACATCAGCGCAATTACGTCGTTGGCCACGCCGAAAATTTCGGCGGCGGCCGATCGACGGTTTGACCTTGTGGTACTGGTGTTACCCGGGTTCTCGCACCTGGCGCTTCACGCCTATATCGAACCCTTTCGCATCGCCAACACGGTATCGAGGCTGCCGCTGTTCCGGTGGCGAATCGCGGGGCTTGACTCTCGGCCAATCGAGGGCGCCAACGGCCTTTCGGTTGCCGTTGATGTCGCGATAGACGAGCTGGTTTTCGGCTCGGACGATCGCAGACCGAACCAGCTCGCTATCGTGACGGGCGAGCCGGTAGAACAGCAACTGACGCCTGAGCTCAACGGATTTCTGCGAACGATGGCGCGTCGCGCGGTGCCGATATCTGCGGTTGGGACAGCGACATGGCTGCTCGCTCGGACGGGCCTTCTGGCAGGTACACGCTGCACGATACACTGGTCGCGGCTCGCTGCTTTCGCCGAAGTGTTCAACCAACCCCGCATAAGCGATTCCCTGTTTGTCAAGGACGGCCAGTATTCAACCTGCGCAGGAGAACTGGCAGCTTTTGACCTGGCGGTCGATCTGATCGGCAGCCATGCCGGCGGGTATATTGCACAGGAGGTCTGCCGCCACGCGACTGTCCAAGGTCAGCGCTCAGGATCAAATCGCCAGACCGGGCCGTCGGGTCTAGCCTTTGCGGGTGTGAGCGACAAGCTCCTGATGGCAATGCGGATCATGGAGGAAAATGTGGAGTTCCCGCTGACAATGGAGGATGTCGCGCAACGGGCCGGAGTATCGCGGCGCCAGCTGGAACGCTTGTTCGCTTCCCATATCGGACTTCCGCCAGTGCGTCACTATCTCCGGATTCGCACAGACCATGCGAAGCGCCTGATCGAAGGCACACGGATGCCCATCATCGACATTGCCATGGCCTGCGGGTTTACGTCTGCTTCGCACTTCGCAAAGTGCTTCAGAGCCTTCAATCGAATGTCGCCGCAGCAGTGTCGAGCGATAGTACCGGCTTGGGTTGGGCCCGGCTTAAGATGATAGATTGGTATTGAATTTAGCGGAGAACAGCGGCACCTCTAGCCATGCTAAATATTTGGAGTCGATCTGCCCACCAACAATCAGAAAGCGGCGCAACAATACGTCCGGATCATAGCGCTCAAAGCGGCGAGATGAGCCTATCCGTTGTGCTCTTCCGTGTCGACCGACGTTCACGCGGCAACCATTGGATTGATGACGGCTTTGATACGGCCCCGATCATGGTGGCGCAGGATGACTTCTCACCATTGCATGATGCGGGGGCGGCGAGGATTTCATTTCGCCCCAAGAACCTCTCTGATTGCACTATTGCGTTGGGAAGATGCTGTAGCTTCTCGGTGATGGCCGTTCAAACAGTCCAGCGCAGCTGCGGTTGGCGACGACCGGTGCGAAGATCATGCAAGCTCCGTCGCATTCTGTAACGACGGTCAGCCCGGCCATGCCTGCAAAACCCGGCCGCAGTTGTGCGGCCGGGTTGGCGGGGTCTCCAGATCTGGGTCGCGCGCAGTAGACGGATGGAGGGATCGAGTCAGGACAATGACGAAGAAGATGCCGCTTCTCTTCGAGACATTTGTGGAAAAGCTGTCGGAGAGTGTCGATGAAACAGATTTCCGGGATGCCATGGCCGGGGCGGCCACAGCACTTGATCTACTCACCTTTGCCTATTTGGCGTTGCCATTGCAATCTTGTGGCGAGCCCAAGCTGATCTCGAATTATCCGCCTCCCTGGACCGCGCACTATCTGCAAAACCAGTATCAGAAAGTCGATCCCGTCATCATGCGTGCGCGGTGTGGCGGCTGCCCGTTTCCATGGGGATCGGATTTGCGTGGCGTTGAGATGTCGCCGGCTCAACAGAAGCTTTTTGATGAGGCGGCCCAGTTCAGCATCCGCTGCGGTTTGACGATCCCGATTATCGATCGTAGAGGCTGTGTTGCAGCGATGACTTTTGCCGCTGATAAGCCCAATTCCGCATTCCTGCGCGTTGCTGAGCGATATGAACAGGCGCTCCAACTCATGGCGACATTTTTTCACATTTATGCTCGTCGAAAGCTGTCCGGCAATCGAACAGTGGACGGCGTTTCGTTGACACCTCGTGAATATGAATGCCTGCAATGGGCGGCACGCGGCAAGTCCGCCTGGGCTATCGGCTGCATCTTGGGCATCAAACCGCGTACCGTCGCTTTCCACCTCGACAATGCGAAGAAGAAGCTCGGCGTGCACACCAAGGATCAGGCCGTAGCCCTGCTGGCCTCCTCGCGATCTTCAATTCTCTGAGAAACTGAATTCGTCTTTGGTCGTCCTGAGCATGAGCACAGGCTGTTTCGGGTGGCCATTCGCCTCCAATGCAGGGCCATTCCTTCCCAGACGCCATCATGATGCAACTTATTGCACCCGATTGGTACGGTGACTTTGCCAACGAACTACATGCAATGCACCCTCTGCGAGACCGCGTTTTCAAGGAGCGTTTCCTTGCTTGAAAGGCGAAACGGAGCGCACAGCGGGATTGTTCAGCCGGCGAACAATTCCTTGTAGCCAGTTGTGACCATCCAGTTCGCACGGTCGAGATGACTACGAAGAGCCTTCCTGGCGCGCTCCGGTTCGCGTGCTGGATCGATGCCGAGGATGAGGTGGGCCATCTCTTCTTCGCTCGCATCATCGGCGGAGGCGTCTAGGAGCCGCATATAAGTCGTGAAATGCGCTTTATCGTATGCCGTGAGGCTGTCCGACCAGTGCACTTCGTCGGCAATTGGCGTGCTCGATTTAGGCTGTAACATCGCTGGTTATATCTCCGGAAAACGGCCTCCGCGAAGCCCCTCCGCCAGCGATTTAGATGCTCGATGTGGATTACATATTATAGTTGATAAACTCAAGCTGCCTAATCCGCTGGCTGTCGTGCATGGATATGCGCAGGTTGGTCGGACGTAATGTGCAGAGGATCAGGCTAAGGAAGCGTCTGACGCAGGAGCAGCTTGCCGAGATTTCCGGGTTCAGCCAGCAGTACATCAGCGGCTTGGAGAAGGGCCGAAGAAATCCGACGATCATCACGATCTATGAACTGGCATTGGCCCTCGGCGTCAGCCACACGGATCTGGTTCGGCCCGACAAACAGGCCTGACGCACCCACTTCCAAGTAATTGCTACTGGCCCGGGGGGGGGGGGGGGGGGGGGGGGGGGGGGGGGGGGGCGCCCCGGGGGGGGGGGGGGGGGGGGGGCGCGCGGGGGGGGGCGGGGGGGGCCGGCGGGGGGGAGGGTGGGGTGGTGGGGGGCGCGGGCGCCGCCGCCCGCCCGCACGGGGGTG
>NZ_JAMYSQ010000029.1:0-81870 GCF_040321995.1 Mesorhizobium sp. M0207
ACTGTTCGCGGGCCCGGGGCCGGACACACCCTGTGTGGGGCCGCCCCACCAACACCGCCACACCCCAAATATATCAATATTTTTTCGCGGGCCCCGCGGGGGCGCCCGCCCCCCCCCGGCTGCTCGTGAACCGCGCCCGGTCTTCTTCGGCAGGCTTCAGCGATCTTGCCCCGTTCGGCTTCCCGCCCCTGGCGCGGGGCAGCCTGTCGGCTGCTACTGGCAAGTACCTGGTCGGGTGCAGGCGGGGACGCCCACTCTTAACAACGGCTTCTTCAAGTATCCCCGACAATCGGCTGCTATGCGTTGGATGGTCATCGCATGAAGTTGATCAGAACATTCCTCCGATTCGGACACCTCCCCGCCCAAGGGTTACAAGGCCCACCCCTCTAATCGATCCGGGTCGACTCGCCGTGCACCGCCGTCGTGGAAAGGGCGCCCGAGGCGCCCTTCATTTCAGATCGGCTGTCAGCAGGGCCGCCTTCGCGTTGCGTATCAGAAGCGGTAGGTGACACCTGCGCCTATCAACCACGGATCGAGCGCAGCCTTCCCCGTCAGCTTCGCGCCGTCGACCGTGACGTCAAAGTCTGGCTTGAGGAAAAGCTTCTTCACGTCGAAGTTGACGCCCCAGTGCTGATCCACCATGTAGTCGAACCCGACCTGCAGCGCGGCGCCGAACGTGTTCCTAACCTTGAGAGCGTCGGCGCTGCCGACATCCTGGTTATAGAATATCGTGTAGTTCACGCCGGCACCAACATAGGGCTTGAAAGCGCCGAAATTGGTAACATGATACTGCAATGTGAGCGTAGGCGGCAGCAGCCAAACCTTGCCGATCTTGCCCAGCCCGCCGATCGCTCCTTGGCCCCCGATGTTTGCATAGGTGGTGCCGAGTATGAGCTCGGCGGCGATGTTGTCCGTGAAGAAATAGGAGATATCGAGTTCCGGCGTCACCGTGTTCGAATAGGAAAGATCGGAGCCGGGCACTGCTTTGACGTAGCCCGAATCCTCAGTGACGACCCCCAACGCACGCAGGCGGATCTGCCAAGGGCTTGGCGCTTCCGTGACCGAGGCGCCCGCCTGCGGGACGCTCGCGGCTTGCGCAAGGTCCGCCGCGACGGCCTGCTGTCCCATCACGATGAGGAAAACGGCCGCTGTTACTCCCCGTGCCGCGCGCATTTGGTTTCTCGCCATGATATTCTCTCCTTGCTGTTTAGAAATGATGCACTGAACTACGAAAAGTCTTGTTCGAATTGCGTGATTGGCGGAGCGCTCATGCGCAGTTTGCGTGGGACCGCGCACCCATTATTTGCGCCGTGCTCGCAATCATCGACCTGTACTCACTTAGAAGTAAGCGGGATAACCAAAGGCCTGCAGCTTTGCGGCCGTCTTACGCGCGTGACCCGGGTGGGACGCGGTCGTCCCGCTTCGTGGTGGCGAGCAGGATCGGCGGATAGGCGGCAAGGGTGGTCCCGGCGCCATAGTAGTGCGGATTTCCGGCATCTTGCCAGAATTGTAGAGGTACTGACCGCGGCGCGTGATCACGGGAACCTTGTCAGGACGGTCGAAGATCGCTGTCAGGGCCTCGTGGTCGCGATCGAACTGTGTTCCACCGAAGTGCCTCAGGGTCCTGGCAGACTGGCTGGCGGCCCAGGCAAGTGTCTGTTCTCCTTCTACATCTTCGAGCCAAAGATGGGGATCATCGTACGGAGCATTCAGCGTTGGGCGGAAATCGAATACGGTCATGTCCGGCTAACCCGAAGAGTGATGTCGCCTGGAAAACAGGCGCAAAGTCTTCCGTCGGCCCGGGAAAGCTCAGTTTTCGCGGCTGCGACCGCATGTTCGGCGAGCTTGATCATGGCATGATTTCTCCTCTGTCCGTGCCGCAGCGCGTTTTGCGGACTGCTTTGCAGGTGTCGTGCCAAATGAAA
Source organism: Mesorhizobium sp. M0207 (assembly GCF_040321995.1). Taxonomy (NCBI): domain Bacteria; kingdom Pseudomonadati; phylum Pseudomonadota; class Alphaproteobacteria; order Hyphomicrobiales; family Phyllobacteriaceae; genus Mesorhizobium; species Mesorhizobium sp. M0207. The sequence continues at coordinate 1,926 of NZ_JAMYSQ010000029.1, forward strand.
AAATCATTTCAGAACAATGCGATCACCCTGATGGCGCTGTGTCTCATGTCCGACATCGTCGAAGATCCGACAACGAATGCAGCCGTGACCGCCTGAGAGAACCTCCTGTGCGAGCTCGGTGGGCACGGCGGAATAGCAATGAAGCTCACCGCGAAACTGGCCGAGCTTCAGATCGACATCGGCTACGGGGCGATCGACGACCACTACGTCGCCGGTGCCGGGCGCGGCACAGCCTGAGGACTCCGCGGCGGCGATCATCGAATAACTGCGTTTACGACGGCTCCACCCTGGCCCACCGGTGGGCGCGCAAAAGACTGCTTTGCGGCCTCATCCCTCCGCCTGGATTGAGTCGCAGGAACCGAATGGCGCATGTGCTTTTGGAACCGGCAGAGTGGTCAGAACGCAATTCTCCTTCCCGCTATCTTTACAGAGATTCGACAATCCAGTTGGTGAAGGTCCCAGATCGCGCAATCATTGATGCGCTCAGGTCTGGCCCCATCCGCAACCATGTCATCAAGAGCATCGATCCGACACCAACACAGAGAATTGCTTCCTCATGAGAGAGGCGTCGCGGCGGACATGAGATGCGTCACTCTTCATGATCGCCGCCTCCGAGGATGTCGGGATCGAGCCAGTGCAACGGCACGATAGGGCGAAGGATTTGGCAGCTCTTGCAACTGCCGACCTCGATGGGAGACGGCATATCGCGATCTGTCCGGCAGAGACACCGGGTTATGCACTGTCCGTTCATGAAGGCTTCGTGCTGGTCTCCATGAGAAGTATTCTGGTGCAGAAGGTGCCCGATTAGCTATTCGGAAAAGGCGACATCGACGTGCAAATCGGGCGCCGCCGGTGGCGTCCCCCCTCAATGTCGGATTTCCGACAGGATCGCAAATCCGCCAACCCGCTGTTTAACAAGGTTTTCCTTCTCTGGCACGGCCCATGCACGGGATTCTGCGAACGCATCAGCGAGACGTCGTCCATGATCATGCGCACCGAAAACCGTCGCCGCAGAAAAACCGCGCTCTCGCCTGCCATCAAGCCGGCGAAAGGCCGGCGCGTCATGGTCGAGGCGGGCGACTCGGCCGGCTTCAAACACCTGATGGGCCTGGAAAGCGTCTCGCGTAACGGCGAGGCGGTCATCGAGGCGGGCGGAAAGGATATACGTTGATGCCCCCAACCCACGTCCCCGGCATGACCCGTCGATTGTCACCGCGCTGGAATGCTCGGGTCTACATTCGACAACCCGCAGGACAATTCTCGCAAATCCGGTCGGCACCGGGGATCGAAACGTCCGCGAGGGGGCCAATGGCTATGGCCGATACTAGCCGCGAACAAGCCGCCTAGTGGGAACATTCTATAGGAGGAAAGCCAAGTGGAGTTATCTTGCGTTGGGGTCGGTGCTGGGCCGTCCAATTTGAGCCTCGCGTGTCAGATACACGAGCAAGTTGGGCAAGGGGCACTGTTCCTGGATCGGCAGGTCGACTTCCGCTGGCATTCAGGCATCGCTTTTGATTCCTCGGAGCTCCAGGTCAGCCACTTCAAGGATCTGGTCACGCTGGTGAATCCGCGATCAGCCTACACTTTCGTAAACTTCCTGCACGAGAAGGGGCGTCTGTACCACTTCCTGAACGCACAGTTCGAAGCCGTGCTCAGAGTTGAGTTTGAGCAATACCTGAACTGGGTCTTCCAAAGGAACCCACTTGTACGTGGCGGCGAGACGGTGCGCGAAATCCGATTTGACGGCGAGTTCCGGGTGCGGACGGATAAGGCGGTTCTCGGCGCCAGAAACCTCGTGGTCGGCATTGGCAAGCAGGCGCAAATTCTGTCTCAGTTTCAGGGCTGGACTGGACGCAACCTGTTCCACTCATCTGTTTTATTGCACATCCATCCTGAGGTGCGGAGAAAGCATGTCTGCGTGGTTGGCGGAGGCCAGTCGGGAGCCGAGGTGATGTTGCACCTTGTCGGCCTGCCGAAAGAACGGCGGCCTGCCTCGATCACTTGGGTCTCGCAGCGTGAGAACTACCTGCCTCTCGACGACAGCCCGTTCACAAACGAGTTGTTCATGCCCTGCTTTTCGGATCGTTTCGCGGCGATGAGCGAGTCGCAGCGCAAGCTGCTCCTGCGGCGTTTCGTGCTTGCCTCGGACGGCATTTCGGAAAGTACATTGCGCGCGATCTATCAGGCGCTGTACCGCCACGCATTTTTCGAGCCAAACCGATGCGACATCACACTGCGGCCGGGCTGCACCGTCTCGCACTGCATCAACGCCGGCGCGGGTCACAGACTGACCCTGCAGCACGGCATGGACGAGGTCGAAGAAGTCACGGCTGACATCGTCATCCTGGCCACCGGTTACGAGAACGCGGTCCCAGACTTCTTGGCACCCATCGCGCACCGGCTGGAGCAGATCGACAATGAATTAGCTATTCGCGAGGATTTTTCGGTGAGCTGGGACGGACCGGGTGACAGACGCATCTTCGTACAAAACGCGAGCCTCGGGCAGCGCGGCCTGGCCGATCCGAACCTAAGCCTGCTGGCCTGGCGCGCGCGCCGCATCCTCGATAGCCTTCTTGGGCGCGCGCCATGCGCGAACCCCGAGCATCCGGGCTTCATCAGCCATACCTCGATCGAGCGCTGGCCCGACCCCGTAGCCGAAGAAATGGGCAGCGGGATATGACTCGTAGACTTCTGATTATCGGCGGTGGCATCCTAGGAATGATGTCCGCCTCCGCTGCGCCGAAGGCCGGAGGCTTCTCCGAAATCATCGTGACCGAACAAGCCCTTGGACCAAGCGGCGCATCGCATTATTCTGGGGGCGTGCATTTCCCCTACGGTTGTCAAGACCGTACCAGGTCGCTCACTCGAAAGAGCGCCGTGGTCTTGCCGGCCATGGCTGGGTCGGCGGTCAGCGGATGGTGCCGGCCTTTAGCAATGCGTGTCGTGGCTGGACCGGGTGAAGCGATTGATCCGGCCCAGTTTACGGAACCCCTGGACCCGGCTGAGCCTGACATAGGCAGTCTCGCGCCGAGCTTCTGCGGGCAATATCCGCCGGAGCGGAACGCACTTAGCATCGCCGTCCCACATGACGTGAGTCCGTCTCTGTGGACCCGCAACTTGACCAGCGCCCGACTGCCCTAATTGGGATGTCCGACCAACCAGTCTTTCCAACAGGAGGCTTTTCGTATGTTGACTGATGCACAAAGAGAAAAGTGGCAGAAAGACGGATACGTCAGGCTCGAAAGGTTCTTCGCTCCGGCGGCTCAGGAAGATATCTCTATTTTTGTCGAAGATATGTCACGCTGGGATGTCAGCGATGATAAATGGCTCATGTGGTTCGAGAAGACGACGGACAATCGAAAGATCATCTCCAAGATCGAGAATTTTCTCGACTTCCATGATCCATTGCGTCGTTTGCTCTTAGAAGATCAGCGCATACAGTCAGCGGTCGAGGATTTGCTTGGCGAAGATTCGCGCAGGCTCAAGGAGCTGCTGATTTTCCACTACCCCGACAGCGGCGGCTATCTCCCGCATCAGGACATTTATCACATTCCACACAAACTCCCCGACCGGATGGTCCATGCGGTGGTTGCCATAGGCATCGACGACTCCGACCCGGAAAACGGCGGGCTTTTCTTCAGCCCCGGCAACCACAAGAAGGGGGTGTTTCCCATGGATGCCGGTGGGGTGATCGATCCTCAAGTCGCCGAAATGTTCTCCTGGGAACCCGTAGTATGGAAGGCTGGCGACATCTTCATCTTCGACGATTACGCACCGCACTACTCACGACCGAACAAAAGCAATCGCTCGCGGCGGACACTCTACTTGGTGTTCCAGCGTGCTTCAACCGGTGGACCGACCCGCGCTGAATATAACGTGCTTAAGCGCGCCCTTAACCCACCCGAGGGCAAAGTGGCCGATCTCGACAATCTCAAGCCCCCAAATGGCATTTTCTATCGCGATTGAGCTCACGCAGCAAGGCGGAGGCATGCACACGAAACTGATCGGCCGCTCGAAAATGCGCGGAGAGTATGGCGTTCTGATTTGCGGGCTCGCGGAGCGACCGCAGCCCGTTACGACGCTTCGGCACGTGGATTATGGAGGTGGTCGCAGGGCGGTCTTCTATGACGCCTACAGCCCGACTGGCGCCCCCCTCGTCGCCCGCCTGGCGGCCCAGAGCCGCATTATTCTGGCCGGGGCCGCCAACGGGTTGGGCTGCCGCTTCTCTGCGCAACTTGGACAAGAGGCTGTTGCGTTGGCAGCCGAAGATCCCACGGCTTCAACAGCTTAGGTTCGTTGTCATGCGCAAATACACGTTTTCTCGAACGGAGCTGTCGCGGGCGTTCGGTATCGACATGGCCACGCTTGGAACGGGAAGCGTCGGCACGGGTTTTTCGTTCGGTAGGCTGGCACCGGGCGTTACATCCGAGCCCCATCGGCACGACGAAATCGAGGCCTTCGTGGTCCTGTCTGGCGCGGGCAAGGTCACGATCGACCGTGGGGAAATCTCGGTCGAGGCGGGCGATGTCGTTCTGTTCCACCCTTTTGAAGCGCATGTGCTGCGCAACGATGGGGACGAAGACCTAAATTTCGTCGATGTCTACTGGCGAGACGGCGAGGCCGCCCTTGATGCCGCTGCAAAGACCACGGCTCCACGCGGGCCGATCTTCGTCTTCTCCACGCCGCCAACGCCAAATGGCGATCTGCATCTGGGACATCTTTCTGGCCCCTATTTCGGCGCCGACGTCTATACTCGTTTCCTGCGCATGAAAGGAGTCGAAGCATATCACCTCACTGGAAGCGATGACAACCAGAGCTACGTCACGATACGCGCCGATGCCGATCAATCGACGCCTGCAAACGTGGCGCGCTACTACGCCGACGAAATTCGCGCCACGCTTGCACTTCTCGATTGCGACGTCCACAGCTTCCAACCCACAATGGGCGATGACGGTTACGGCGAGTTTCAAGCCGCGTGTTTCCGGAGTCTTCTGAGCAGCACGGCGGTAGATCTGCGCCAGAGCCCTGCGCTTTTCGATGCTGTGACAGGCCACTATCTTTACGAGCCGGATGTTAGCGGCCTCTGCCCCGATTGCGGGGGCTCCGCCGCTGGCAACATCTGCGAGGAATGCGGCGCCCCAAACCTTTGCCACGACTTGGGTGCAGCCCGGTCACGGCAGTCTGCCGAGGCGCCGCTGGTCGGCTCCGTCCGCCGCCCGGAACTTGCCTTGGACCGATGCTACGACAATATCGACCGGCATCTAAGGGCGTCGGGCGTCCCGCTACGGATCTTAGATCTCTTCGCGCGCCTACGCCGACGCGGCAACTTTTCAGTGCCCATTACCCACCCCTCGGACTGGGGCCTGCCGGCCGAAGGGTTCCCGGGGCAAGTGATCTGGGTCTGGCCGGAAATGGCCTTCGGTTTTCTTTACAACATCCAGGCGCTCGGCCGCTTGCTGGGTCGCGACTGGAAGGCGGAGATGCCCGGCAACGACTGGCAGATTGTCCATTTCTTCGGCTTCGACAATTCGTTCTACCACGCGCTACTCTACCCCGCTCTTTACGCCGAGGTCTTCTCCCACTGGACGCCACGCATCCACTATCACGTCAACGAGTTCTACCTGCTCGACGGCAAGAAGTTCTCAACCAGCTGCCGCCATGCGGTCTGGGGCAAGGAGGTTCTGAGCCCAAAGACAGTCGACGTCGTGCGCCTCCATTTGGGCCTGACACGCCCGGAAGGTGAGCGGACGGATTTCACGCTGGACGCGCTGCGCCGCACCGAGAACGAGGTGTTCCAAGGGATTTGGCTGAACTGGCTTGATGCGTTGGACCAGGAAATCAAGCAGGATTTTGCCGGCCGTGTACCCGATGCAGGCGACTGGAGCCCGGTCGACCGCGCCTTCTTTGCTCGGATAGAGATCTATCGCGCGGCGATGGAGCGCGCCTATTCGGACGAAGGCTTCTCGGTCCGGCGCGCGGCCGCTCAGGTCTGCGATTTCGTGCGCGATTGCGTGATCTACCGTGGGGCGCGAGACTATGAGGCGGCGCGACGTTTCTATCCCGCCCGCAATCGGACTTCGCTAGCCCTTCAGACGACGGCCGCTGCGATCCTGGCACCGACACTCGCTCCGCTGATGCCCCGCTTCGCCAGAACGTTGGCGCGAGGCATCGATGGCGTCTCAACCGAAACATGGCCCCGGTCCGTCCAGCGCCTTGCGCCCGGGACGCGCTTTGATCTCGGACCCGTGTTGGTGTTCTACGCCAAATCCGGCAATCCTCATCTCGATGAGGAGGAAGCACTATGAGCCCAAAGGTGCACCAGTGAGCTATCCCAATCTCGACCAGATCTGCGCGGCAATCAAAGCCGATGATGCCAAATATCTTTACTCGCTGTCACTGGCGACCGAAGCCGCTATCAGACGGTAGAGACCAGATTGGCGGACCTGAACCAACGCATCGTCGACACCCTGGCCCGCGCCTTCGAGGACCGCTCGGCCGATCGCTTCCCAGCCCTTGCTGTTTCGTGCCGCAAATGCCGTGTGGGCTCGACTGCGCTGACCAACCTCTTCGGCATCGCGGGATTTCCGTCCTCCAGCCGGTCAAGACTGACATGCGGTTCGAGCCGCTTGGTCAACCTGGCGCGCCCTGGATCGTGCGCCGATCACCGGAAATGTCGAATGCGAATGCCTGCCTGATGGTATCTTCGATTGTGTCCGAGCCTGTACTGGCGCGGCAGTCGGCCGAACAACAACTGAGCTACTGAAAATCGGAAGGTAGCAGGTTCAAAATTCTGCCCCAGAAACCGGATATTGCGCACAACCAGCGTTCACGATCGCGATGGTGCACAAGCTTCCAACCAGACCCGCGCAAAGACAGCCCGTCGCCTGAAGATAGTCGGCGAGGGCCGCCAAATCCCTCGCAAGCGTATGCTCCGTCACATGCACGCCGTCTTCGCCGACAATGCAGACGCTTGTCTCGTCGAGAGATAAGTCCAGCCAGGGTGCTCCTTCAGGATTGCGTGTTTGCTCGGGTACGGAGCCGCCCCTCAGTTTTCAATCGAGGAGCGATCCTACAATTCACATATTTGGAGATCGCTCGCTAGGTTACCCGGTCTGTGAACCCTGCAAGCCGAAAATTCAGATGCCGCCCATGCAGAGATATTTCATTTCTAGGTAGTCCTCGAGGCCATGGCGGGATCCCTCCCGCCCGATGCCGGACTGTTTTATCCCACCGAACGGCGCCGCTTCTGAAGACATCCGGCCGGTATTTACCCCGACCATTCCATATTCCAAGGCCTCGGCCACACGCCAGACATGCTTCAGGTTGGAGGCATAAAAGTAGGCCGCGAGGCCGTAGATCGTGTCGTTGGCCTCACGCACGACCTGATCCGCATCTTTGAAGCGAATAATCGGTGCCAGCGGCCCGAATGTCTCTTCTTGCGCGACGGTCATCTCGCTGGAGACACCGGTCAGGACTGTCGCTTGGAAAAACGTGCCATTCGTGCCGATGCGTTTGCCCCCGCATCGAATTGCGCCGCCTTTGGCGACGGCATCGGCAATATGGGATTCGATCTTGGCCAAAGCGTGCTTGTCGATGAGCGGTCCGATGTCCACTCCGGGAGCGAAACCGTCCCCAACTTGAAGTTGGCGAGCCCGTTGCACGAATTTCTCGACGAACTCGTCGTGAACGCCCGACTGGACGTAAAGGCGGTTCGCCGAAACGCAGGTCTGGCCGGCATTGCGGAACTTCGCCTGGATCGCACCGTCAACCGCGGCATCGATATCGGCATCATCGAAGACGATGAAAGGTGCATTGCCGCCGAGCTCAAGGCTGACTTTTTTGATCTGATCCGAGCACTGGCGCATGAGAAGGCGCCCGATCTCAGTCGACCCGGTGAAGCTGATCTTGCGGACCTTGGGGTTGGTACAAAGTTCGCGGCCGACCGCGTCACCTTCGGACGCATAGATCAGGTTGACGACGCCTTCGGGAAAGCCAGCCTGATGGGCGAGGGCGAACATTGCTCCCGCCACGAGCGGCGTCTGTTCAGCGGGCTTGAGGACGATCGTGCAGCCCGCCGCCAAGGCTGGCGAGATTTTGCGCGCCACCATTGAGGCCGGGAAATTCCATGGCGTTATCGTGCCAACAACTCCGATGGGCTGCTTGATTACCAGCATTCGGCGGTCCATCGATGGTGCGGAGATCGTCTCGCCATAGACGCGATTGGCCTCCTCGGCGTACCATTGCAGATACGCCGCAGCATGCGATATCTCCGACTTGGCTTCGGCAAGCGGCTTGCCCATCTCCGCGGTGAGAATCGCGGCGAGATCGTCGGCGTGGTCCATGATCAACTGATGCCATCGCCATAGAACGTCGCTGCGCTCACGTGCGGTCAACCCTGCCCATCCAGGCTGCGCGACATAGGCCTTGTCGATCGCAGCGCCTGTCTCCTCGACACCCATGTCGGGTAGTTCTGCCAGCACTTCGCCAGTCGACGGGTTGAGGACCTCGAATGTCCGCTCGCTAATCCGCGTGCCAAGTGCCGGCAGGCGATCAATGGGTCCAAACAGGTCGGGGGATCTCAGGTGACGGATCATCGGCAGGCACAGGGGCAATACCGGATTCCTCCTCAACGCAGCAGGTATATATAGCAGGTGCGGTGTGTACTCCGCGACGTCCGGGTTCCTTATAGGGCCTCGGCCAGACAGCTGGTAGACCACGGTACCCACCTGGAAAGGGAGAATACCTGAATACGCTAGAAGATGCCTCGCGGTTCTACTAGTCGAACGATTGAACAACGGACATCGGCAGCTTCGCCAGCCGCGCGGAGTGGATGCTGGTGGCCTGCGCCTACAATCTGCGGACCACGAATCGGCGACTCTGTTCACTCGAAGAGAGGCTGGCCTGAGGAGGAGCGCACCCCAATAATGACGCCTGAACCGGCAAATGCCTGGCAAGGCCCGCGAAAACCGCTCCTCGCGGCTTTAAACAGATCCCGTTTACCGGGCGAGCGCCCGCAAGATGAGAAAGAGGGTGGAGAGGAACAGGGTGGCGAAGGCGCGCCGAGGGAAGATCGGCCGGCGCGTTTGCATGGGGATGGAGCTCATGATCAATTCCCCGCCTGTTGCTGCGGCAAAAGATAGCCTGTGGTCGAATGGTCGAGCACCAGATAACGCGCGGCGACCGTCTTGACCTCGTCGGTGGTGACCTTGCGGATGCGGTCCGGCCTCTCGAGCACGTCCTTCACATTGCCACCGGTGGTGAGCGTCTTGCCATAAATGTTGGCGATGTGGCCCAGCTCGTCGTGCGCAAAAATCACCGAGCGGATATAGCGATCTTTGGCCTTGTCCAGCTCGTCGCTGGTGACGCCATCCTTGGCGATCCGGGCGACTTCGGCAACGGCCGCCGCTTCGAGATCGACTAGCTTTGCATCGCCGCGCGGCGAGCCGGAGATGGTGAAATTGGTGTCGTCTAGCATGGTGCCCTGGAAGGAGGCGCCGACCGCCGAGGCTATGCCTTGCTTGACGACAAGCTCCTGATATAGCCGGCTGCGGTTACCGCCGCCGAGGATCTCGGCCAGCAGGTCGAGCGCCTCGGCCTCGCCGGGCTCTGCCGTATGATAGGACGGCACCACCCATTGAGTGGAAAAGCTCGGCACCGAAACGCGCGCATCGGTCAGCGTCACTGTGCGCCTGGTGTTCTGCTCCGGCTCGACCGGACGGTGGCGCGGGGGCAGGTCCGGCCCGCGCACAACCTTGCCATAGGTCTTCTCGGCCAGCGCCTTCACCGTCTCAGGCTCTACGTCGCCGGCCACCACCAGCACGGCGTTGTTCGGTCGGTAGTATTTGTTGTAGATGGTGAATGCGTCGGTGCCGTTCAGCTTCTCCATCTCCTGCATCCAGCCCATGACCGGAATGCGGTAGGGCTGGTTCTGCCGCAACGTCGCGTTGACCTCCTCGTCCAGCAGAGCATGCGGGTTCGTCTCTCTGTGCCAACGGCGCTCCTCCAGGATCACGTCGCGCTCGGTCTTGATATCATCGTCGTTGAGGATGAGGTTGAACATGCGATCGGCCTCGAAGCCCATCATCTCACCCAACGCCGAGGGCGCCACCGTCTCGAGGAAGGTGGTGTAGTCATAGGCGGTGAAGGCGTTATTGTAGCCGCCGATCGCTGAGACGGCTCGGTCGAACTCGCCGGCGGCGTGGTTGGTCGTCGCCTTGAACATCAGATGCTTGAGGAAATGGGCAAGACCGGATTTGCCGGGTGGCTCGTCGGCGCTGCCGATCTTGTACCAGAGCATATGAGTGACGATCGGCGCGCGGTGATCGGGGATTACGACCACTTCCATGCCGTTGTCGAGCAGGAAATCCGTCACCTTCCCGCCGTCGGTGGCGGCCAGAGCCGGAGCGGTCGTCACCAGGGCCAGCGCGGTGGCAATGAACGCCCTGCGCAGCCAGGGGGACGATCGATGGCTGCGGTTGTGGTGGTGGCTGGTCGAAAGGCAAGGTTCGAGGCAAAGTGATTTGTTCCTCATTTTGATGAAGTCGCTGCGTCCCCGTCTCCCCGCGTGGGAGGATCGGGGGGCAGCGGCGAGCCAGATGAATAAGCTCTTCACGGGGCCAGGCCTTACTCGAGCCTCATCTTTGGATGGACCCAGGAGACCTGCGGGAGTATTTCTCGGTGAGGTGATCATGGGACGGGATTCTCCTTGGTCCGCGACGCCTTGCGGATGACCAAGCATGCACCGTGCCAGATCAGAAAACCGTTCGAGGCAGTGGACAAATAGGGCTCTGCCATGTTGCGCATCCGACATTGTCGGACATCGGACAGGGCCGAACGCGACGCGCGCGGCTGAGAATATCTTCTTCGTTCGGAAGACGATTGGGCGCGCTGCCGGGGAGGGGTATAGGATGCGCTTCGAATGGCCGCTGCACTGACGGTGAGAATGGAGATGTTGGTCGCCCCAGCGGGACCCTGTCCTCGACAGCCAGACCGGGTCGATGCTGAAGGGCAGAGGCGTGAGCAGCCCAGCCAACTCGAACCCGGAGCCTGCTCGCGCGCTAGGACGGATCTGATCCAAAAATCGGCAAGTTGGGCGATATCCGCGAGGCGCTGGAAAACGAAGATCGTAGGATTCGGGCGGGAAAAAACGATGCGGTCGCGCGCTTCTGGCGTAATGCGCCTGCCGCGAGGCCGTTGAGCCTGATGAGTTGCTGCGGGAAAGGGGAGTGTTTGCGCGGGACCTTGGTCAAACGTAAGAAACAACCGTCGAGCTCGCCGTAGAGGGGCATGCAGGCACGTCTGTCGCTGGAGGACAGCAGCACGGAAGCTGTCCGCGCTTGCCGTCGTCGCTGGGTACCAAACAGGAGAATTTGGCGGTCGCGGTCGAATTCATCTGCGCAAATACCGACTGGCTGTGCTCGGTTTGCCGGCGAACAGATTTTGCCTTCTTTGCGGCTGCAAACGCATCCCTGGCGGCGTGGTCCCTTAGGTCAAGAGCATCGGGTGAGTAACAGCCTGATCCTGCTCAATCTGATACGCGCCAACCGCCTCGCCGGATTGTGGAACCGCTCGCGGGTAGCTTCTACCACAAACAGCAAGGTCATGAAATCAAGTAGGAAGTCGTCGATCGCTTGGGCGATTGTTTCTGACTTGCCCTTGAACTGGTCCAGCAAAACGCGCGCGTTATCGATCGCTTCCACGCTGGTGGCATCGATCAACCCCTCGACCCTCTTGAAACAATCCAATTCGAAACTCCTTCAAGCGCTTGCCAAGCCGTTATGCACGAAGGTAGCTCCGTGAACTACCCGGCCTTTGACCTGGCGGCACGAGCAGCGGTCGGCCTTACGTCCCGTGCCTCCAAGCACCAGCCCTAGACGTGGCGCTGAGGAGCGTTGGAAGGATCGGGCGCTTGCGGCCATGCTCGAGCGGTAGTGTAGGACAGTGCTTGCTGGCGACTACGGCCAAAATGGAGTGCGCCAGCTGATCGGGGCTTAACAATTTTTCGCTTTTTGCTGCGCCCAAGTCTCGGCTATGAGTCAGGCAGGCCTAATGGCCTGCCCGACGTTGCAATTGTTAAGGAGGAACACGTATATGCCTACTGGAACGGTAAAGTGGTTCAACAGCACCAAGGGGTTTGGATTTATCCAGCCCGACAATGGCGGTCCGGATGTTTTCGTCCACATTTCCGCTGTCGAACGCGCGGGCCTCTCTACCCTCGCTGACGGCCAGAAGATCAACTATGAGATCGAGCAGGATCGCCGCACCGGCAAATCCTCCGCTGGCAGCCTCAGCAAAGCTGGTTGAAATTTTCTCCTGCGTCCTGGCAAGAGTGGGCGCGTAGGTCCGGAGGTCCTCACGGCCGCTCGATAGGAGCGAGCAAAAACTGAGGGCAGCAGATTGCTGCAGGCGTCGCGAATTCCTCATGAAACAAAAAAGGAAGGCGGGGTTGGCCCCGCCTTTTTATATGACGATATGACGCGCAGATTAAGCCGATGGCTGCAACGCTCCAGAACGAATCTCCATTGCCGAAATCAAGCCGCGACCTTCTTGCGGGTTCGCTTCGTCGGCGCCGGCTCCGGCGCTTCCGGCGCTTTCGGTTTGCGGCCGAGCCCCATTGTCTTGGCCAATGACGAGCGCGCCGCGGCGTAGTTCGGCGCGACCATGGGATAATCCGCCGGCAGGCCCCATTTGGCCCGATATCCATCCGGCGTCAGCCCATAGTGGGTCGACAGATGGCGCTTTAGCGATTTGAATTTCTTCCCGTCCTCAAGGGAGATGATGTAGTCCGGTGTCACCGACTTCCTGATCGGGACTGCAGGCGTAAGGGCAACCGGCTCTTTTGCAGAGACACCTCCGGCCGTCCCTTTCAGAGCCGCGTGCACTTGGCCGATGAGGGCAGGGAGATCCCCCACCGGGATCGGATTGTTGGAGACATAGGCTGAGACGACATCGGCCGTGAGCTCGATGAGGGTGTCGATGTTTTTTTCGGCTTCTTCTGTCATGAAACTCTCCAGGCGGCGTGAAACACAGTCGGCGAAGCGTCGCTTCATAGTGGCGGTCTCCGCTGAAAGCAACCAAGGTCTCGACAGGATTATTGCCGTGCTCGTCCAGCAGCGAGATCTATAGCGCAGTATCGCGCCGTCATGACCGTTGATGCGTTCCGTTGTTGGCGACCTGCCGCGGTGCTTGCGCATTTTCAGGCGCGTCTCGGCCGTAAGCTTTGCGCCAAAATGACCAGTAATCTCGAAACGAAGCGGGCTATTCCTGTTTCGCCATCCTCTCTTTGGCTGTGAAATCGGTGGCAGAGCAGTGGCCGCTTCCTGGTGGCGCGTGGAGGAACTATCAAGCGTTGATTCGCAATTGGTCGAAACGATGTAGATTCATCCGGTGAGCCGCTCTCGCAGCAGGATGTTAGGGATTGGACCGCGGGTAAACCGAGGACATCACGCCGCTGCTTGCTATTGAACCGCTACCGCTGTGACAACACATTCCGCAATGGTGGGCGGGTGTAGAGGAGGCGCCTTACGCAAACTAGCGGTTCAGCAGGTCGGGAGGAACGAATGAGCTCAGGGACTTTCAGCAGCCCACTTTTCGTAAGACGTCCAGCGCACATCGTGCAAGAGATTGCCAGTCCTGCGGATGCTATCGATTTTCCTCAACGAAGGGCCAGAAGATCGCAGAGACCGGATCTACGAAGCCGCCCTCAGGGCGTGCTTTGATGCATACAACGGACGAATACCTGCGAGCGCAGCGCGCAAGACTTTTTTCCGCTTTGGGGAACAGGTCGCCATATTGGAAGATGCAACCTCCGCGATGCAATGGCTCGCTGCCTGCATGTCGGGCAGTGGAAAAGCGCAAGTATAGGCGTCGCAGCCGTATGTGACGCTGGAGCGGGTACGCCGACGAGGTTATTGTATCGAGATTTCGCCGGCATCTGGAGCGTACTATAGCGAACAAACAATATTTTGGGCCCCTATGGCGATGTTATCTTGTTGTATTTTTAAATCAACTTCTCGCGACAGGACTGCAACGCTTCCGATGTGAAAATCACTGCATGGGACTTGGTTCTCTCAAATTTATGATGGTAAATTGCCGTGTAGTTATTGCAAAGAAGTTGTCCCATTGAAGCAAGATGATAACGAAGCCAAAATTGTGCTCCATCGTCTGCCAATATTCGCTCGATGGAGGCTATAGGCCTCACAAGCTAATCAAAACAGCTACTTGGGCGCCCTTTGAAATTCGTTTAATTTCGCTCACCCCAAACGGCCCTCCACAGTCGAAAATAAGATTGTCCCGCAAAGGGTGCTACAAGACGCGATCGCGGATCGTTTGGGCCAACGTCGATCTGGCGAAGGCCCGGAAATCGAGCAGGACCTGCAGCGGAACAGATAACCGGCCCCCAACCGAAATCTGACACGGCGGCGGACCCGATTTCTTCTTGGTAGAAGGCGCAGAGAACCGGAGCACGGCTCCGGCGCCGAAGGTTGCCGAGCAGGGATCCTCCTCCTCCTCCCTGAAGTCCAATCGAGAAGAGCGATCACTTCCAAGAGGGTCCCAGCTCTGCCGCGAAAACAGGTGTCAGACCCCGGTCCTCTCCCGCAGCTGATCTAGCGCAGGGCGTTCATGGGCTGCGTATCCCAGAGTGGCTGCGTGCACGACGCAGAGAGATCATTTATGAAAATCCTACTCAGTACGATGGCTGTTCCGTTGCTGGCAGCCACCGCTTTTGCTGCGGATTCGATCCCCGCAGACCTCAGAGAAACGGCACTGGCCACCTTCAGGGCCTTGCCATCCACCACGCCGGCAGTCGCCAATAACCCGATCACCCCGGAGAAGATCGCTCTCGGCAAGGCCCTGTTCTTCGATCCACGCGTCTCGGCGTCAGGCGTCTTGTCGTGCAACTCGTGCCACAACCTGGCCACCGGCGGCGACGACAATCATGAAACCTCGATCGGCCATGGTTGGCAAAAGGGACCGCGCAACGCGCCGACTGTACTGAACGCTGTCTTCAACATCGCCCAGTTCTGGGACGGTCGTGCCGAAGACCTGAAGGCTCAGGCGAAGGGACCGGTCCAAGCCGGCGTCGAAATGGCCAATACACCGGGTCAAGTCATCGCCACCCTCAAGTCGATGCCGCAATATGTCGATTGGTTCGATGCAGCTTTTCCGGCTGAAGCCGATCGCGTCACGTTCGACAACTTCGCCGAGGCAATCGAAGCCTTCGAGGCGACACTGGTCACGCCGGCCCCCTTCGACGGCTTCCTCAATGGCGACGAGGCTGCCATGACTTCCGAACAGAAACAGGGCCTGGCGCTTTTCATGGACAAAGGCTGCTCGTCCTGCCATGCCGGCATCAACGTTGGTGGGGAAGCCTATTACCCATTCGGCCTCGTGGAACAGCCCAGCGCCGAGGTCCTGCCGGAAAAAGACAAGGGCCGATTTGCGGTCACCAATGCAGCCGACGATTCCTATGTTTTCCGCGTGGCGCCGCTGCGCAACGTTGCACTCACCGCGCCATACTTTCATTCGGGCAAGGTTTGGGATCTGAAACAGGCCGTTGCCATCATGGGAACCACCCAGCTTGGCGTGGTACTGGCGGACGAAGAAGTCGACCTGCTTGTTGCCTTCCTCAACTCGCTGACCGGAAAGGCACCCGAGGTCGCCTATCCCATCTTACCCGCCGAAACGGCGACAACACC
This sequence comes from Mesorhizobium sp. M0207, assembly GCF_040321995.1. Lineage (NCBI taxonomy): Bacteria > Pseudomonadati > Pseudomonadota > Alphaproteobacteria > Hyphomicrobiales > Phyllobacteriaceae > Mesorhizobium > Mesorhizobium sp. M0207. The sequence goes on from NZ_JAMYSQ010000029.1 coordinate 17,624, forward strand.
CCGGCCTATAACGCAGATTTTAGGAAAATAAACGGCCAGCTGACTGCAGAACATCGCAATTGACAATTATTGCGACTTTTACTGGACGAGACGAGTCGCGACGTCCATGAGAACGCAAATGGCTCGTTTCCAAAGTGCAGACACTGCTTCCGTCACCAGCTCGTTGCGATGGAATCATGTTTGGGATCTGGCGTGCGACATGCCAAGGATGGCGTCTGACGCATGAGGCTCGCGCGCTGTCGATACCGCGCGGCGGCCGGCCATCGCGCTGGCGGCCGAATTGCCGCGCGCCGAAGTGATCGGCCCCCTTAGGGCGAATGGGCAGCCACTCCGTCCTCCATGTCCAGCGATTCTTCGACTGCTTCCGGATTCCGGGCGATGGTCCAAAGGAGAGTATTCGCCGCTGCATCCGGTTTCGAGCGACCTTGCTCCCAGTTTCGAAGCGTTGCCAGATCGAGGCCATACCTCACGGAGAATGCCTCCTGAGAGAGCTTCGTGCGATCCCGGACTTCGCGAACACTTATCGGCCGCGGCGCATGAACCTTCGCGATCACGCCTGCGGACGACAGTTCATTCTTCAGTTCCAATAGGTCGTCGACGCAAGGAACCGTCACGAACGCCTTGCCGTGATCGACCATCTCCGTGAGTATCGCGTGGGCCGTCCTGAGCGGCAGCTGTCTCTTAAGGAGAATCCGGGCGGCCTCAGGAGTATTCGCGCCGTGAAGAAAACTGAGGCTCAGTCGGACGGGAGAGCCTGACGACACCGGGACGACGTCCCGGGTTCGCACCCGTTGTCCGTACCGCTCCATGAATTTCGATTTAGTCGACATTAAGCTTCTCCGCGATCACTCGACCGAGCTTGCGCAATTTGGACCATCCCCACTGGAGGCATCGCGATAAAAGTACGCCAAACAACGCTAAGGGAGAACAAGCAGTGATCTGATTTCGTTCGACGCTCGTTTTCGAGAGCCGTTCTGGGTCGTTCGCAATCAACTGTGTAGGCCAGCGGAGCGAGCAAGGAGCGCCAGATCCGGACAGGGCTGAGTGGGGTGTTTCTCCGAAAGGTGGGGCCATGCCCTAAGGGACACGAGATGTAGTGGATTCGTCGATCCGCGCTGTTTCGATTCGCGCACCCGGGCACAACGCTTGGATAAGTCCCATCAGATGCTCTCCGGTGGCCGTCATCTGTTTAGCTGACATTGGGCCGAGGGCTTCCAGCACGAGCCACATGGCGCGGGTATCGACCGTGACCATGGTGCGCCGCCCCTGCCGCCAGTTCCAGCGGCGGCACGTGACACCGGCATCATCGCACCAGATGACTTCGCCCGGTTCGGGATGCTCGGTTACCATTTCACCTTGCTGGATCGTGTCGAATGGCTCCGCTCCCTTCGCAATTAAAAGTCTCGGGACCCCCTGGTAGAGATCGAGATCCTCCCCGCCAATCGGAACGCCATACAACACGCTGACGGCATTGTAGGCATCAACCAGTGGGGAAATCCGCGGGAGAGAGCCATCTTTCCGCACCCGCTTGAGAAGCGCGGCGGCCGAGCACGGCGTTCGATTGGCCTTTGTGCCGAAAGCCTCGTAGGCAACGGCCCACGCCGCAAGATGCGCGTCCCTTTGGGCGTCATCGCGAAGCGCCGCCTGTTCCGCCGCCGCAATCGTGTCGTTCAACGCCTGTGCATCCGGCACGTCGATTTCAGCGTTCCGCACCACAATGCTGATCAGATGAAAATCCGGGTAGCGGGCCTTGATCTCGGGGGCAATCAATGGCGTGAAAGACATGGGATGCTCTTTTCTCATGGGGAGGCTTTGCGCTGCGGGTCGTTCGGGAAATGTTTCAAGAAAGGTGCTTGTCGAGCGTCCAGATCTTCTGGCGTCGCCATGGTGCATGCCGCACCATGCGCTGGATAATTCCATCATTCGGCGGTGGACAAGGCCTGATGTCTTGCGGGTGCTCGAGCCCACCTTGGCCGGCAATAAGCTGCGCCTCCGCTAGCTCCTCCATTTCATAGGAGGCAGCAGGCGCGATATGGATGTGAAGCAGCTTTCCATGCCGGGTCATGCATCGCTCTCGGACATTCGTCTCGAAAATCTGCCGCCAAACTGGCCTGATCAACAGCACCAGTTGCATGGCGTATTTCCAGTCCAGTTGGCTTTGCAACGAAATGCGGTTCAGCCCAAGCGTCGGTTTCCTCGCCAGCACGCCACGTCCCCGCCGTTTTAGCCACCGTGTCCCGGCAACGCGTCTTGCACCTGCCTGACAACCGCTCGCAGGATCTCAACGCCCTTCTCGATCTGCCGAATGCTCAAGGCGGCATAGCCCATGACAAGCCCCACGCGATCGATGTGGCCTTCGTCCGACTGCCGCTCGTAAAGGGGCGAGATCAGGTGTAGCCCCAGGCCCGCGCCTCGGGCGGCTTCGACCAGGGTCGTTTCCCGCGATCGCGGCAGTTCGTCGAACCAAACGACAACGTGCAGACCGGCCTCTGCTCCCTGGACAGCGATGCGATCTCCGAAGCTGCGCCGCAAGGCGCCCAACAACGTCTCCCGACGCCCGCCGTTCAGCCTGCGCACACGCCGCACATGGCTTTCATAGCCGCCACTCTCGATCAAACAGGCCAGAGCCTCCTGTTCAGCCACCGGCGAATGCCGGTCCGCGAATTGTTTGGTGGTAGCGAAGACCACCTGCAATTCCGGCGGGACGACGAGGTAGCCGATACGCAGCATCGGCGAGAGCGTTTTGGAGATCGTGCCGAGGTAGATGACAGCCCCGTGGTCCTCGAGACTGTGCAGCGGAGGGACCGGATTGATGTCGTAGCGATATTCGCTGTCGTAGTCGTCCTCGATCACGTAGGCATTGTTGTGCCGCGCCCATTCCAGAAGCTGGTGGCGGCGCGTGATCGGCATGACGCCGCCCAGCGGAAACTGATGCGATGGCGTGACATAGGCCAGTCGTGCACCAATCCCCGCCAGCAACTCCGTCTTCATCCCGTCCTCGTCGACGGTGACCGGGACGGGCGAGGCACCCGTACTGGCAAAGACCTGACGCGCCATCCTATAGCACGGGTCCTCGATGACGAAGCGGTCGGCGGGATCGAGAAGCAGGCGAGCGCACAGATCTAGGCCCTGCTGCGAACCGTTGACGATGATGATCTGCTCGAGGTCGCAGCTCAGGGTTCGGGCGCGCCAGAGATAGCCTTGGAGCGCCTGGCGCAGCCGGCGCGAGCCGCGAGGATCGTCATAGGCAAGACGCAACGGGCGCTGCCCCATCGCCTTGCTCATCGCACGTTTCCAGACCAATGCGGGGAAGTCTGACGGCGCCAGGTCGCCATAGCGGAAATCGACCTTCAGCCCAGTCGGCAGATAATCCGGCCAGGGCGGCGTGACGCGCAGTCGTTCGCCATAGGCGGACAGATGAACCGGGCCGACTCGTTTCGCGACAGTGCGGCTCGTCTCAGGACCGATCAGCGAAGATGCAACGCGAGGTCGTGCGCCTTGACGGACTTCGATGAAACCTTGCGCGGTCAGTTGGTCATAGGCGACCGTCACCGTCGTTCGCGAAACCCCAAGGTCATTTGCGAGGCCTCGGGAGGACGGCAGCTGACTGCCGGTTTCATAGACGCCGCCGAGGATTTGCTCGCGAAGAGCCTCGTAGATCTGGCGTGCACCCATCGCGTGCGAGCGACCTGCAGAACCGGCACTTGAAGACTGGACCATTTCATTCATTGCTAACTGGATATTTCACATTGGCCAGTTTGCCGTCAATCTTTCGGAAACCCAAGAAAGATCTTAGAGGCCGAATGACCCGCTCCTATCAATCCGAAACGGATGCTCTCACGCGGTCGCTCAACGACACCGGTCCCGGATTCGCCACTCGGGCGATCCATCATGGCTACGATCCGGCCGGCTTTTCCAATGCCGTTCAGCCGCCAGTCTTCTTGACCTCGACCTATGGATTCGAAAGCGTGGCAGCGAACGAGGCCGCCGCCGCACTTGGCGGAAGGCTCTATGCGCGCGAATACAATCCGACGACGGAGATCCTCGAGCAACGGCTCGCCAATCTGGAAGGAGCCGAGGCAGGTCTGGTCGTTGCCTCGGGGATGGCGGCTTTCGGGACGCTGATCCTGTCGCTCCTGTCCCAAGGCGATGAACTCATCGTCCACAAGACGCTTTATGCGAACACGCTAGCCATGGTCGAACAGGCGGTCCCCCGCTTCGGCATCAAGGTCGTCGCGGTCGACCTGTCCGATCCCCAAAATCTCGATGCCGCGATCACCGAGCGGACCCGGCTTGTTTTCTTCGAGACGCCGGTGAATCCGCTGAGCCGCATCCTCGACATCGCTGCCATTGCCGAGCGCGCCCACGCGCGCGGTGTAAAGGTTGCAGTCGACAGCACCTTCGCCTCGCCCGCGCTCCAGCGGCCGCTCGAACATGGGGCCGACCTCGTGCTCCACTCCCTGACCAAATACATCAATGGGCATGGTGACGCCCTTGGCGGGGCGATTCTCGGCGACGCGCAAACGCTCCGCACGCTGCACGAGACGGGCCTGCGCTACATCACCGGCGCAGCGCTCTCGCCCATGTCAGCCTTCCTGATCCTGCGCGGTCTGAAGACGCTCACGCTGCGCATGGAACGCCACAGCGCCACTGCCCTTGCGGTGGCTCAGGCGCTCGAGGCGCACCCGGCGGTGGCATGGGTGAGTTATCCCTTCCTCGACTCGCACCCTGATCAGGTGACGGCGCGAAAGCAGATGTCCCACGGGTCGGGCATGTTGGCCTTTGGCCCCCACGCCGGATTCGAGGGCGCGCGGCGGATGATGGACCGGCTCAACCTGATCACCCGGGCTGTCAGCCTCGGCGATGCCGACAGCCTCATCTATCATCCGGCAAGCCTGACCCGTGCTCGTCAGCCGATCCGCAAGGATGCGCATCTGGCCGATGGAGTCGGCGAGGACCTCATGCGTCTCTCGGTGGGTCTTGAAGACGCCGATGACCTAATCGCCGACCTGCGGCGGGCTCTGGACATCTTGTGATGACCTGTGGTCCGGCCAGTCCCGCGCTCGCGTACAAACCCGGAGCCTCGCCATGGCATTCCTGAGCGGCCTTTCCGCGTTTCCCATCACGCCGACCGATCGTGATGGCCGCGTCGATACCGTTGCCCTGCGCAGGCTGATTGCTCGGCTTGGCACCGCTCAGGTCGATTCCATCGGTCTTCTCGGCAGCACCGGCACCTACATGTATCTGTCGCGCGAGGAACGGCGACGGACGCTCGCCGAGACCTTGGACGAAACCGCGGGGCGAATGCCGGTCCTGGTGGGTGTGGGCGCGCTGCGCACCGATGAAGCCGTGGGGCTCGCGCAAGACGCCAAGGCCCTTGGAGCTGCCGCGGGGCTGCTTGCGGCCGCCTCCTACACCCCGCTCACTGATGACGAGGTGTTCGAACATTTCTCGACGGTGGCGTGCGAGAGCGGCCTGCCGATCGTCGTCTACGACAATCCAGGAACGACGCATTTCCATTTCACCCCAGCACTCGTCAGCCGCCTGGCAAAGGTGGGTGGGATTGTCGCTAGCAAGAATCCGACAGACAAGGGCGATGCGATCAAGAGCCATCTGGCCGACCAGAGGCGCACTGTGCCGGAAGGGTTCTCGATCGGCTACAGCGGCGACTGGAACGCCGCAGAGGCCATGATCGCCGGCGCCGACACATGGTACAGCGTCCTCGCCGGCATCCTGCCCGAGGTCTGCGTGAAGATCGTCACGGCGGCGCAACAGGGCGATGCGGCCGAAGCGCGACGGATCGATGCCACGCTTGCGCCGCTCTGGAGCCTCTTCAAGGAGTTCTCGAGCCTTCGCGTCGTCTATGCACTTGCCGAATTGCTCGACATTTGCCGTGCCGACCCCCCGCGTCCCATCCTGCCTCTGCCCTCAGCAGCGAAGCGCCAGATCGCCGCCGCGTTGGAACGCTTGCCATCGGATGTCAACCTGTGAATAGCGAACCCGGCGGCCAGTGAAGGAACCTGTCATGTATGTACCCGCGCATTTCGATGAACCGAGCCGAGAAGTCCTCTACGAACTGATCGAGAACAGTGCACTTGGCATGCTGATAACCCATGGCCGGAGCGGTCTCGACGCCAATCACATCCCCTTCGAAGTCGACACGTCACAGGGAGAAAACGGTACCCTTTACTCCTGCGCGATTAATACACGTGCCGAAGGAAAGTGCACATTCTGGCTCGAGTGACTTATTTCAAAGGATGTGATCGCGTTTTGGCACATTCACGGCCGACATGCGGCAGCCCGTCACTCACCACATGGTGAGCAACCAGGAAACCCTCCGGCCTACACTTTCTACCGGAGCGCACGTGCTGCATCGACCATGTTCATGAGGGCAGGGCGGACCTCCTCCCATTTGCGTGTTTTGAGGCCACAGTCCGGGTTTACCCACAGTTGGGAATCCGACAGTCGCTCGCGGGCAAGCATGACGAGATCCGAAATCTCCCCGACTTCCGGGACACGTGGTGAGTGAATGTCGTAGACTCCGGGCCCGATTTCGTTCGGATATTTGGAGCTCGTGAAGGCGTCCAGCAGTTCCATTTTCGAGCGCGACGTCTCAATCGAAATTACATCCGCATCCATTTCGGCGATCGCGTCGATGATCTCGTTGAACTCCGAATAGCACATGTGGGTATGGATTTGAGTCGCGTCCTTTACACCCGTTGAGGCGATCCGGAAGCATTCGACAGCCCAGTCGAGATAGTCTTTCCAGTCAGACTGGCGCAGTGGCAATCCTTCGCGAAACGCGGCCTCATCGATCTGGATCATCCTTGCGCCGGACCATTCGAGATCCGTCACTTCGTCGCGGATGGCAAGCGCGATCTGGCGGCATGCCTCGGAGCGGGGTACGTCGTCGCGAACAAAAGACCAGTTGAGAATGGTCACTGGGCCTGTGAGCATTCCCTTCACAGGCTTTTCCGTAAGCGACTGGGCGAATTGCCACCAGCGCAGCGTCATCGGATTGAGCCTCGATACGTCGCCGAAGATGATGGGGGGGCGCACGTAACGCGACCCATAGCTCTGCACCCAGGCATGCTGGGTGAAGGCGAAGCCGGACAGCTGCTCGCCGAAATGCTGTACCATGTCGTTTCGTTCGAACTCACCGTGCACCAGCACGTCCAGCCCGATCTCTTCCTGCCAGCGAATTGCAGCCTCGATCTCCTTCTTCAGGAAGGTCTCGTAGTCGACATAGCTCAGCTGGCCCTTCGCATGAGCGGCCCGCGCCCTGCGTACCTGCGGCGTCTGCGGGAAGGACCCGATGGTCGTCGTCGGGAACGGCGGCAGCCCGAGCGTGCCGGCCTGGACTCTGGAGCGCTCGGCAAAAGCGCTCTCTCGTCGCTTCATGCTGTCGTCAATGCTGGCGATCCGTCCCTCAACAAGCGGGTCATGGATCTTCGTGGATGTCACGCGAGTGGCGGCAGCCTCGGCAGACGCTTTCAACGCGCCTGCCACCGCATCCCTGCCTTGAGTCAGGGCCCGGGCCAGCAACACCAACTCGTCGGTCTTCTGGGCCGCGAAGGCGAGCCACGACCTGATGTCCGCGTCGAGTTCGGTCTCCATGCGCAGGTCGATCGGCACGTGCAGCATCGAGCAAGAAGGCGCGATCTCGACGCGGTCCAAGGGCCAGCCGGCGACGATCGGTTTGATGCGGTCGAGAATGGCGGGCAGGTTCGCACGCCAGACGTTGCGGCCATCGATCAAGCCAAGCGAGAGCACCAGATCCTTCGGTGCGAGCCGACCCACGGTTTCCAGTTGCTCGGGAGCGCGCACGAGATCAATATGCAGCCCGGCCAGGGGCAGAGAAACCGCGGTTTCGAGATTGTCTCCCAGCGGCCCGAAATAGGTAGCCAGCATGATCTTCAGCTCGGGCGCGGCTTTCGACAGCTGGCCATAGGCGAATTCGAACGCAGCTCGTTCGTTCGGGTTCAGATCGAGGACAAGCGCTGGCTCATCGATCTGCACCCAGTCGGCTCCAGACAGCTTCAGCCTCTGCAGGAGTTGCTCGTAGACGGGCAGCAGCCGCGGCAGGAGCGCGATGGGATCGAATCCTTCGGCAGGCGATTTCGCCAGCTTGAGGAAGGTGATCGGTCCAAGGATGACTGGGCGTGTGTGAACGCCGAGAGCTTTAGCCTCGAGGAAGTAGTCGACCGGTTTCGTCGACGAGAGGGCGAACGTCTGATCATCGTTGAGTTCCGGCACAATGTAGTGATAGTTGGTGTCAAACCACTTGGTCATTTCCATCGCGGTTACATCAGACCGATGAGCCGCCTGCTGGTGACCAGCGTGTCGACAATCCTCCGTCTGACCCTGGTTGCCCCGCGCCATTGCGAAGTAGATGTCAAGTGGAACCTCGCCGCTATTCCAGCCGTAACGGGATGGAACGGCGCCGACCATGGCTGCGGTGTCGAGCACATGGTCGTAGAGCGAGAAGTCGTTCGACGGGATTTTCGACACGCCGCGATCGTGCTGCTCCTCCCAGCTAGCGGCACGGAGCGCCTTCGCGGTCGTGAGAAGGTCGGCAGCGGACGATTTTCCGGACCAGTAGCTTTCAAGCGCGAATTTCAGTTCTCGCCGACGACCGAAGCGGGGCACACCGAGCGTTGCTACAGGAATTTGCTGAGAGACAGTCATGCCAGACCCCGATGGTTGGGGCGTCGGTGACAAGGAAGGCGCTAGCAGGCCGGCACGAACGCCAGGCTGCAGCGGCCACCGAGACACCCCGCCCGTGGACGTAATTCGCCGTGGCAGGTCTCCTGGCTCGCGGGGTCATAGCCTCTACCCGTCTTCCCAAGGCTATTCGCCTCAGTGACATGAGTGGGGTTGGCTCGCCGCTAACAGTTGCGGGGGCAGCGCCGGCATCGCACCGGCTTCCCTCTTAGCTCCGCTGCGGCAGCGCCGTACGGAGAACCACGACGCGGGAGACAATTACAGCAGTTCGCTTCTTTGTCAACGCCGTGTCCGCGCTCAGTACATATGAGACGGCTGGGTCATCCGGTCTCGGCAGATTTTGAGATACTCGCTTGGAGTGAGGCCGTCGAGTGCTCCGTGTGGCCTGTGATGGTTGTAGAGATGCTGGAAAGCATCGACATGCTGGGCGATCTTGTCGATCTGGGTTGGCAGATCGACGGTAGCGTAGAATTCGTAGCGCCAGGCGCCGTTGCACCGTTCGACGGCTCCGTTGAGTTTTGGCGACCGTGGCGGCAGGACATAGAGGGGGATTTCGTTGTCCTGGCACGCGGTCTCGAATTCGGCCATGAACTCGGAGCCACCGTCGATCTGGATGGCCTTGATCGGCCACGGCATTTCGGCGGTGACCTTGGCGAGGAAGTCGGCGGCGTTTGCGGCGGTGGCTTGCGCATAGGGCTTTGCCACGGTCCACTTGGCGAAGACGTCATAGGCATCGAAGTGCTTGACGGTTCGACCCGGCGCGATGGTCAAGGTCAGCGTGTCGATCTGGATGACATCGCCGGGCTTTTCGAAGCAAACGTCCTTCGGCTTGCGGATGGCGTGTGGCCTGGTCTTTGGGGGCGATTTGCGGCCGGCCTTGCGGATGAGTTCGGGCACCGGCGTCACCCGGCCACGCTCGACCAACTTCTTCAGGATGCGGCCGACAGTGGCGTTGGAGACGGCAAAGCCGGCCTTACGCAACACAGGACCGAGCTTGTCCTTGCCCCAGAAAGGAAAATCCAGCCTGAGCCGCTCGACCTCGGCGCGCAAGGTCGGGCTCCAGCCGTTGGCGCGAACCCGGTGCGGACGCCGGCTCTTCGGCTCGGGTGCGCTTTCCCAGCGATAGAGGGTCGAACGCGGCACGCCGACCGCCCGCGCTGCCTGCCCGGCATCCAGCCCGTCCCGCATCGCGCGCCGCCATCGCGCCACCGCGTCGCGTCTTCTCTCTGCTTCGATTGTTGGGGGCTTCGCGCCGAGAAGCCGCGACGCCCGGCCGGCGTTGCGTATAATATGACCGGGCAGGCCAAAAACCTGCATGGGGTTCTCCTATGATTCGAGCTTCGCAACCCGAGTTACGGAGAACCCCTCCTCAACTGCAAGAATCTCATATCTGTCTGAGCGCGGTCACGCCGCATAAAGAAATGTTTATGTCGTTATGTTAAATTTCCGTTGGCATGTTCCAAAGGTCGCCTCGAAAGCGAAAACTGTGGAAGCCTTGAGCGGCCGGTAAATCAAAGCAATGACGCACGGCGCCCTTGTCCAGGAGGATAGGAGTTCGTCGGCTGCCGGCAGCAAACATACCGGCAAGCGCCGTGGTGCTGCTTCCCGCATCATGCGAACCACCTCGGCGTCGAACTTCGGCTCCGAGGTTCCGACCGCTTCGTTGGTGATCTGCTCGCGACCATATTCGGCTCAATGGCGAGGCTGTTGCCCATGTGGAAGCTGTTGGCCGTGATGCCCTCGGTGATATGACACAACGATTTCGGGGGGAGCACACCGAGGCTTGGCGCAGCGGCGTGATCGAGGCCAATGTCTCGAACTGCTTGTTCGCAGCCCACCGGCTCAAGGTAACCCGGCTCAAACCACCGGGCCAGCTCAAGTCCTGTCCAAATGAGGCCTGAGCGGCAAATCGTCGTGCACGCGCACGGTTTGGCGTTCGATCTTGTGATGCGTCTTGGGCGGACAATCGCCACGGTGCAGCGCGCAGAAGCGGTCCCCAATTGGGAAGCCGAGGGCGGTGAGGGCAAGCCAGCGCCACAGGCGGAAGGGGACTTGGACCTGTTTGCCCTGCTGGACCACAAGTTCGCGACACAGGGCCTCAAGGAGAAGACCAAGAGTGATCATGCGCGGGACCTCGCCAAATTCATCAAAAGCAGCGGGCGTCAAAGTTCGGCGCCGATTGACATGGAGATAGCCATCGCGGCGGACCGCCCAGGTGGACCGCAAGCCGGAATACAACCGGGTGCAGGCGGCCAAGCTCGTCCACAAGATGGCGTCGGGCACACACCGGCGATGGGAGAGCGGACCGTGGAGTGCAGGAACTTTACGCCTATCCACGCTCCCGTGGACGTGTCCTGCGGCACATCGGCAGCGATATTGAGGAGGCAGTTGAGCTTCTGGTCGAGCACTCTTACCTGCCACTACCTACGCTTAACGTCATCTCGTACTGAAAACGCACCACGCAAGGTCGAGATGTAACATGCGCCCTTCGTGGATGGTTCTAAGCTTCCTCGGGCGCGGTCAATCTGTGATAACGGTCGCTTGGAACCTCCATCACCGCGACGCGATCAAGGTTGGCGTATCGCGCTCGGTAGTAACCTTCTTCCTCCACTTCGGCGAAACTACACTGGGGAACGTCAAAGGTCGCAGCTTCCAATCCGAAGAAAGTCGTAGCGGTTTCTTCATCCAAGAAGTTCCACTCATCTTCTCCGTCGTCATATGTGACGCGAACATAGGAGGCCATGCGCACGGCTTCCTGATCACCCATCTCTGCGATGATCGCATCGCATTCTTTCTTCAGCTTTCCTGAAACCTCACCCTTATCCCAGTCATCCAAAGCCCGATAGATTTCTGGATGATAATACTCTGGCATCTCCTCTACATCGTCACCGATAAGCTCAATGGTGCGGACATATTGCGGATTTATCAAGAGTATTTTGTTGTCAAGGCTCCAACAATACAGCCATGGCCTGCTTGTGTTATTTCTACGAAGATTATGAAGTTCCTTCAACTGACGTAAAATCGATTCACGCGCCTTTTCATCGATGGGATATTGGCGGCTGCCAACAGTCGTCTTGATTCTGAGCGTGCCGTATCGCGTTTCGGCATCGGCAATTGCAAACGGGCTCGTGCGCCACTCCTCGACATCAATCTTCCAGCCCAGCAGCTCCTCGACCGTGCATTTCAACGTGAGACAAAGGTCCTTGATCTGCTCGACGTTCAACTGCGTTTTGCCTGTTTCCCAACGGGCCACAGTCTGTTGTGTCGTTGCCATCTGCTCTGCCAAATCTTTTTGAGTCATGCCCAGTCGAACCCTAAGCTCTTTCATGTTCATAACTCACCTCGCGTGTTCAACACACGCATTGTGGATGAATTAATCTAACACGTCAAGCGTGTTCAAAAATCGCAGCATGTGTTTTTAGGGCGTCTTCGAGGCTCCGGCAGCCGTTCGTGACCACTTGCGCAAGACACAGGGCTGGTACACAGCACGAATGGGCGATCAAAAATTACTGCTGAAATTCAGATAATTATTGTGGGCGAGTCTCGATCTCTCTGATCGACACGATAGTCGACCATCACCAGGATCGGACCGCTTCGTGGCCGCAGGTCAAGTTGCAGCGTCGGTTCGCTGAACTTGTTGGTCGGATCCAGATTGAGCGTTTCAAAATCCGGCTGACGCAGAAGGATGCCCATCAGTCCCCCAATCACAAGAACCATGCTGGCGGACGAGCAAGGCTCCCGAAACACCTTCGACATCCGGCAGTTCGCCCCAAAGCCAGCTTCCCGCCGCCATGCCGCCGTATGTGGCCGTCTGATAGAGAGACAGGGCGCGTCCAACCACCCACCGCGGCGCCGAAAGCTGCACTGTGACGTTAAACAGCGAGAATGATTGAATCCAGGCCGCACCGGCCGGCACGAGGAGGAGACAGCTCAGCCAAACGTGCTCACTCCATGCCAGAAAGAAGCAGCTGATCGCCAGTATAAAGAGCGCACCGCGAATGACCCATTCGTTGGAGAGAACTTCTCGGACCCGCCCAATGAGGAGCGCGCCGCAAATCGCTCCCAGGCGAAGAAGCCGAGCATCACGCCGTAGGTGACTGCGGTCCCTTTGATCTGTTCGCGAGCGACCAACGGCAGGAGAGCCAAAATGACAACGGCGGTGAGGCCGAAAATGAAACTCCGGCACATCACCTTGAGAAGGTTCGGCGACAAGAGCACGTAACGGAAGCCCGCCGCCATCGCACTGCCGAAAGCCTCCCGTGGCAGCGCTTGTCGTGCCCGTACCGCTTTCCACCGACAGCGCAGCGATCAGAGCGAAGTAGCAAAAGACGTTAAAGAGGAACGCGAAGGCCGCACCGGCTGTGGCCACGATTATGCCGCCAATCGCCGGCCCGATGCTGCGCATGAGATTGTAGCTCATGCCGTTGAGCGCAACCGCGCTAGGCAGGTGTTCGCGAGGCAGGATATCCCCCATCGAGGCTTGCCAAGAGGGATCGTGCAATGCCCAACCACAGCCGATCAGGAAGGTGAGACCCAGAAGGATCCAGGGTGTCATTTCCCCCGCATAGGTCAGGAACGCCAGGAAGGCGGATACGCAGACCATCAGCAGTTGCGCAGTCAACATGATCCGGCGACGGTCAAAGTTGTCCGCGAGCGCTCCCGCCGCGAGGGAGAAGATCATGTACTGGACGAGCGCCACCATTCCATGGGAGGTGGCGATGCTGGTCATCAGCCAAGCCGCCGCCACACCTTCCACCAGGGTGCCAAGGTTCGAAACGAGTGCAGCCGACCATAGCGAACGGAAGGTCTTGTGCTGAAAAGGAACGAGTGAAGATGTTCTCTTCGCCATTGTGGGAAGCTTCGGGATCAACCGCGGGGCTGGATTTGGTTCGCCTCACTCAACCATGGCCTCGCCGTACAAGCCAAGCTGCCACAGTGGCGCGCCTGCTAACCCAGAAAACTTGGCGGCCTTACAGGCATGCGCAGGACGCGCGAAGCCGCTCAAATCTCCCCCATGGGTCAGCCATCGAAGACCGGCATCACTTGCCCGTTGAGCGGCTGGAAGCGCCAAAAATTCGAGCGGCGACTTCATTCTCCTATTCAGGAAGGAACTATGAGGCGGCAGACGCGACCATTCACCGTGGAAGTCAAACAAAAGCGCAATTATCAAAAATCCGCACGTTCCATCTGGGGCAATTTCGACATCGCCGCGGCGATGGCCGAGACAACAAAGGAAGTCGAGCCGTTAAATCGTCAGCTTGTTGACTCTACTGTAGTGGTCCTTGATGCTGAACCTTTGCACGAACTGCGAGTGGAGCATTTCATGGCCAATCCCCTGGAAACCGAGTCAGCAGTAGTTCCTAGCGCACCGGCAGACAAATCGGAAACGCCAAAACCGAAGACGAGAGCGCGGCGGTCGAGGAAGCCAGAAGCTGAGGCGAGCGCGCCTGCCCGCAAGGAGGGCGCCAAGCCGATATCCGCGACCACTGAAGCACCGCCGTCAGCGCGAACAGGCCGAAAGAGCTACTCCGCGAAGGATCGTGCCCAGAAGCTGGCGCAGATCGAGACCTCGATCGGCGGCGGCGCTACTCTCAAGAGCGCGGTGAAGCAAGCCGGCATCTCGGAACAGACATATTATCTTTGGAAGAAGGCGGCGGCGCCGGCGGCGGACAGTGACGGGCTGAAGGATCTCGTCGCGCTCGAGGAAGAAAACAAGCGGCTAAAGAGCCTGCTTGCCGATCGTCTCCGCAAGGAGAATGCGGAACTGAAGAAAAGGCTCGGGCTGGATTAAGGAGGCTGGGCAGCTGGTTCTTGGCTCGCCACCTACAGCAGCCCCGCCTGCTCGGCCTCTCGGCGCAAATTCTGCCTTGGCCTTGGGCCGATCTGCTGGATGACCAGCCCGGCGGCCAGCGAGCCGAGATCGCCGCACTGCTTCAGGCTGCGGCCTTGCGTGTAGCCGTAGAGGAAGCCAGCGGCGTAGAGGTCGCCGGCGCCGGTGGTGTCGACCAGCTCCCGGATCTTGGTCGCCTCGATGGTGACCGTCTCGTCGCCGCGCACGATCACCGAGCCCCTTTCCGAGCGGGTGACGGCGGCGATCTTGCAATCCTTGCGGATCCGGGCCAGCGCCTCGTCGAAGGACGCGGTCTGGTAGAGCGACTTGATCTCGTGGCTGTTGGCAAAGACGATATCGACGGTGCCGGAGCGCATCAGATCGAGGAATTCGTCGCGGTAGCGATCGACGCAGAACGAGTCCGACAATGTCATCGACACTTCGCGCCCGGCGGCGTGGGCGAGCTTAGCCGTCTGCCGGATCGCCTCCTTGGCGCGCGGCGGGTCCCACAGATAACCCTCGAAATAGGTGACCGCGGCGCCCGAGGCCTTGTCGGCCTCGACGTCCTCCGGCCCGAGCTCGACGCAGGCGCCGAGATAGGTGTTCATCGAGCGCTCGCCGTCGGGCGTGACGAAGATCATCGAGCGCCCTGTCGGAGGTTCGCCGTTAAGCGGCCTGGTGTCGAAGGCGACGCCCTGGGCATGGATGTCATGCGCGTAGATTTCGCCGAGTGCGTCGTTGGAGACCTTGCCGAAGAAAGCGGCGCGGCCGCCGAAGGAGGCAACGCCCGCCGCCGTGTTGCCGGCGCTGCCGCCCGAAGCTTCAATGGCCGGGCCCATGCGGCTGTAGAGCAGTTCGGCGCGCCTCGTGTCGATCAAATTCATCGCGCCTTTGATGATGCCGTTGGTCTCCAGGAACGCCTCGTCACACTGGGCGATGATGTCGACGATGGCATTTCCGATACAAAGCACGTCATAGTCCGGCATCAATTCATGTCTCCGCCAAAAACCCACCGGCTTTCTGCCACGCCGGGGCGCGGGCGGGTCTGGCCAGTGGGAATGGGCTTTGCGCTTGCCAATCCGTTCGGCGCCAGCCCTCACGGGGCGGCAAGTCCTGCCTCGCGACGCAATTCGTCGGCCCTGTCTGTCTTCTCCCAGGTGAAATCAGGCTCTTCACGGCCGAAATGGCCATAGGTCGCGGTCTTGCGGTATATAGGGCGTAAGAGATCAAGCATCTTGATAATGCCCTTCGGTCTGAGATCGAACAACTCAAGAATGAGGCGCTCGATCCTTCTTTCCTCAACCCTCGCTGTTCCGAACGTGTTGACCATGACAGAAACCGGACTGGCCACGCCGATTGCGTAAGCAAGCTGCACCTCGCAGACGTCCGCAAGTCCGCTAGCGACGATATTCTTTGCGACATACCGGGCCGCATACGCGGCTGAGCGGTCAACCTTGGACGGGTCCTTGCCCGAAAAGGCGCCGCCGCCGTGACGACCCATCCCACCATAGGAATCGACGATGATCTTGCGTCCAGTGAGACCGCAGTCGCCGCGCGGCCCGCCGACTACGAACCTCCCCGTCGGGTTGACCAGAATTCTGATGCCTTCCGTCTCCAGGTGGGTCGGCAGGACAGGCTTTATGATTTCCTCAATGACGCCCTCGCGGACCGTCTCTTGCGAGACCTGCTCGTCATGTTGGGTCGATACGACGATGGTATCAAGGGCGACCGGGCGCAACCCCTCATAGCGCACTGAGACTTGGGATTTCATATCAGGACGCAACCAGCCAAGCTGTCGTGCTTTCCGGACATCTGCCTGTCGTTTCGTCAAGCGATGCGCGAGCTGGATCGGCAAAGGCATCAGGGTATCGGTTTCGCGGCATGCGTAGCCGAACATGAGGCCCTGATCTCCCGCTCCCTGCTGGAGGTCCTGCCCTCGTCCCTCGTCAACGCCCTGGCTAATGTCGGGCGATTGCTCGGTGAGTGCATGAACGACGGAGCAACGCCGGCCGTCAAAGCCGACAGCCTCATCGTCGTATCCAATATCGAGAATCGTATCGCGCGCAACTTGGCTATAATCCACCCGCGCATCGCTAGTAATCTCGCCAGCCACAACGACTATCCCTGATTTTACCAACGCTTCACAGGCGACGCGTGCCTTGGGATCGGTGCGGAGGATGGCGTCGAGGATGGCATCCGAGATGTTGTCGGCCAACTTATCCGGGTGTCCCGCGCCAACCGATTCGGAAGAGAACACGAACTGCCTAGCCATGAAATGCCTCGTTTCGGGTGTTGGAGTTGTATGGTGCATTTTGCTTAGCCCACCTTACCTGTTGGTGATGCCCGGGACCTCGAACGCAGCGCACAAATCGGCAACGTCTCTTCGCACGCAGGCATGGAGATCTTCGTCATCAGGCCGCCGGAGGACGTAGTCAATGAAGCCAGCAATTTGCACCATTTCCACATCGCGCATGCCCATTGACGTCACTGCTGGCGACCCCAGGCGAATTCCGCTTGTGACCGCCGGATCCCGCGGGTCGCCAGGCACCATATTAAAGTTTGTGATGATGCCTGCCTTTGCTAGCCGCTCGGCATAGGCCTTGCCCGATAGTGGTCGATCGCGCAGATCAAGGATCAGCATGTGATTGTCCGTCCCCCCGGTAACCAGGTCATACCCTCGCTCGATCAGTGCCTGTGCAAGAGCCTTGGCATTCTTGACGGTCTGTTGGCCGTAGCTTCGGAAGGACGGGTTCGCGGCTTCGTGCAAGGCAACTGCTAGCGCAGCGATGGCATTCATATGAGGCCCGCCTTGCAGGTGAGGAAAGACCGCCCGGTCTATTCGTCTGGCGAGATTGTATTTGCTCTTTGTATGATACAGGGCCTGATAGCGATCTTCGTTCCTGGACAAAATGAAACCACCGCGGGGACCGCGGATCGATTTGTGGGAGGTGCTGCTGACCACGTCGCAATGGCGCACGGGATTCGGGTGCGCTCCCGCGGCAATCAGTCCGCTGATGTGCGCAATGTCGGCTACGAGATAGGAGTTCGCTTCCAGGGCGATTTCTGCCATTGCCGCGTAGTCAAAGACACGCGGGTAAGCAGTTCCGCCGACCCAAATGAGCCGCGGCCGTTCCCGCTTGGCTGTCTCGCGCAAGCGGTCATAGTCAATCTGCTGTGTCTTTTCATCTAGTCCATAGGGGACGCGTTGATAGTCAGTTCCGGAAAAGTTGATGGCCCAACCATGAGTCAGATGGCCCCCTTCCGGGAGGGGCAAGCCCATGACTTTGTCACCGGGGCTCAAAAGCGCACGATAGACAGCCTGGTTGGCCGGCGAGCCGGAATAAGGCTGGACGTTGGCATGCTCGCTGCCAAATAGTGTTTTCAAGCGCTCAATGGCTAGATTCTCAAGCTCATCAACGATCTCATTTCCAGCGTAGTAGCGCGCACCGGGGTACCCCTCGGCGTACTTGTTCGTGAAAATCGAGCCGTTCGCTTCCAGCACGGCCGAGGACGCAAAGTTCTCTGAGGCGATGAGCTTAAGGGTCGTCCGCTCCTGCCGCTCCTGTCTCAGAAGCAGTTCGTGAACGCGGCAATCAACCGCGGCCAATCGAGACCGTCCGTAAGTGTCGCGCGGCGCGATGGCGCCGTCGGCGGAGTTGTACATGGTGGTTTCGCGCTCCAATTGGACTGATCTATTTCACGGTCAAGCATGCGATCCCCTTCGACGGCGCGTCTTGTGTGGCTTCGAGCCGTTGAAGGTCTCGTTTGTGATAGCCATCGCCGTGGGGCAGGAGATCAACCAACAGTTGAACCAGCCCGCCGTCCTTACCTCCTGCTTTGAGATGGTACGAGCACCACGGACGTTGTTCGTTGCAGTAAAGAAAGTCGGCTCTGGCCAGCAGCCGGACGTGTCGTACAACGTGCTCACGACGCAGACCCAGAATCTCCGCTAGCTGGCAGACAGTTAGGTCCGCATGCGCGCAAAGGCCTAGGATTCGAAGGCGATCTAGATGCGCTGCCGTCCGAAGGCGACTGACCAGTGTCAGCATTGGGCAGGACCAAGCCACTTGGAAAGCCTGGGCACTCGTCCTACTGAATTTGTCATTTCGCGTTCTCCACAGATGTTGCAGCTTTCGAACGAAATAATATGGTTGCTTGTCCACCGACCGGACAATCTCGGTGGCCGTGAAGATACTGTTTTGAGCCAATATGGCTGTGTCGAACAAACAAGATGGGCGCTGTTCTTGCCATTGCCTTTAGCCGAAATTGCACGCAGTTCGGCGGGTCGGAGAATAAGCCACGGTTCGGACTCCACTGACTCAAACGTTGCAATAAGCCTACCATTCACAGCGAACCGGAGTTGCTAAGAGTCTATGAATTTCCTTGAAGGATCTGTTGCAACGTTTGCGCAGCCCGGTCTTGCTCCCGGCTTGCAGCGGTCAATCTCGTGCAGACTGACCGTGATGCAAAGATGACAAGGAAGGTTCGCTTTCAATCCGATCTTCTTCCTGGCCAAGTGGTTCGTAGTCTCATAACTGTGGCCTAGACAAAAGCTGGGCTAATCAGCGGTATGATGTCGTTAGCGTGGTTGGGCCACCAGCAGGTCGACGCCAAGATCGACACGCGCAATTTCCCGCGCTACGAGAATGTCAGTGACTGCGCGCTCTTCCTCGGGCGGTCTGGCTGCGCCGTCTAGAATCTGAATGCATCTCGCGCTGACCCGTTCAGCAATGAGCTGTTCGGCTTGCCGCATTGACGGCGAAGCAAGCTCAAGTACGTTTTCGCGCATCTCACGCGCCGCCTCGCCGACTTCCGCAAAACGCTTCTCGGCGAACTGCTCCTTAAAGAGCGCAGCGAGATCATCAAATGTTTGAACTTTGGTGGGCTTGGGTTTCGAGCAAAAATATCCAGTTGCCAGTCCAGGTTTATAGGCAAGGCTGTACGCTTTGTCGTCTGGCAAGGGCCCAATTCCCCTGGTGAGACGAAAATGGACTGCCGTGCTACGGTTGCTCCATTATATAAGAGCGGTCGAAATCGCTGATGTTTGCAATACAAGGAGCCGCATAGAAGACGTTTGACGGGATAGCGCGCCTCAAGCCGAAGAAGCAGTTCATGCTGACGCGACACATCCCTGCGCATCATCGCAATCCGAAAAAATGGTATCGACAAACCGGGACAATGTCCGCTCGCAATCTCAAACGCAGTTCCTCGCTTCATCAGCTCCGGAAACTTGTACTGGAAAAACAGCGGAACCCCTGGGAAATTGATGCGGATGTCAAAGCCAGAATGCCCCTCCTGTATGAGGTTTGGAATGACCGGCGCGCCTACAGGTGCGGCTGACGATGACCGGATAAGGTTTTCGGTGAAGGCATACCCAAATGAGAACTCCATGTAGCCCACCTTCATTCAATTCTGCTTTCGTGCTGAAGTTTATCCTGGCTCTTGCCTGCAGCCGAGCAGACTCTATAACAAAAAAACTGTGTATACTTGCGAGATAGTCTGAGCTTATCGATTCCTCGGATAGATATTTAAAGAGCTCACCCACTCTTCTGGCTGCTAGAATGGGAATGGGAAGCTTCTGGTTGATCTGGGTCGACTTCCAGTTGATTGGTAAGCGACAAAACCTCCTGCGCTATCTCAGCGATTCCCGGCCAGATCGCCGATAAGTTTCGGGCTTCGCGAACAGAGCCAGAGTGCGTAGCCGATATCTTCAACCGGGGCGGCGGCTTCTCCCTCGCCAGTGCCGAGCGCGATCACATGCGTTGCGCATTCGGCCAGCGCGCCGTCAAGGCGCCCCGCTTCCGTCGCGCTGCCGTAAAGGTCCAGGAACCACGCCAGCGAATAAGACCAGTCGGCAGGCAAGTCCTGCCCATTGTGATCCCTTGCGACGACGGCCACGACGGCGTTGCGGCCTTCGGGCGTGCGGGGCTCTATCCCAAGGATCGGGTATAATTCGGGTGTGGGCTGCTGAAGGATACGCGCCGGCACGAGCGACAGTGCTTTCTCCAGCGAGGGAGGAAAATCCTCCAGTTCTTCGGCCAGTTCGGCAGCTTCTCTCCTTCGTCCCTCGCGGCGCGCTTCTACATATTCTGCCGCAACCACGGCAACGGTGCGCTGCGCCCGTTCAGCGGTGCTTGGTGGCAATCAGCTCGGCCGGAATGTCACCATCCTTGATCGCCCAGTGCGTACGGTGCTGTTCGAACTGTTGAATGCCCAGCCGGTCCGCAATTCTCAACACCGCTGACCGGTCGAGAAAGGCATGTTTCGGATCGGGCTCGAAGGTGAAGGCCAGTTCGTGTCCGCGCCGAACGATATTGCGTATGCGGCTGTGCCGGACCACGCGCGCGTGCGGGCCTCCCGCCCCGACTTCGTACATCAAAAGCGCCGGGATTTCCTCCAGCCGGCGCAATGTTTCAGGGCGCGAGGTCGATAGCCTCGGCCTCGGCGCCGCTAGATTCCTTGAACCGGTCAATGGTTGACGTGAACGGCGGCGTTTCCCACCACTCGCCGTGGCCCGAGACAAGCAAGTTAAACATGGCACACCACCGACCTCACGCCGCCTTCTCCATAGACCACTTCACCCGTTCGGCGAGAAAGGCGGCGAACGTTTTCACATTCATATTGCCGCTCGCCTCCTCCAGCCCTGCGAGGTAGGCCTTCCGGTCATCGACTCTGACGACTGTCCAGGGGTAACCGCCTGAAGCCAGCATCGCGTTCATGAGGAACCGCGCCATTCGTCCGTTGCCGTCCGGATAGGGGTGCACATAGCCCACAAGCCAATGCCCCAGCACGGCACGCACGGAGGCCTCCTTCTCCGCCTCCAGCAGGTCGAACAGCTCATTCATACCATCGGCCACCGCTTCGGTACGCGGCGGCACGTGCTGCGAGCCGCGCAGGTACACAGGGTGATTGCGATATCCCGCAAGCGCGCTGGCTTTGAGGATGCCGGCGGTCACTGACGGCGCGAACAGCTCCCGGTACCACTCCCGGTGAGTGTCCCGCGTCAACGCGCCGGCTGGCTTGCCGTTGATGATCGCGGCAACAGAGTCTTTGACCTTCTGGAATGCGAGGTAATAGCCACGCGCGGCAAGCGCATCTCGGTTCTTGCGGTCCTCTTCATCAATCTCCGGATTCCAGCTCTCCTCGCGCACCCGGTCGATGAGTTCCGGGGTGACGCTGTACCCTTCTATCGACAGCGAATGGTAGGCGTCGCTTTCGTAGATATCCTCGACGAACTTCATATAGGCGTCTTTGTCGGACGGCAGTCCGGGTGCCTTCGGGAATATCTCGATGATGGCTTCGCGCTGCGATTGCCAGATCGCGCGCAGGCGGGCGACCAACGGCGGTACGCCCGCCGCAATAGTTGTCACTCCAATTTGTCCCGCGAACGGATCGGATTCGCGCACGTCATAGCCGGCGGCTTTGAAGGCGGCCACGATTTCATCGGCAAAGGAGTCGCGTCCTACGCGGCGGAAGGCCCCCGCAAGCCGTCCCGCCACGGCGGAATGGCCGCCATCAAGCAGCAGGGCCAGAACGGTTGATACGTCGCGCACCGATGCCATGGCGATCTGCATCTCGATAGGGGCGCGCTGGAAGAACGCTGCCGGCACCCGGGTAAGGGCGGCCTCGACAGTGAACACGCGCTGGCCGTTTTTCTCTGTCAGTTCGGCCGGCATCTCTTTGACCTTGAGGTCATAGAGCGAAGTGCCGAACAGCAGGTCGATTTTGTTATTCGTGCCTTTGGGGGTGTTCACCACCACCTGAGGCGGAATAGTGGGCGCTTCCGCGTGCAGAAGCAGCGACTGCTCCGGTGAGAGGAACCAGTCCTTGCCGAACCGGTCATTGCAGTAAAGGGAGCAGAACTCCCAGAAGCTCGCGTACCAAGGGTTGGTGTCTTGCTGCCGTGCCTGCGGGCCGGTCGACATGAGCCAGCCTTTGATAACATCGCGCAGGAACCCGTTCTGCAGCAGCCGCTCCCGGTGGACGCGGGTCAGCTCATCTGATTTGAATATGCGCCGCCCACCCTCCTGCAGCTCTTTGAGGACGGCCAGTGATACAGCGAGTTTTTCATGGGGCTTGGCCATGGCCGTGCCTTTGCAAGTTTTTAGAGCTGTGCGATTACAAGTATATAGTGCTGATAGGCGACAAGTCAATGATGCTGTGGAGTTGCAAGTTTTTTTAGTCGTGCGATAACAAGTTTTTTATGCGATAATCGGAAAATGCGATCGTTTCCATAGCCGCGCGAAGGATCGTTACCCGGATGGGCCGAGACCCAGCTCCCCCGCAGGCTACGCAGGGGCTCGGGGCGAGCCTATCGCCTGGCCCTCCGAAGCGCTTCGAAGGAGGACGCGCCTCTTTGAAAAACTCGCCCGTTGTGCATCGTGGGTACCCGTAAACGCGAATTCTCAAAGGAAAGACGCTCCTTACCTCTCCCTCCCGCCACGATCATCACGGCCGCGCCCGCGCTCACTACGCCGCGACGCCCCGCGAGATCGCTGCACGCATCTGATCGGCCACCAGACGGGGTTGCAGATGAAGGATGTCCGTGACGCTGTCGTGTGTTTGCACCGTCACCGGAGTGACGGCAAGGTAGCTGCGCACGCCCATGGAGGAGAGCGTCTCGATATCGCGCGCGATTCCGGCACCCCCACTGGAGTCCGATCCGCCGACGACAAGTACATGCGATGCCTGCCTCAGCGCCCTTTCATCCGTTAGAATGAGCGTTCGAAACGCAGGATTCCACCGACACTGCTCTTCTTGTTGGCGTTGGTCCAGTTCACGTTGGAAGCGTCCACCTTGCCGACGGCGAAGTTGCCGTAGCGGCCATAGTCGAGTTCCGCCTTAACTGTGAAATCTGGAAGAAACGCATAGGCGACGTTTGCAGCGACACCATGGTTCTTGAGCTGATCACCGGAGAGCTGAAGGTTGAACGAAGTTGTCTCGTTGAGCTTGTAAGTGGCGCCAGCCCAGAAAGCCCAGTTCCCGCCCCAACTCTTATAGAAGCCGCGACCATGAGCGTCGATGGCGTTCGTGGAGTCGTCGTTGAGCTTGCCGTTGGAACCGTAGCCGAGCATTCCGAACAGCAACAGTTCGTTGGTGACATTGATGTCGACACGGACCTTGGCGGCCACCGATTCGTAGTTGCTATCATAAGCGGCAACGCCGGTGATCGCGCCCCAGCCATGTGTGTATTTCAAGCCGCCGACTACGTGCGGTGCGTAGCTGTCGATTGTGCCGACCACGCCCGAGCCTTCTTCGAGCGAAACCACGGCCGAAAAGCCGTTCCCGGCGTCGAAGTAGTACTGAACCACATTGGTATCGAAAGCGCCGTACGGAACCGGCGTCTGGTTGAGTACGTCACCCGCGCCGCCAATAAACATGTCGAAGGCCGACCAGTCCTTACCAACTCGGAGGCCACCAAGCTGAATCCAGGCGAAAGTCAAGGTGCTGTCTCCGTTGAAGGCATAGGACCGAGAACTGTCCGAAACCGAAGTGTGGCGGTTGCCGAAGTTCATGCGGGTTTCGGTGTAGGTCTTCAACGTGCCGAGTTCGGTCTCCTGGCCGGTCCAAGTTTTCAATGTGAAGCGCGTGTTGTTTTGCCATGTGCCCTGATGCTCACCAGTCCTCACATCCGAGGTTCTTGCGTGATCAACAAATCCGACATGGCCCAAGCCGACGTCGTAACGGACATAGCCGCCGATGCGCACGCAGGTCTCAGTGCCTGAAATGTAGACGTAACCCGAGCCGTAGACGTCGCAGACTTTAACGTACTCAGTCGGGGGCTCGGCAACGGCGGTCACGGCGCGAGCGTCGGAAACGGCCATCAGTGCCGCAGTTGAGCCGAGGAGGAGGCTCCTAATGTTCATTGTTGATCTCCGTTCAAAGAGTAAAAGGAATGGACGTCAGTGATGAACTCTTGCTAAGGAAACAGCTGATAACGATGCGCATTGAGTTGAATCTTAGCAGTTTTGATGCGCTCATCACGCCAGAATTCATCAGAAATTGAGAATATGATTCGGTGTTATTGTTACAAATATTGGATTGTTATTACAAATATAATAATCGCCGAAACGACGCCATCCAACATTTCTGTACAAATCATCCCCGTCATCTCCGCTAGTTGTGGGCGGGCCGTCACAAAGGCTTCTACTGCAAATGACGTGCCATCCTGACGACGCAGCTGCGGCTTGAAGCTCAAGTGTGCCGGCGGACCTTGGTTCGCTCTTCCTTCCTTTTTGCCTTGCGGATCAACCCAAGCACGAACGGCAAACGTTTCGGCTACGGTTCGTCTGTTCGCTTCGCGACAGTTTCGTTCAATGGCGGCAGCTTTGTTTGCTGTGAGCCCCGACGTTGAGACATCATGCGGCGGCACCGCTCGGTACGACGCCGTCATTTTGGCGAGCGCGATGATCGGTAATCACGCGCTGAACGCGCAGCCTTGCCTCCACCACGGAGTCAGTAGGCGCGCCGGCCTTGGCATTGCGGCCGACCTGACGGTCGCGTCGAGCAGCCTCTCGTCCTGATAGACGGCGCGCCACAGCTAATGCTTCTTGCCAGCAATTCACACAACGAGCTCATCGAGATGCCAGAGATCACTATGGGGCTGCGCTAGCTGGCGAGCAAAGTCCGGTCCCAACGCCGTGTTATCTCGTTGGATGCGGCAGCCGCGCTCAGCAGAATCTACTCGACCAGGCGCAGGCTGAAGGGAAGGGATGGTGGAACCAAACGGTGCGCGTGAGGGTCGCGGCGGGAACAGCCATGGCCAGTCGCTGACCGTCCAGCCAAGACTGAACGGCCGCTATTGCTGAGAAATACAAGTTTCGAGCCCAAAGCGGAACGGACTGACATAGCGCAAAGACACAGGCGAGCGCGGCGGTAAGGTTGGTGGTTATCAGCATGGGACGGTAACTGTTGCAGACCACAAAATATCGCGAGGCCGGCCTGCCTTGGTACACTATCTATCCGACTGTGTCGGAGTTCTCTGGGGCGGTCGGCGCCGAGGCTTATGAGGAATGGCTCAGGAACCTGCCGGCTGACGATCCGGTGTCGCTCTATTTCCACGTTCCGTTCTGCCGATCAGCTTGCTGGTATTGTGGCTTCCCCACCACCATCACCCGCCATGATGCGCCGATCCTCAACTATCTGGCGGCCCTGCGTGACGAGATCCGTTTGGTCTCGGAGCGAGCGCCGCAGACGCTGCCCGTGAGCGACATGCATTTCGGCGGCGGAACGCCGTCTCTCATAGGACCAGCCGAGTTCCTGGCTCTGATGGAGTTCCTGCGACGCCGCTTCGCTCTCACGAAAACAGCTACGGTTGCCGTCGAGATTGATCCGCGCACGTTCACGGCCGAGATGGCCGAGGCCTTGGGAGCAGCCGGCGTGAACCGTGTGAGTCTCGGCGTGCAGAGCTTCGATCCCATTGTTCAAAAAGCAATCAACCGGGTTCAGAGTGAGGCGCAGACGTCGGCTGCCGTGGAAATGCTGCGCCGGCATGGAGTAAGCCGCATCAACTTCGACCTCATCTTCGGTCTCCCGCATCAAACGGTGCAGTCCTGCGTCGAGACCGCGAGGGCGGCGGTCGCAATGCGCCCCGACCGGCTTGCGGTGTACGGCTATGCGCACATCCCGTCGCTTGTAAAGAATCAGCGCCTCATCGAGGAGGCAGTTCTTCCGGGCAGCGCTGCCCGCGCCGAACAGTATGCGGCCGTGGCCGCGACGCTGATTGCCGCCGGCTACCGCGAGATCGGGCTCGACCATTTCGCCTTGCCGGACGACGAGCTCGCGCTGGCACAGAAAACGGGTCGCCTGCGGCGTAACTCGCTGGGCTACTCGGCCACCACCTGCAGAACCCTGATCGGTTTCGGCGCGTCGGCTATCGGCCGCGTCGGCGAGGGGTACGTCCAAAACGAAGTTACACGGGATTCCTACATCCAGCACATCGCAGCTGGCCGTCTGGCGACGTCAAAGGGCTATTGCCTCACCGACGACGACCGCGTGCGAGCCGCAATTATCGAGCGACTAATGTGCGATCTCGAGGCCGATGTGCAGGCAATCTGTGCCGCCCACGGATCTGATCCGATCCGTCTTCTCGATTCAGCTGAACGCTTGGCGATGCTGGCCGAGGACGGGATAGTGGACTTCGAAAACGGTTTTGTCCGCGTACGGCGGGAGCATCGCTTTGTAATTCGCGCTGTCGCTGCCGCGTTCGATGCTTTTCTCGATCGGGATGGCCGTAAGCATAGCCACAGGTGAGGGCAAGCATCCAACCGGAAGCTAAACTCGACGCCCTTGGGCGAGGCCTGTCATGAAGCGCGCGTCAAGGATGCGAAAAGCGGAGCTGATCCGCCTATTTCATCTCATCTTCAATGACATCGACCTCGTGGCTGCCACCGAGGCGTTTCGATATTGATCGTGGTAGGTGCGGGACATCTGGGTGTTTCGCCGTCAGCGCATGAATATCCCCGCCATGTGATGGGTCAGGAAATCGCGGTGGCTGCAATCAGCCCGTCCATCGATGACAGACCGCGGCCACGCCGCTTCGCGAGGCCCGTCAGGTCGCCCCAGGCCAGGGCAACCAGTTCGTCCACGGGGAGGACTCTCGGCTCGAAGCGCTGCGGCAGGTCCCGGGCGAGCCATCCGGCCAGTGCGTCACGTTTCCGACCTTTGTCCATGAGGGCAGGGCCGCGCCGGATCTCGGCGATCGACATAACCTGATAAATGAGCGGTCTTCATCGAGCCCGTCATCCATTCCAGCACGCGCGCGTCAGGGCTCGGCCTCGTCACCTCGGAGAGGCCATTAGTGTCGAGCAAGAGCCTCACAATGGCAGACCATGCCGTTCATCGCGTAGCCGCTCGATGTCCAGTTCGGCGTTGCGCAGCGGCGATGCGCAGCGAGTGCCCAGAAAACAGCAGCCAGCTCCCCTTCCGGAAGATCGGAGCGGACGCCACGCAAAAAGCGCCAAATCCTTGGCGCCGGCGGTCTGTGTGTTGCGCGCTGGCGGCTTTGGTGTACTCCTGTGCCGTTTCGACGAGGCTTCCAGTCGGACCGGCAGGGGAGGAGGCTTTGGCGGCGCGGCCGGCACACGGCCCACCTCGAGGACGAGATCGACGATGTCGGGCAGATCCTCGGTCGCCTCACAAATCGGTGAGGTCGTCGGGACACCGTCTTCCACTTTTGTTGATCAGCCGCCTTCCTGGCCATGTTCCGAGACAATAAGGCGCCCGTGCGCCGCCGCCTCGATTAACCCAAGACCCGCAAGGATCTTTTGCCGGAGACAACGAGGTCACCATCCTGCGGTGCCGCGTTGCGTCACAGTCGGCATGAGATGTGCAAAGTGGACCGTCGTCAAACGTCAAACAGAGGCGTTGGTGACTGGACTGAACGACCAGAGCGGGCTGCTTGCGCCCTTTCGGACTTCACAAAGTTCGAAAATGGCGTCGTTTCAGGGCATAATCGCCGCTTGTCAAAATGTTTGCGACAAGTCCGGTGAAAGCCTACCGAGTATCTTGTGCTTGGGGGGCGGTTAGTTCCGATAAACTAAGCGGCATACACATGCTAATCTATTTGATTTACGGGCCGACCTGCAGCGGCAAAACAGACGCGGCAATCCAAATTGCACGAGAGACCGGATGGCCGGTCATTGCGCTGGATCGTGTACAATGCTGTCCTCAAATCGCCACCGGCAGCGGGCGTCCCTCGGATTCCGAACTGCAATCTACCCAGCGGATCTACTTGGATTCGCGCCCGCTAACCGCGGGCATCATCGACGCCGAGACCGCCCATCGTAAGCTGATAATGCAAGTGGATGAGCGTAGTTCCCAGCCGGGGCTCATCCTCGAAGGCGGTTCGATCTCCCTTCTCAATTTAATGGCGCGAAGTCAGCATTGGGATGGCGCTTTTCGGTGGCATGTAAGGCGGTTGCGGCTCGGCAACTCGGACGCCTTTCTGGAGAGAGCCAAGCGTCGGGTCACAGACATGTTTGTCACAAGAGAAGGACAACCTTCATTGCTGCAGGAACTTGCGGATCAGTGGAAGGAAGATGCAGTCCGTCCCACTTTGGAAGACGTTGACGGATATCGTTGCGCCATTCATTTTGCGAGAGAGCACAGCTTGGCAATCAGCGAAATGCCGTGCCTTCGCAAAGAGCTCCAACAAGATCTTGTAGAGGCGATTGCGAGAGAATATCTCGAATATGCGCGTTGGCAAGAACGCGACTTTCCAGAATGGCAAACTGAGTGAGCAAGCCTCCCCGGACCTCGCCTACGATGCGGGCACGGTAGCTCCTGAGAATTGCGCTAAGTGGTTTGCTGAAGCAAGCTAGTGCCAGGCGACACTAGGTCCGTGTGGCAGCGGAAGGATTGCTTTCGCCACGGTGACTGCGGAGGAGGCGACATGGCTGCACTGCTCATTTCAGGCATGGGACGGAATGTACCGATGACAAAGTGCTGCGCGCTTCGTAGCGACCGCTACCGTGGCTGACTCGCGAACTACTATCCGCCAGCCCAGTCTGTGGCGTCGTCTCGGCTTTCATCGCCACCGCCTTCGCCCAGGAAACGCCCGAGGCCGCAAGCGTCGCCGTGGCAGTGCGGCACCCGGCAAGATGGGTGGTCATCGGCCCTATCTGATCGACGGGGAGCACCGTGCTTTCGTCCTGGGCGAGGTTGAGCGAGATGCCAACATGACGCTTCATCAATTGACGGCGGCACTGGCTGAACGTGGTCTCCTGCGAGCGTCGGTCGCTTCCTGCACCGCGAGGGCAAGAGCTTCAAAAAAACCGTTCTGCCGGTCGAGCAGCTCAAGCCAAAGCTGATGCGCGGGCGTGCGCAATGGATGCGCTATCAGACCCGCATTGACCCTACGCGCCTGGTCTCCCTGGATGAAACATGGGTCAAGACCAACATGGCGCCGTTGCGCGGCTGGGGTGTGCGCGGCAAGCGGCTGATGGCCCACGCACCATATGGCCATTGGAAGACGATGACCTTCATCACCGCGCTGCGGCATGATCGGGTGGAGGCGCCTTGGGTCATTGACGGACCCATCAATACGCAGGCCTTTCGCGTCTGTGTCGAAACCGAACTCAACAAAACACTGAAGCCGGGCGACATCGTCATTCTCGACAATCCCGGTTCTCACAAGGGCCAAGCCGTCCGCGACATCGTCAGGGCTGCTGGCGCAACGCGGGTCAAGCCCGCGAGAGCGGCAATTTTGTTCCGGCTATCACCCTCTCGTCGAGAACGGCGTGACGGAAGCGATAAAGTTGCGCCGGCCGGCCGCCGGTTTCCGCGGTTGTCTCACCGGTCTCCTCGACCAGCTCCTGCTGCTCGATCAGCCGGCGAAAGTTCGGCTTACGCACGAGCCTGCCGGCAAGCGCCTCCACGGTGCGCTGCAGCTGCAAAAGCGTGAAGACCGGCGGCATCAGTTCGAATACGACCGGCCGGTATTTGATCTTGGAGCGCAGCCGCGCAATGCCGGTCGCCAGGATGCGACGATGATCGGCGATCATCGATCTGCCCGACACCGAGGTGGGCGCAGCGGAATGTCCGGCGCGTATTGCTTCCTCCACCAGGGCGGCTTCGTAGAGCAGCTCATAACGTTGAAGCGCGAGTTCCTCGTTCCAATGGCGGTCGTCAAAGCCGAAGGCGATCGCCGCCCGCCGTCGTCGGTCGAGGCGTGTCGTACCGTCGTCAGTGCCATCCGCCCATTCCATCAGGCGCGGCCGCAATTCGTCCAACACGACCGCCGGTGTGCCGGAGCGGTGATCCTCCCACGGGAAATAGTCGTACCAGCTTCCCCAGTGTCGCCCGGCCGGGTCGCCAGCTTCGTCTTGGTGGGTGAGCGCCAGATAGCTGATAGAGACCACGCGGTCGTCAGCGCCAACCCTGTCGCGATCGGCGAAGGTGTAGAGCTGTTCGATATAGCCGAGCGGCTGGCCGGTCTGTTGTTCCACCCATCCCCTGAGGCCCGACTGCAGCGAACGGTGAGCAAGCTCGAACGGGCCCGAGGGCAGGGCGTTTGCCTGCGGGATGGTCAGAACGCAGGGGGCGCTGCTGTCCATGGCGACCACAACGGCGATCAAGTCCGCATTGACGTCGTTGGCCTTGCCTCCAGCTCCGCCTTTCCTAATCCCTTTTGCGCGATCGTCCATGGTCCCCGACGTCGTTGAGCAGAGCCCTGCCGCGTAGGCGGCTGAACCGATTGAATTCCGTTTTTGTCTGATAATTGTCGGCGCGTCAACACCACCCGTCGTGGCGATTTTAGCGCTTCGCAGCTGCACAAAAAGTGCCAACGCGACATCCGTGCTTGGGGAAGGAGGCCCATTGAGAGCGTCGATTCAAAGCTCGTCGATCGACATTGCGACGTTGTTCTCGTCGGCGACAGCGCGGCATGGTTCTCCACGGCTTGGCGTCTACGCTGGGCGTGACGCTGGAGATGATGATCATGCACTGTCAGGCCTGCCCCGTGGCCTGGAGCCGGCGCAAATGGTCGTCGACCCGCTGTTCGGTTCCTTTTGAAGAAACCCGGAGCAGGCTTTCCGCAATGCCTGATAAAGCCCTTCCAGTGCGCCCGCGCCAGCATCATCGCACTCTCCCTCCAACACAACCTATGCGAGTCAGTAAATCGACTCGCCGGCACTATTGTTTCAGGGGAAATGAATCTAGTTTCAAAGGGTTCGGCCGATAGGCCGGGCACAGCTGCGGTCTTCACGGCCTTTTTGACATAAACGCGTCGCCCGATTGAGATTATCTTGACGGTAGCGCAGTGCGCCATCCATGCCAGTCGAGATGATCATGGGCAAATATCGAGACCATCGCGAGCCACGCCGGCATCGCTATGACGATGACCCCGTTTCCTTTTCGGAACGGACTTCCGAGCCAAGCTATTTTCAGCGCCCGCCGACCGTGACGGCAGATCCTGTCGATGCGGAGGTATTGTGGTTCACAGTCAGCAAGGGTTTTGGCTTCGTCAAACTGTCGGACGGCACGGAGGCCTATCTGCACGTGCGAGTGTTAGAGGCGGCCGGAAGCCGGGATGTTGCCGCGGGAACGCCTCTCAAGATCACGGTCGAAAAAAGTCCAAAAGGTCATCAAGTCGCGCAGGTGCTGGAGCTCGGCGATCACCGCGCGAAAACTCCGTCACATACGCGCGTCGCTGGAGGGACCTTCGTTGAAACCGGTGCGCAGCTGGAGAGCGGGGGCACGGTCAAGTGGTACAAACCCGAAAAGGGTTTCGGCTTCATTGCTCCTGACAACGGTGAGAAGGACGTCTTCGTTCATGCCAGCGCCCTGACGCGCTCAGGGCTCAGCGTGCTGGTGGCGGGACAGAAGGTGTTTGTCGAATGCGGGCAAGGCAAGAAAGGTTGGGAAGTCCGGAGCATTCGCCTTGCCTAGACGGCGATGCATTGCTCGCCTCGAAGGAGATGCCGGAGAGCGTCGGGCGGCCGCCCGAGCCCGCGTAGCAGAAACCGACATTGTCGAAGCGCAGCACGCCGTCGGTGACGACGAGATCCCTGGCGCCCGCCGCGTCCTCGATGTCAAGTTCGGCGTCGAGCAACTCGAACAGCCGCGTGCCGCAGGTCGAGGCGCGCGCGAACGAGTTGACCATCAATCCGAGCTAGCGCACCGGCATCTGTAGAATGGTCATGAAGGTGAGCAACAGGGCCAGCGTGCCGACGCTGATTTGACCTGCGATCACTTTCTGGCCACCGAACCAGAGCACCAGGGCCCATGGCGGTCAGGAACGAGAAATTCATGGCGCTGGTGTTGCCGACACGGATGTCAACGCGCTCATTGGCGAGATCAAGGCGCGTCCTGCTTGGCGCGGTCGAACTTTTCCAGCTCGTGCGGCTGCGCGGCGAAGGCACGCACGACACGGATGCCGCCGAGATTCTCATCCATCACCCGGATCTTTAACGATCGCTGATGCCCAGATATGGGAAGGTCAGGCTTCAATGACGGGGAAGGTGAAGGATTGACTGGTCGGGTTTCCGGGCCGAGCTTGTCGGCCGCTCAATCGAAAGCGTCATTTGAGGCGCTTTCTCTCCCGCGTGTAACTGGAAGACACGCTCGTCCAGTTCCTTGTCTACTTCCGTGAGACGATGATTGAGGCGAAGGTAGTCGGTCCAGGTCGGCGTTCGGAACGTTTCTGTCCACTGCATAGGCTTCTGAAGGTTGCGCTGGAGCGTCCAGTTCCGAGCACCGACGCGGCTGTGTACATGACGCCGCTGCCGCATGAGGTCGAGGAAGGCCTCGACATTTCTCTCGGCTATCAGATATTCGATCTTGACCACGATCGGGCCGCTTCTCGGCTTCAAACTGAGAGCGACAGCTGGGGCGTCGAATTCCTCCAAAGGATCGGGCTCGGACTCGCGGCGCTCGCGAAGAGGAAACAGAACGCCGGCTGCAGCAACGAGCAGCAGGGCCGCAGCGGAACCCTCTAGCGCCCAGGTCAGCGAATGGTTCTGGGAAACGGTGCCCCACACCCAGCTGCCGGCCGCTATGCCGCCGTCTATCAATGCATAGTAGATGGAGATCGTGCGCCCCACGACCCAGCGCGGGCTTGCCAGCTGCACGCTCACGCCAACCCCGGACCAGGCAGTGACCCAGCCTGCGCCGCCCAAAGCAAGTGCAATTGCCGCCACGCCGATCGAAGAGGTAAGCGCCAGGGAGAGGGAGCACGCCGCGCAGGCGACGCAGGAGAGCCTCATCAGCTGTTCTTGCGACAAGCTCCGTCTGAACAGGCTGTTGGAGAGGCCGGCGAAGACCGCGCCTGTTCCGAAACCTGCCATGAGCGTGCCATAGGCGAGCGGGCCTCCTCCCAACTGGTCGCGGACAATCAGCGGCAGCAGCGCGAGTATGGCGATGCTCGCCAGGCCAAAGAGGGTTCCGCGTGCGATCGCCGCTTTGATTTCCGATGACATCGCCGTGAAGCGCAGCCCGTCATAGATGGCCCTCCTCATCGACTCGCGCGGAAGAGGCGACGAGCGGACCTTCCACTTGCAGCGCCATATGGTGGCCAAGGGTACCAAATAGGTGAGGGTGGTCACGGTAAAAGCGGCCAAAAGCCCGAAGGAGGCAACCACGATGCCGCCGAGCGCCGGGCCCACGGTCCGTACGGTGTTGAAGCCAACGGAAAGCAGGGTAACGGCAGCGGGAACATCGCGCCGGTCCACCATATCGCCAACCGACGCCTGCCAGGCGGGATCGTTGAGAGCGCCGCCGCATGCGATTAAAAAACTGAAGCCGAGAATCATCCATGGGTCGAGAAAGCCCAGCGCTACAACAGCGGTCAGCATCGCAGATGCTATCACCATAAGGCAGCGGCCCGCGAACATAACCCTGCGACGGCTGAAATTGTCAGCGAGAACCCCGGCGAACACGGACAAAATGAAAGCGGGCAGGTTCGATGAAGCCTGCACCAGCGCAACCATCAGATCGGAAGTCGAGATGGTAGCCATCAGCCAACTGATGGCAACAGTCTGCATCAACCAGCCGAGGCTCGAGACTTGCGTGGCGAGCCAGATCGAACGAAAGGTGGGCTGCAAAAGTGGCGCAAAGGTCGTTGGTGCAGCCAAATCATCATTTGATCCAGCCACCCTACTCATTTTGCCAACCTTTGCTTTGCGTTATTGCCGTTTCCCATGTAATCTAGGCTGAACCGTGGCGGCTAGAAGAATAGAGAGAAACTGTTTGCCTTGCGGCACAGGTCCTCGTGATTAAGGGTTGCGGCCGAGACGCATGCCCGAGCCGGCTCACCCCGCCTTCGAAGACATCACGGGGTGGAGCCCGGATTCTTGCTTGTCGTTTGACGCAGCATGCTTCATCAACGGGCACTTTGCCGAGCGATGCCTTTTCGCGAAACGCGACGATGTTCTTTCGTCGGAAACTCTCTCCAACGGCGTTCGATGCGCTGAGTCTGGCTTGGGGCGAGGTGAGGGCTTGCAGATCTTAGACAGGATTGATTGCTGATATACGCAGACGGTTGCCGGGCCGCGATCGAAGAGGCGCGCGCCTTGCTGCTTCAGCTTGAACAAAAGTCTGACGCGCTCACACATGCCATCGACGACTTTCTGCTCGATCTGATGAGGCTGGCTTTCATTGTTGAATGTTATGGACGCGGCTTTGAACTTTTGGCGCGAACGCTTGCCCGTAGAAGACTGGCAAAGGTCAGGCTTTTGTCGGGGGCGGTGGACTCCGCCAGGGAGAAATGACACCCAAAGCCGGATGGCTGAAGCGACGGTCGCCCCGCGTTCCGCACAGTGACGAAGGTAACGGTACGGCTCTTCGGCAGATGGCGCATCCTCATGGTAGCGTCTGGCCGTTCCCTCTGATGCCTCGGCCTCCCACACCTATCCGAACAGGCCCGATCCTGGAGGGTCCTCGAAGCGGGCATGAGGGCGATAGGCCGCGTGGAGTTGTGTGCGTCAAGTTCTGCAAAATGGCGTGGCATTGCGGTGACGTCGGCGTGTCCGCCGCGCAGCCCCCGTGTTTAGCGGAGCGGCGGACACATGACGGTGCTCAGGCGGCCAAGGCCCTCAGGCTCTCCTTCTTGTGCTCGCGCAGATGATCCATGTTGAGATAGCGGGTCGCCTCGAGCCAGTTCTCGTGGATCTCCACCGCCAATGCCCGAACCAGCCGCAGACAGCTCCGCGGGTTGGGGAAGATGCGAACGACCAGGGTGCTTGGCGCGGCGAGGAAGCGGCGGTCGTCGGCGTGATGCATGACGGGAGTCGGCCGCGCCTCACCAGAGGCGAAATGCAGGAACCAAAGGAAAGGACCACCTGCATGGAATTGCGAAGCCTCGGCGTCTGAGCCGCGACCCTTGCCAACGATCATTCAACCCGCGACGTAGAGCTTCAAGCCAGCCTTGGACATGCGAACCGCGCTACCATCGTTGCAGAGGAGCCGTCCACCAGATGGTTCCATTTGTAGTCCGCGCCTTTGGTCGACATAGCGGACTGGCTCTGGCCACCGGCAAGGTTGAAGAGTGTTCCGTTGTTGCAGTCGTACTTGGCCTACGTGAACCAGATGCCTGAGCACGCGGTCGCGTTTCAGGGTTGATCTACTCGTAAAAAGGAATTGTCTTAGGCGGAAGGCCGCACTTAATACCGCTATCCTATTGGCGCCCCATCGGGTTCCCGGATTGAGCAAGTCCGGATCACTATTTTATGCCGCTGCCAGCGTTGTGTCCGCCATGTGCACGCGCGCTGCCGCTGCCAGCAGGTCGGTCTGGGTGATCAGCCCAATAATGCGTCGCTCGGCATCGACGATGACCACGGCATGGCTGCGGCCGTCGGTGAGCACCGGCAGCAGGCTCATCGCCGGCGTATCGGGAGAGGCGGTGCCAGCCTTCGACATCACAGCCCTCACCGCGTCGGTCGCCTTCGTCAGCTCGCGCAGGCCAACTACACCGACCAGCCCGCCGTCGGCGTCGGTCACCGGCAGCGTCCGGATGTTGTGATCGAGCAGCAAATGACGCGCCTGGTCGGCAGGCGCATGTTCATCGACCGAAATCACATCGCGCGACATGATGTCCTCGCACAGCAGGGTGCGGTGGGAGCGCACCATCGCCTGCAACTCGACCTGCCGCAGCAGCCGCTCAAGATCGTTGCGGTCGATATCGAAGGTTTCCTCCAGCGCGCCGAGCGCGGCATCGATATCCTCGGGCTGGAAGCCGACCCGCTCCCGCGCCGGCGGATCGATGGTTCCATGCGCGCTTTTAAGGGCGGGGGCCGCCACATGTGGATAGTTGCGCCGCGACAGTTTATGGATGCCGTAGCCGAGTGCGACCAGCACGATCGAGTTCAGCGCTACCGGAACGAAGGGAAACAGCAAGCCGGAACTGAAGACGGCCGGTCCGCCGAACACCGCAGTTAAGGCGGCGGCGCCACCCGGCGGATGCAGGCAGCGCGTGAACGACATGGCGGCGATGGCCAGCGCCACCGCAATGCCGGTAGCAAGAACGGGTTCACGCACGAAATGCGCCACGATCACCCCGACCAGCGCCGAAATCGTATTGCCACCGATAATCGACCAAGGTTGCGCCAGCGGGCTTGAAGGCACGGCAAAGAGCAGCACGGCCGATGCTCCCATTGGAGCAACCAGCAGTGCGAAATGTGGGCCAGACCCGTTCGCCAGCGCACTGATCACGCCAGTCAATGCGATGCCGATCATGGCCCCGATGCAGGCGAGCAGCCGCTCGCGCAGCGTTGCACCGGCAAGGATCGGAACAAAGGGACGAAACGCCATGGCATACCCTTGGGCGAGTGGTCGGAACTCCGCGCTCCGCAATGCAGGCAAAGCCACAGATTTGGAAGTTAAGCCAATTCGGAAAGTCGGCTCACGGGGGAATACTTTTGCGCGAAACGGCCATTGCCAAATGGGTGCAGACATTTTGATCGGCTAGAGAAGGCAGACGGCACGCTGATCCGCTCGAGCGCAGCTAGAGGCCAAGGGCTGCCGTGCCGCGGGCAGCCGGAAATGGGGATGGTCGGAGGTCGAGCTGGGATGGACACTAAGGAATTCAGAGGCTTCGAAAAGCGTGCTGACAATGTCGGCCTGGCAAGACAAATCAGGCCCTTGTCGCTCCACTTCCGAGGCGAACTCCAGCGGAGTACGGCTTCTACGCGGTGCTTGGTCTGCCTGTCCTTGCCACCATCGGATTCGTTGGCTGCTGAAACGTCCACCTGTAGCCGCTGAGAAGACGACTGCCGCCAGTGCCGTCGTGGAACCGCCATATGACGGCGGCTTGGTTACAGAGCCGACTCGTGTCGATCGGGCGGGGGAGCCTGATGTGACGTACATGGTCCAGAAAGTGGCCAATGAAGGTGCTGGCATCGTCAACGTGATCAGGTCACGTAATAGCGGTAATACAACCGCGACCACGAGCCTCTCAGGCGTTCGATGAGGCGAGAAAATCCGATCACCAGACCAAGCGCGATTCCGCCACACTGCCACACACGAAACCGATCAGGTCACGTTCCAGGCTCACCAGAAGATTGGAGCCGAGGCCACCTCGGCTGAACTCTGCCATGCCGCGGGCCGCCACCTCTTCCAGCCGCGGTAGAAAACGTGGGTCAGCAGCGCCGGCATGGGCGAGCAACTCCCAAAATCGCGAGCAGCGCCATCGGCTCCGCAAGCGGCCGCAGATGTCGGCCGATGAAGCGGAAGGGCGGCGGTGCGATGGAAGCGCCGTGCGACAGCCTATCCAGACCTGTAATCGTGATCAGGCTCATCTGGGTCTCCGGACGCCAGCGTTGCAGATGGTTTTAGGCAAGCGTGAGCAGGCCGTGGGTCCCAATCCGGTCAGGCCGACCACGATCATGGCCGAAAGAACGAGTTCCAATTGAAAGAGCTGACGACCATAGGCGATCAGGTATCGGAGCCTTTCGAACCATGCGATGAGTTCTACCGCAACCAGGGTCTGCCAGCCGTTGGCAAGGCCTTCAGCCCTGTAAAGATCGACGGCACGGCGGAAGGCAGCACGAGTTTCGACCAGCGGCTGAACGAAAGGACACGGCCAGACCCCGTCTCACGACGACGCCGTTGCGCTTCGCCGCCATCAGGCTGGGTAGAGGACTTGCACGTCTAAAGCTGTCGATCATGCTCGGCACACAAAAAAGGGCGGCATTGCTGCCGCCCTTTCCGCTGTAGGTTGATAGGGGGCTGGATTAGAAATCCATACCGCCCATGCCGCCCATGCCACCGCCGGGCATACCAGCCGGCATGCCGCCGCCAACCGACTCCTTCTTCGGAGCCTCCGCGATCATGGCTTCGGTGGTGACCAGCAGGCCGGCGACCGAGGCCGCGTCCTGCAGAGCCGTGCGCACAACCTTGACCGGATCGACGATACCAAAGGCGATCATGTCGCCATATTCGCCGGTCTGGGCGTTGTAGCCGAAGGTTGCCCCCTTGTTCTCAAGGATCTTGCCGGCGACGATCGATGCTTCCGCACCGGCGTTGGCCGCGATCTGACGGGCCGGAGCCTGCAGCGCGCGACGCACGATGCTGATGCCCGCGGTCTGGTCGGAGTTGGCGCCGGTTGCCTTGATGCTCAGCGAAGCGCGCAGCAGTGCGACGCCGCCGCCGGGAACGATGCCTTCTTCGACGGCCGCGCGGGTCGCGTTGAGGGCGTCATCGACGCGGTCCTTCTTTTCCTTGACTTCCACTTCGGTCGCACCGCCGACGCGGATGACGGCAACGCCGCCCGCCAGCTTGGCGAGACGTTCCTGCAGCTTCTCCTTGTCGTAGTCCGAGGTGGTCTCCTCGATCTGCTGCTTGATCTGGGCGACGCGGCCCTGGATCTCGGCCTTCTTGCCGGCGCCGTCGACAATGGTGGTGTTCTCCTTGGAGATCGACACCTTCTTGGCGCGGCCGAGCATGTTGAGGCCAACATTCTCAAGCTTGATGCCGAGGTCTTCGGAAATGACCTGGCCACCGGTGAGGATGGCGATGTCTTCCAGCATGGCCTTGCGGCGATCACCGAAGCCCGGCGCCTTGACGGCAGCGATCTTCAGGCCGCCACGCAGCTTGTTGACGACCAGCGTGGCCAGGGCCTCGCCTTCGACGTCTTCCGAGATGATGACCAGCGGCTTCGAGGTCTGCACGACAGCCTCGAGGATCGGCAGCATGGCCTGCAGGTTGGAGAGCTTCTTCTCGTGGAGCAGGATGTAGGCGTCTTCCAGATCCGCAACCATCTTCTCGGCGTTGGTGACGAAGTAGGGCGAGAGATAGCCGCGGTCGAACTGCATGCCTTCGACGACTTCGAGCTCGGTCTCGGCGGTCTTGGCTTCCTCAACCGTGATGACGCCCTCATTGCCGACCTTCTGCATCGCTTCCGCGATCATCGAGCCGACCGAAACATCGCCATTGCCGGCGATGGTGCCGACCTGGGCAACCTCTTCCGAGGTCTTGATCTTCTTGGCGTTCTTGATCAGCGTTGCGACGACGTCGGCGACGGCGAGGTCGATGCCGCGCTTGAGGTCCATCGGGTTCATGCCGGCGGCAACCGCCTTGTGGCCTTCCTGGACGATCGACTGCGCCAGAACGGTCGCCGTGGTGGTGCCGTCGCCGGCGATGTCGTTGGTCTTCGAAGCAACTTCGCGGACCATCTGCGCGCCCATGTTCTCGAACTTGTCTTCAAGCTCGATTTCCTTGGCGACGGTGACGCCGTCCTTGGTGATGCGCGGTGCGCCGAACGACTTGTCGATGACGACGTTGCGGCCCTTGGGGCCGAGCGTGACCTTCACCGCGTCGGCGAGGATGTTGACGCCGCGCAGCATGCGCTCACGAGCGTCGCGGGAGAATCTTACGTCTTTGGCAGCCATTTTTTACTCCTGGGCATTTCGCCCGAAA
The DNA here is from genome assembly GCF_040321995.1 of Mesorhizobium sp. M0207. Classification (NCBI taxonomy): domain Bacteria; kingdom Pseudomonadati; phylum Pseudomonadota; class Alphaproteobacteria; order Hyphomicrobiales; family Phyllobacteriaceae; genus Mesorhizobium; species Mesorhizobium sp. M0207. The sequence goes on from NZ_JAMYSQ010000029.1 coordinate 57,528, forward strand.
TTCAGATTGGATGGTGCGGATGAAAGGCGGCGGCGTGTCAGCCGATGACGCCCATGATATCGGCTTCCTTCATGATCAGAAGGTCTTCGCCGTTAAGCTTGACTTCTGTGCCCGACCACTTGCCGAACAGGATGCGGTCGCCGGCCTTGACGTCCAGCGGGACGAGCTTGCCGACCTCGTCACGGGCGCCGGAACCGATGGCGATGATCTCGCCTTCCTGCGGCTTTTCCTTAGCCGTATCGGGGATGATGATCCCGCCGGCGGTCTTCGCTTCGGACTCGACGCGGCGAACGACCACGCGGTCATGCAGCGGCCGGAAATTCGACTTTGCCATTTTTGGATTTCCCTGGTGCGGATGTTGAACGGTTCTCCGTTGCCGGAGCGTGGTTAGCACTCATCTTGGGGGAGTGCTAACGCGGCAGTGAGATAGGCCGTAGGCTCCTGCTAGTCAAGACGGAAGAGGAACGGGCGAAGAGCAAAAGAGCGTGGAAGCACCGACCCTTTTACGTGAACGACGTCGGAGATAGAACATGGGTGAGGCGGCTCACCATTTGTAATTGAAGGCTTTATTCATTTGGCACGATTGGTGCAGCGGATGATCCGCAAACGTTGCGCGCGACAAATATGAGAGGTGAGCGCCATCAGGACTGTTGCGGTTAACGGGTCCACAGGGTCTTTACGGTATTGGCCGACGCGCGGGCGCCAGGACTCCGGCCATCCCGATAGTCACCAATCCAATCTGCGGAGAACAGGAGGCAAGATGAGAGCGACAGTCAGCATGAACTCGAATTGGAAATGTTTGGCCAAAGCAACTGCCATCGCCTTGCTCTGGACGGTCACCGCTACGTCGGCGGACGAAGGTATGTGGATGCCGGGCCAGACTGCGGAAGTGGGCGCGGCCATGCGCGCGGATGGGCTCCAGATCGATCCCGCCCAGCTGGGTCGTCTGGACGCTGACCCGCTCAACGCGGTCGTATCACTGGGCGGATGCTCCGCCTCGTTCGTCAGTCCACAAGGGCTGGTCGCAACCAATCATCACTGCGTGTTCGAATCCATCCAATACCACAGCAAGGAGGGCTAGGACTATCTCACAGACGGTTTTCTGGTGGCTTTCTGGCGAAGAGCCTGGGTGAAGAATTGCCCGCGGCGCCCGGCAACCGCATCTATGTGATCGAGGACATGCGGGATGTGACCGCCGAAATGCTCAAGAGCGTCTCGGACAAGCTGAACGGGTTTGCCCGCTATGAGCGGCTCGCCACGAACAAAAAGGCCCTGATCGCCGCATGTGAAGGACAGCCCAATCGCCGCTGCGACGTAGGGGCCTATTATGGCGGCGCCTCCTACTATCTCCTGCAGAAGCTCGAAATTGAGGACGTGCGCCTCGTCTATGCGCCCGCGCTCGGCATCGGCAACTTCGGCGGCCAAACGGACAACTGGAGGCCGCGCCACACGGGCCACTTCGGATTTATCGCGCCTATGTCGCTCCTGATGGTTCCTCCCGGCCATATGCGCGCGACAACGTGCCCTACCGGCCGAAGAGTTGGCTACCCATAGCCTGTGAAGGCGTCAAGGAAGGCGACCTTGTGATGGTCGCCGGCTTTCCCGGCGCAACCCACCAGTTCCTGACGGCGGATGAAGTCCGGTTCAACTTCGCGCAATTCGAACCGCGGTTGCAGCGTTCGCTCTCGGATTATGCCGCCCAGATCAACCAGGCAACGGCAGGCAATCGCGAGGCGCAGATCCATTGACCGCCCGCTTCACAAATGGCTCGGCCTAAAACGCATGGGAAAAGCAGAAAAGGCAACAGATCGGCACCAGAATGAATATGGCCGCGCGAACTGACAGACGCGCCAACAATCGGCATCTCGCATGGTCGGTGGCACTGGACGTGGCGCCCACCCTGCTGGCGCGACTCCCCATCAGGTCGTCGGGGTTTCGCTGGCGAAAAAAACTTCCGCGTGTCTCTGCGCGATCCATCCCGCTTGCGCGTGCCTAGTCAACCAAAAAACTGACCATCTGCAGGATCAGGATCAGCAAAAAAAAGCCAAAGGCAGACGCCAAAACAGCTGCCTGCAGGACGATGCGTTGTTTCTTACCCACAGTTCCCCCGGGAGAGAGTCTGATGATAACCCTTAAAAAAGGGCGCCCGGGAACAGGGCGCCCTTCTCATCGACGAAATGCTCGGATTGGAGGTCCGTGATCAAGCAATTCGCCGAAACCTCTACAAGCCTCACCACAATGGTTCGGCCGCAAATTAGGCTCGCAGTTACCGCTCCGAACGCGGCAACGGGCTCTTCAATCCTCAGAACGAGCGCTGGAAGCGGAGCAGACCGCCGACGCTGTTCTTCTTGTCGGCATTGGTCCAGTTAGAGAAGTCCACATCCCCGAACTTGCCAGCGTGGAGATAGTCGACTTCGGCCGTGATCGTCAGACCAGGAACGATATCGTAGGCGACATTGGCAGCAATGCCGAGGTTCTTCCACTCGTCATACGCCGCCTGAAGGTTGAAAGAGGTCTTCTCGTTGAACTTGTAGGTGCCGCCGCCCCAGACGGCCCAGTTGCCACCCCACTGCTTGTAGAAGCCGCGACCGCCGGCAGGAATAGCGTAGGTCCCATCGGTTAGGTTGTCGTCGGTCCCATAGCCAGCCATAATGAACAGCGACAGTTCGTTGGTGGCGTTCACATCCAAGCGGACCTTGCCGGCTACCTCTTCGTAGTTGCTGTCGTAAGCCACGACGCCGGTGATGGCGCCCCAGCCCTGCGTGTACTTCACGCCGCCGACAAGATGCGGAACGTAGCTGTCGATCGTGCCGACGACGCCAGAACCCTCTTCGAGCGATACCACGGCGGAGAAGCCATTGCCTGCGTCGAAGTAGTACTGCACGACGTTGGTGTCAAAATCGCCGTAGGGAACGAGCGTATCGTTGATGACGTTGCCGGCATAGCCGATAAACGTATCGAAGGCCGATTCGTCCTTACCGACGCGCAGGCCACCAAGCTGGATCCAGGCGAAGTTCAGTGTGATGCCCTTGTTGAAGGCATAGTTCTGGGGACTGTCGGGACCCGAATAGGCGTTGCGGTTACCGAAATTGAATTTGGTCTCGGTGTATGTCTTCAAAGTACCGAGTTCGGTTTCCTGGCCGGTCCAAGTCCTTAGGTCAAAGCGGGCGTTCTTGCGCCAGGTGCCCTGGTCGCTACCGTCTTGGACGTCGTGGGTCCGCGCCCCGTCGTAGGATCCAACGTCGCCGACGCCGATGTCGTAGCGGACATAGCCGCCGATGCGCAGGCAGGTCTCGGTGCCGGGGATGTAGAAGTAGCCCGAGCCGTACACGTCGCAGATCTTGACGTATTCAGCCGGTTCCGGCTCGGCGACGGTCACCGCGTCGGCGGCGCGGGCGCCGGAAACTGCGATCAGAGCCGCAGCTGAGCCGAGAAGAAGGCTCTTGATGTTCATAATTGATCTCCATTCAATGATTTGAAAAGGGCGAGGACGTCGATGGACGAACCGCTCCCTGTCCCCACGATCGAAAAAGATGCGCATCGCGATGCATCCTTCCCGGCTCGAACGCTATTCGCTGAGCGAATTAGTGCAAGTTCAAATTCCGTCTGCCAACCAAATATAGAAGTATCCGTTGCATTATTGCCACTAAATCTACTGTATTACTTGCACAAATTGAACAACTATACATTTGCACAAATCGCACAATTGGTACATCTGCTTGTGCGCACTTACATAATGCGCGGACAGCCATCGGCATCCGGCCACTTGTCAGATAGATTCAATCAGAGAAACAGCCTGGGCGGCGGATGTAACAACTTCTGTGTTCATACCTTCTCTGAGCAATTCGATAGGGACGCGACCCTTGAGAAGAGGCGAGGGGCTGATCAGCCACAGCCAAGCCAGTCTGGGATCGGAGATCGAGGAAAGGACCTGCCTGATTCCGGGCATAGGCCTGCCGTCGATGAACTGAGCTAGGGGAAATACATGCTTACGGGAGCCTCTCCGAAAGGCAACCACATCATTGTGTTGCTGCCACCAATACAAAGTGGACCGCGGTATTCCAAAACGTCTCTCGAGATGCGTCGACCCCGCAACTGGACCGGCCCATTCTGCAATGCGCGCGCCTTCTCTCGGGCAATCTTTCAGAACCGGATGCCCGAGCGGATGATCGGCTGCCCGTGGTCGCGAAGCGATCTCACCCGCCTGGGCGTTTAGCCGTCGCGCTGCTTCGGCCTCGAGCCTACCAAGAAATTCGGCGGCCACGACGGTCAATTCGTTGGAAGGAGAACCAGAAGGCGCAACAGCAGCCTTGTCACCCTGCTTCGCCTCATCGCATTGGGCAAGAATGCGCTGCACCTCCCTCATGACAAAGCTTGAAAGCTCGGTCTGGCGCTTTTCATCCCCAAGATCACTCGACGCGGACATATCTGGCTTTCCCAATAGCATTCCCTCAGCAAGCCTCCGAAAGAGCGTTGAAGACATGAAGTTGGGGGGACGGCGATGTGTTGCGTTTTCGTATGCGCGCAACCTAGCAGCCGTCTTGCGGCTTCAACTTTTGCCTCTCAATAAAAAGGGAAGAACATCAATTGACGACCGTCTTGCCCCCCACGATCGAAACACACGCACATCGCAGTGCACGCTTCACAGTGGGACGCTATCCGCGATGCTCATTTGTGCAAGTTTAAAGTTTAGCTTGCCAGCTTTATATAATTAGACGTTTCTTTTATGCAACACTTTTCCATTGTTACTTGCACAAATCGAACGTATCGCACATTTGGACGAACTGTACATTCGACAGCGACTTTGACGCACGTGTTTACTGGCGGTATACATCCTTCACCGTTGCCGCAAGGCATTGGCCCACTCGCGCGGCACCTCCTTCACGACAAAGGTTGAAAGCCCGTCCTCGGGCGTTTCATTTCCAAGATCACTTCGATCCACTCATACGGGCTTCCCGAGCGAGACCGTGGGTTCGGACTTGCGAATGAATTTCTCGTTATAATCGAATTGATTATAAGGGATATTTCTACGTTGAGTATAAAGGATGTCAAGCCCGCGCCAGCGGCAATTTTGTCCGGGCGACCTCCGTTTCGTCGAGGACATGGTGGCGGAAGCGATAAAGCTTCGCCGGCCGACCGCCGGTATCAAATGCACTTTCGCCGGTCTCCTCCACCAGTTCCTGCTGCTCCATCAACCGGCGAAAGTTCTGCTGAAGCGCCCCTGCCGATCTAATCGTCAACGCCGTCCGCGTCAGCGCATTGCCATCGGTCAGAAAACCGACGACATTGTTGATGACGAATGTAACGATCCGCGGCTTCAGAGAGGAATGCGCGCTTCGTCCAGATGGATGGAGTGGGCTGGCAGGTCCGGGCGGCCGCGCCGTTGAGGATGCAGCATCGAGAGCCGCGCTCGCCGAGGATGACATAGGTCGAGATTCGCGCGCCGGAAGTCTTGCTCCATGTCTCCCACGAATCCATTGGCAGGATCCCGGGTTCTTCGCGTGGTCAGGGTCGAGCAGTATCGAACCGTGGTAGTTGAGCTTTGCTCGGTGACGTGGATGCCGTGCAGCTTGCCGGCGATTATTTTCGCATTGGTCCCGTTGTCCTATTCATCTCACAGAGCCAGTCCTGATGTTGAGCAGCTTCGCTGGGCTAAATCCCGACGACGAGCGCCCCGCCGCTGAGTCCCGCACCTGCCGCCGCCAGGAGTATTTTCTCGCCCGGCCGAAACGGCTCCGCTTGATTGGCGAGCGACAGTGAGAGCGGGATCGTCGCGGCCGAAGAGTTGCCGTATTCGGCAATCGTCTTGACAATTGCTTGATCCGCTATGCCGAGGTTACTCCCGACAGCATCGAAAATGCGAGCATTGGCCTGATGCGGCACGAACCGGTCGACATCCTGTGGTCGCACTCCGGCAGCGGCTAGCGCGCTTATCGAGCAATCGGTCATCATCTCGACGGCCTTTGCGAACACTTCGCGGCCGTCGGTCATCGTCATTCGGGTTTGCGCGAGGTCGAGGTCACCGTGGAACGGCTTGTTGCTTCCTCCTGCGGGAATCTGGATCAGCCCGTATCGCGAGCCGTCCGAATCCACGGAGGCACCGAGAATCCCCCGATCAGTATCCTCGCAGGGACCGATCACGAGGGCGCCGGCGGCATCGGCAAACAGCACGGCGCTGGCGCGCTCAGAGGGATTGATGCGGCGGCTGAGGATGTTGGCGGCGATAACAAGGCTCGCTTTGCCGTGCAGGCGGGTAAATCCGTCCGCAAACATCAGCGCATAGATGAAGCCGGCGCAGGCACCGGTCAGATCGACCGCGCCTGCGCGGCCAAGGCCGAGCTTGTGTGCGACCAGGGGTGCACTGGGCGGCAGAAGATGGTCGGGCGTCGAGGTGGCAAGCAACAGCAGACCGATGTCGTGGCGCGCAATGCCGGCGTTCGCCAGCGCCATGGCGCCAGCCTGCGTGGCAAGACCAGACAGCGTATCTTCATCCGTTGCCCAGAATCGCGAGCGAATTCCGGTGCGCCGCTCGATCCAGCCAGGTTCGAGCCCGAGATTGTTCTCGATCTCGGCATTCTCCACTTTGCGCCCAGGCGCATGATGGCCAAACCCGAGAATGCGCGACGACCTGGTCATGGCTTCGAACCGAAGCGTTCGCCGGCCTCCTCGATGGCGTCATAGAGCCCGTCCAGTTCCTCGCCGGTGATGCAATAGGGCGGCAGAAGGTAGAGGACATTGCCGAGCGGGCGCACGAGCAGGCCGCGCTCGAGGAAAAATGCGCGCAGCTTCGGCCCGATCTCGGCCAGATAGCCGGCAGAGCCGGCGCGCAGGTCGAGGGCCGCGAGGGTGCCGGTCGTCCGGCTGTCAGTGAAGTAGGGATTGTGGCGAAAGCGTTGAAGCCCGGCGGCCTGCTTCGCGCTCAAGGCCGCGATCCGCTCGGTCACCGGCTCGTCGCGCCAGATCTCGACATTGGCAAGTGCTGCCGCACAGGCAATCGGATTGGCGGTGTAGGAACTCGAGTGGAAAAAGGTCTTCTTCCGATCGTCGGAATAGTGGGCCTGGAAGATGGCATCGGTGGCGAGCGTGGCCGCGAGCGGGATCACGCCGCCAGTCAAGCCTTTGGAGGTGCACAGGATATCTGGAGAAATCGATGCCTGCTCGCAGGCGAACATGCTCCCGGTGCGGCCCCAGCCGGTCATCACCTCGTCGGCAATCAGCAGCGTGCCGGAGGCTTCGGCAATCTTCTTCAATCCGGTCAGAACCGAGGCCGGATACATCCGCATGCCGCCGGCGCCAAGCACGAGCGGTTCGACGATCAGCGCGGCGGCGCGCCGGTCGCGGCTGACGGCCTCGAATCTGTCCAGCGTTTCCTGCTCGCGGCCGGCGGCCGGGAAGGGAATGGTGTCGACCTCGAACAGCAAGGGTTCGTAGGCGGCGTTGAACACGCCACGAGCACCGACGCTCATCGTGCCGATCGTGTCGCCATGATAGCTGTGCTCCATGACGACGATGCGCGAGCGCGGCGCGCCGATGTTGCGGAAATAGCCGAGCGCCATCTTCAGCGCGACTTCGACGCTGGTCGAGCCGCTGTCGGAATAGAACACCCAGTCGAGTCCGGCGGGAGCGAGTCCGACAAGCGCCTTGGCCAGGCATTCGGCAGGCTCGTGCGTGAAACCTGCGAAGATGATCTGGTCGAGGCTCGAGGCGGTCGTCTCGATTGCCTTCATAATGCGGGGATGACGATGGCCATGGGTGACGACCCACCAGGAGGAAATGGCGTCCAGGATGCGGGAGCCCTCGGCCGTGTGGACATAGGCGCCTTCCGTCAGGACGATTTCAGGGATCGCCGGCTCGAGCGCGTGCTGGGTGAAGGGATGCCACACACGGGATTGCGTCATCATTCGCCTCCGGCAATCAAAGCGAGGTCGAAGCCGGCAATCATCGCTTGTCTCAGCGTTTTGTCCGTCAGCGGATCGAGGTGCGGCAGCCTGCCGAGTTGCGGCACGTCGCCGAATTCCACGATCGTCCGTTGCGTATCGGTCATCTCATCGCCGATGAAGGCGATGCCAGCCAGCGGGATAGCGCGCGCCCGCAGGGCCTCGATCGACAGCAGGGTGTGATTGATTGTTCCGAGCGCGGTGCGGGCGCACAGAATGACCGGCAACTGCCATTGCTCGAATATGTCGATGAACCTTGTCCGGCGGTTCAGCGGCACCATCAGCCCGCCGGCGCCTTCGATGACGAGCGGTGTCGGCAGGACCGGAAACGAAAGATCGGCAGCCTCGATCGAAACGTCGTCGATTTCGGCCGAACGATGCGGCGAAAGCGGGCTCTTCAAGCGGTAGGCTTCCGGCAGCACGCGCCCCGACGGCAGCCCGGCAAGTCGCGCAACCGCCTCGCTGTCGGTCTCGCCGTCGAGGCCCGATTGCACCGGCTTCCAGTAGAAACCGTCAAGCAGGCCGGCAAGCCCGGCCGAAAACACCGTCTTGCCAATTCCGGTGTCTGTTCCGGTGATGACGATGCGCTTGGTCATGTCGCCTCCGGTCATGTCTGGGCCAACGCCTCGACGAGCGCCTCGACCATGGCGGAAATGTCGGCTTCGCCGATATTGAGCGTCAGTGAGATGCGCAGCCGCGACGTGCCCTCGGGTACGGTCGGCGGACGAATGCCGCGTATGTCGAAGCCGCGGCCCTGCAGGCGCGCCGCCACTGCCATGGTGCGGCTGACGTCGCCGATGACAACTGGCTGGATCTGCGAGCCGCTTGGTATCACGCCGCAGCGATCGGCCAGTTGGCGGCCTGCGAGGGCAACGCGTTCATGCAGCTGAACACGGCGCATAGGCTCGTCGGCGAGCATTGCGAGCGCTTCGCGCGCCGCGACCGCCATCAGCGGCGATGGCGCGGTGGCGTAGATGAATGGCCGGCAACGGTTGATCAGATACTCGCACAGTGTCCTCGGCCCGGTCACGAGCCCACCACATGCGCCGAGCGCCTTGCCGCAGGTGTGGAGCGCGACGATGTTGTCGCGGCCCTCGAAAGCGGCGGCCAGCCCCCGGCCGTCCGGTCCCCAGACGCCGGTGGCATGCGCCTCGTCAACGATGATGAATGCGTTGTGCCGATCGGCAAGCGCGGCCAGGCTCTCCAAAGGCGCGCAGTCGCCATCCATGCTGTAAAGGCTTTCCACTGCGATCCAGACGCATCCCATGCCGCCTTCGGCGCGCCAACGCTTGATCGCATCGTCGACAGCATCGACGTCGTTGTGCGCGGCCAGCTTGAACTCGGCACGTCCGGCCTGTGCCCCCTCATGCATGCTGGCATGGGCGAGCTCATCGAGGACCAAAAGGTCGCCCTTCTGCGGCAGCGCAGTCAGCAGAGCGAAGTTGGCGATGTAGCCGCTGCCGAAGAACAGCGCGCGGTCGGCTCCAAAGAATGCCGCCGCGTCTGCCTCGAGCTGCTCGTGTTCCGGTGCATTGCCGCGCAACAGCCGCGACCCGGTGGCGCCAACCGGCGTGCCCCGCGCAATCGCCGCCGCAACCGCATCGCCAAGTCTTTTGGAGGCGGCAAGCCCGAGATAGTCGTTCGACGAGAAGTCGCGCCCGGCGCACGGCTTCAGCGTCCGCAGCCGGTCCTTGCGCGCCAGTCCCTGCAAGGTCGCCTCATAGCGGGCAAGCGGTGCCCCGTTCATTGCGCCTCGAGTTCCATCGGCTCGATGCCAAGGCGCCGGAACAGCAGGGTATCCCTGTCCTCACCGGGATTGTTCGCCGTCAGCAGCGTGTCGCCGACGAAGATCGAGTTGGCGCCGGCAAAAAAGCACAGCGCCTGCATCTCGTCGGTCATGGCCGTACGGCCGGCGGAAAGACGGATATGCGATTTCGGCATCATGATGCGCGCCAGCGCGATCACGCGCACGAATTCGATCGGCTCGATGGGCTTGGCGTCGGCAAGCGGGGTGCCGGGGATCGGGATCAGCATGTTGATCGGAACGCTTTGCGGATGTTCCGGCAGGTTGGCCAGCGTCACCAGCATGCCGATCCGGTCCACCGGCTCCTCGCCCATGCCGACAATGCCGCCGCAGCAGACCTTGATGCCGGATTGGCGAACGTGCTCGAGCGTCTCGAGCCGCTCGGCAAAGCTGCGCGTGCTGATGATCTCGCTGTAGTAGCGTTCCGACGTATCGATGTTGTGGTTGTAAAAGTCGAGACCAGCCTGCTTCAGTCGAGCGGCTTGCTCACGATCGAGCATGCCGAGCGTCATGCAGGTCTCCATGCCCAGCGCCTTGACGCCTTCGACCATCGCCACCACCGCATCCATGTCGCGCGCCTTGGGGTTTCGCCAGGCCGCGCCCATGCAATAGCGGGTTGCGCCGGCGTCACGCGCTTTCTTCGCCTCGGCAACGACGCGCCGGACCTCCATCAGCTTCGACGCCTTCAGGCCGGTCTCGTGATGCGCCGACTGGCTGCAATAGCCGCAATCCTCCGGGCATCCGCCCGTCTTGATGCTGAGCAGCCGGCTGAGCTGGACCTTGTTGGGATCGAAATTCTGGCGGTGCACGGTTTGCGCGAGGAAGAGGAGATTGTTGAAGGGGGCATCGTGAAGTGCCCGAGCCTTCTCCAGGGTCCACGCTCCAGGGTCAGGGGATTGAGCCTGTGGCGATGTCTGCGTTGGACTGGCTGTTTGCATGTCCATGCTGTTCCTCCGGTTCTGCCTTGCTTTGCTGTCTGATTGATGACGATCGGAAAGGACAGTTGATTCGATCCTGTCCGTTCCTCAGGCAATCATGAGCCCCAATAGTCGAGGCCGATATCCAGGATCGGCGCGCTGTGGGTCAGTCGGCCGACTGAAATCAGATCAACGCCGGTCGCGGCAATCGCTCGCGCTGTATCGGATGCGATCCCGCCAGAAGCCTCGGTGATAGCACGGCCGCCAACGATTGCGACGGCGCGGCGAAGATCGGCGAGGGACATGTTGTCGAGCAGAACCGCATCGGGAGCGAAGCCAAGTACCTCCTCCAACTGGGCCAGCGTATCGACCTCGACTTCGATCTTGACGAGATGACCGGCCCGTCTTCGTGCTCGCTCGAGCGCCGGGCGAACGCCGCCTGCGATGGCGATGTGGTTGTCCTTGATCAGAATTGCGTCGTCGAGGCCGAAGCGGTGATTGGATCCGCCACCTGCGCGCACGGCGTATTTTTCGACTGCCCGCAATCCGGGCGTCGTCTTGCGCGTGCAGACGATCTTCGCGCCATATCCACGAACCGCAGCGACGATCGATGCCGTTGCTGTAGCGATGCCGCTCAGATGGCACAAAAAATTGAGTGCCGTCCGTTCGGCTGTGAGAATGGCCCGGGCAGGGCCAACCACTGATGCAATGACCTCTCCATCCATGACATTGCAGCCGTCTGCCCGCTCCACCGAAATTTCGACATCAGGATCAATCAAGCGGAAAGCGAGCATCGCCAGATCGAGGCCGGCGACAACTCCGGACTGGCGCGCCGCCAGCACGGTTCCCGCTTGGTGTGCCTTCGGCACGATGGCCTCCGTGGTCAAGTCGCCGGCTCTGCCAAGGTCTTCAAGAAGAGCTGCCCTTACAAGCGGCTCAAGCATGACCGTGGGAAGCGGTGAGAGCGTCATCACTTTGCCCCTTCGAGGCTTGGCGAGTGTCCGAGTTCCCGCGCAGCGGCCAAGGCGGCTTCGAGGGTGATTTCGGACCGTCGGGCGACAGTCGCATGATGAGGAAAGTCTGTCCGGTAATGAGCGCCGCGGCTTTCTTCGCGCAACAGGGCGGCAACCGCGATCATTAGCCCGACAGCCGCCGGATCCGAGGTCGCGTCCTTGCTTTCGGCGAGCGGCAACAAGGCATATGCGGCTGCTTTCAAACCTTCACCATCCCGGACGATGCCGAGTGCGCGCGACAGGAAAACACGCACGGGTGTCGGCGCGGGCGATGGGTAAACGTCCGCAAACGCAGGCTTTGTTCTGCGAGCAGGCGTTCCGGCGACACTTTCAGCGACCCAGCGCGCGCACACGACGGCCTCGGTCAAGGAATTGCTGGCGAGCCTGTTGGCGCCATGCAGTCCTGTCGAAGCGACTTCGCCGCAGGCCCACAGCCCCTTGACGGAGGTCCTACCGGAGCCGTCCACGGCAACGCCACCCATGTGGTAGTGTTGGGCCGGACGAATGGGGATGAGATCGCGCGCTGGATTGATGCCGGCTCCACGACAGGCTGATGCGATTGTCGGGAAGTGTCGAGCAAATTCCGGGCCAGGCCGTTGCCGCGCGTCGAGAAAAACACGGTGGCCATTGGCAAGATGGTTCCAGACGGCGCGCGCCAAGACATCACGAGGCGCAAGTTCCGCCCCTGGCACGCTCTGGAGAAAAGCCTGGCCGGTTTCGTCGATCAGGGCAGCACCTTCGCCGCGGACGGCCTCGCTGACCAGCGCCATAGGGCGTTCCGGGCCGTCAAGCGCGGTCGGGTGGAACTGGATGAACTCGAGGTCGGCAAGGACAGCTCCAGCGCGGGCCGCAAGCGCCAGGCCCTGTCCGCAACTGCCCGAAGGATTCGTGGTGTCGAGAAACAGTCCCCCGATCCCACCGGTGGCGAGGACGACCCGCCGTGAGCCGAAGAAGACAGGTCCTATCGAACCGCTCGCCCAGACGCCTCGGATCGCATTCTCTCGCACCGCCAGCCGGCGCGCTTCCACGCCCTCCACGACAACAATCGACGGTGTGGAACGCACAGCCGCGATCAGGGCACGCATGATCTCACGCCCGGTGCCGTCACCATGCGCATGAACGATGCGACGTCGGCTGTGTGCGGCCTCCAATCCGAGGCACAGTGATCCTTTCGACGTACGGTCGAAGGGAACCCCAAAGCCCGCAAGCCCCTCTATCGCCTTGGGCGCGGCTTGGAGGATGCGGCTCGCCACGTCTGTGTCGCAGAGACCATCCCCGGCGGCAAGCGTATCGGCCAGGTGCAGTTCCGGATCGTCGTCTTCGCCGAAACTTGCAGCCAGACCACCCTGTGCCCACGTGCTCGAATTGTCAGCTCCCAGCAGCGTCCTGGACAGAAGCAGCACCGGCTCCGGCGCCAGTTGAAGCGCGGTCATCAGTCCGGCGATGCCGCCGCCGATGATGATGGGCCGCCCGAAGAAGCTGCGGACATCGGCGCTCAAATTGCCAGCATCCGTTCGACCGCAAGCCGCGCGCGCCCCGCGATCCCGGGTTCGATGGTTACGATATGGTGGTTCTGCTCGAGCGCCATGCGGATGTTGGCAAGCGTGATCCGCTTCATGTGAGGGCACAAATTGCAGGGCCGGATGAACTCGACCTCTGGGTGCGCTAACGCGACGTTGTCGCTCATCGAACATTCCGTCATCAGCACGACACGTGCCGGCCTTTGCCTTTCGACATAGTCGGACATGGCAGCGGTCGAGCCGGAAAAATCTGCTTCAGCCACGACGTCGGGCGGGCATTCGGGATGCGCGAGCACGATCACGCCGGGATGGCTTTCGCGCAACTCGCGGATGTCGGCCGGTGTAAAGCGCTCATGCACCTCGCAATGCCCTTTCCAGGCGATGATCTGCACATCGGTCTGGGCGGCGATATTCTGGGCCAGATATTCGTCCGGCAACATGATCACCTGGGGAACGCCAAGGGATTGGACGACCGCCTTGGCGTTGCCGGATGTACAGCAGATATCCGACTCGGCTTTCACTTCGGCCGACGTGTTGACATAAGTGATGATCGGCACGCCGGGATAACGCTGGCGCATCAAGCGCACGTCTTCTGCCGTGATCGATTCCGCCAACGAACAGCCTGCCCGCAGGTCGGGAATGAGCACCGTCTTTTGCGGATTGAGCAGCTTGGCCGTTTCGGCCATGAAATGTACGCCGGCCAGCACGATGACTTGCGCCTCGATCGTCGCAGCCGTGCGGGCCAGTGCCAAGCTGTCGCCGACGATGTCGGCCACGCAATGGAAGATCTCGGGGGTCTGATAGTTGTGCGCCAGGATGATGGCGTTGCGCTCGCGCTTCAGTGCAAGGATCGCCTCGATATCCTCGACGAAAGCCGGCCATTCGATCGGCGGGATCACTCGTCGGACGCGCTCGTAGAGAAACGCGGTCGCAGGCAGCATGGCGCTCATCGACCCCTCCAGCTTATACTCTAGTTGAAAATAACCAGCATATACTTGCTGTGAGTATAAGCGATGTCAACCCCGCGCCAGCGGCAATTTTGTCCCGGCGATGACCCTCTCGTCGAGAACGGCGTGGCGGAACCGGTAAAGCTTCGCTGGCCGGCCGCCGGTCTCCGCGGTTGCCTCTCCGGTCTCTTCGACCAGCTCCTGCTGCTCGATCAGCCGGCGAAAGTTCGGCTTACGCACGAGCCTGCCGGCAAGCGCCTCCACGGTTCGCTGCAGCTGCAAAAGCGTGAAGACCGGCGGCATCAGCTCAAAGACGACCGGCCGGTATTTGATCTTGGAGCGCAGCCGCGCAATGCCGGTCGCCACGATGCGGCGATGATCGGCGACCATAGACTTGCTGGGCACCAGCGGAGGCAGCGTCGCGTCCCGTCCGCTTCCGGCCTCTTGGACCAGGCCTGCTTCGTAGACTAACTCATAGCGTTGAAGCGTGAGTTCCTCGTTCCAAAGGCGGTCGTCGAAGCCGAAGGCTATCGTCGCCCGCTGCCAGCGTTCACGTCGCGTGGCCGCGTCGCTGACGCCGTCTGCCCATTCAATCAGGCGCGGTCGCAGAACGTCCAGCACGACCGGAGGCGTGCCGGAGCGGTGGTCCTCCCATGGAAAATATTCATACCAGCTCTGCCAGCCGCACTTGGGCGAGCCAGCTGCCTGTTCCTTGCGGGTCAATGCGAGATAGCTGATGGAGATGACGCGCTGCTGGCGCTCGGCGCCGATGCGATCCCGATCCGCGAAGGTGTAGAGTTGCTCAATATACCCCAGCGGATGGCCGGTCTGCTGCTCGACCCACCCCCTCAAACCGGATTGCAGCGATCGGTGCTCAAGCGCAAATGGTCCGGAGGGCAGGGTGTCCGCCTGGCCGATGGTGAGGACACAGGGTTCACTGTCGTTTACGGCGACGACAAAGGCGATCAGGTCCACTTTGACTTCGTCGGCCTTGACGGCGGCTCTGTCTTTCCTGCGTCCTTTTGCCTGATCGTCCATGTTCGCGAAAGTGGTTGGCCAGCTCGGGGGCGCCTGAATCGATTTAAGTGTAAGCGCGCCTGTCCGCACGTCAACACCGCACAGCTGCACGGCCATTTTTAGCTCTTCGCACTTGCACAAAAATGTGGCAAACGCGACACCCGCGGTTGGTAACGTTGGGGAAGGAGGGTCCATTGAGTGCGTTTGGTGACACCAAGGCGATCACACCGCCGGATATTCGTTCGCGCAAAGGTGGGACGCCGCTCGTCTGTCTTACCGCCTACACGACCCCAGTCGCCCGGCTTGTCGATCCCCATTGCGATGTGGTGCTGGTCGGCGACAGCGTCGGCATGGTTCTCCACGGCCTGCCCTCGACGCTCGGTGTGACGCTGGAGATGATGATCATTCACGGCCAGGCCGTGCGCCGTGGCCTCGAGCAGGCGCTGATGGTCGTCGACCTGCCGTTCGGTTCCTTCGAGGAAAGCCCCGAGCAGGCTTTCCGCAATGCCGCGCGCGTCATGGCCGAGACCGGCTGCGCGGCCGTCAAGCTCGAAGGCGGCGAAACGATGGCAGACACGATCGGCTTCCTCGCCGCGCGCGGCGTGCCGGTCATGGCCCATGTCGGCTTGACGCCGCAGGCGATCAACACCATCGGTGGCTACCGCGTGCAGGGCAGAGGCGGGGATGCCGAGCGCATCAGGCGCGACGCGCTTGCGGTGAGCGAAGCGGGCGCCTTTGCGGTCGTGCTGGAGAAGGTTCCCGAGGCGCTCGCCCGCCGGATCACCGGGGAGGTGGCGACCCCGACCATTGGCATCGGTGCCTCGGCAGCCTGTGACGGCCAGATTCTCGTCGTCGACGACATGCTGGGCCTCTTCGGCGACTTCCGGCCCAAATTCGTCAAGCGCTATGCTGAACTGGGGGAGGCCGCTGCGGCTGCGATCGCGGCCTATGCGCGGGAAGTGAAGGAGCGCCAGTTTCCGGCCGCCGAGCACGTGTTTGCCGATGCGCCCAAGCCCGCCGACGCGGACGCCACCAAGAGCGGAGAAGCAGCGTGAGCGTGCCGATTGTCAGGAGCGTTGCCCAGCTTCGCCAAATCGTCGCCGCATGGCGCCGCGAGGGCGTGGGGATTGCCGTGGTGCCAACGATGGGCGTCCTGCATGAGGGCCATCTCAGCCTGGTGCGCGCGGCACTCGAGAAGGCCGACCGGGTGATCGTGACGCTCTTCGTCAACCCGAAGCAATTCGATAGCCAGGCCGATCTCGCCGCGTATCCGAGCACCGAGGACGAGGATGCCGCCAAGCTGGCACCGCTTGGCGCGCACCTGCTTTATGCGCCGGATGCAGAGGAGATGTATCCGGCGGCCTTCGCCACGACCGTTTCGGTGTCCGGTGTCAGCGAGGGCCTGTGCGGTGCCTTCCGGCCGGGACATTTCGATGGCGTGGCGACCGTCGTCGCCAAGCTCTTCCTGCAGACCAGCGCTGACTTCGGCTTCTTTGGCGAAAAGGACTTTCAGCAGCTTCAGCTAGTCAGGCGTATGGCCCGGGACCTGGATATTCCAATCACCATTGTTCCTTGTCCGACAGTCCGCGAAGCCGACGGTCTTGCACTATCATCGCGCAATGTCCGGCTCTCGCCAGCAGAGCGTACTGTTGCCCCCGAGCTACCATCGGTCTTGCTCGAGACGGCTGAGCGGCTTGCCCGCGGCTCGCCCGTCCTGCCAACGCTTGCCGAAGCGCGCGCAGCAATTCTGGCTGCGGGCTATCGCGAGGTCGAATACCTGGAACTTCGCGACGAGGCAGATTTGCGACCCATGACAAGCCTTGACCGACCTGCACGCTTGCTTGTCGCGGCCTGGCTCGGCGGCACACGGCTCATAGACAACGTCAGAATATCACGGGTTTCAACAGATTAACGGGGTTCTCGGCACGCGCTGTATCCGCCCGGGATCGTTTAAAACAAGGTCTCTGCCTGGCATCGAGCGATCACGGAGGTTACGCAAAGCGCAAATGCATCGCGTGTTTGAGAACTTCGTCGAGCAACTGTCTGCAAGTGTTGATGCTGCCGATCTCCGTGAGGCAATGGCATCCGCTGCAGCCGGCTTCGATTTTCCGCTATTCGCCTATTTCACTTACCCGTCGGCCCCCGGCGACGCCCCGCAATTGATCTCAAACTATCCTTCATCCTGGACATCACGTTATCTGCAACAGCGGTACCACAGTCTTGATCCGGTCATCCTGCGCGGGCTGCAAGGCTGGGATACCTTTGATTGGGGTGTGGATCGCGCTCGGCACTGTCTGCCGAATTCGCAGCAACAAATTCTGGAGAGTGCGGCTGAGTTTGGCATCCGCGGCGGCCTGACGATATCCATGCATGATCATTGCGGCCGGTTTGCTGCCCTGACCTTTGCTTCCGACGAGTCCCGCCCGCCTCTGTTGCGGTCACTGACACGTTACGAAAAAGCATTGCAGCTGGTGGCCATCAACTTTCATATCCATGTCCGGCGCAGGCTCGCCGACGATCGCGTGGTGGATGGTGTAACGCTCACCCCGCGGGAGTTCGAGTGCCTGAAATGGGCGGCGCGCGGCAAGTCGGCTTGGGTTATCAGCCAGCTTCTCGGCGTCTCAAAGCGCACCGTGACCTTTCATCTGGAAAACGCCAAGGCAAAGCTTGGCGTTCGAACGATCAACCAGGCCGTTGCACGACTGGCTGCCTCCGGCCAGGCGAGATCCTGATTCGTCGGCCACGATAGCTGTAAACCTCTACAGGCTGCATCGCTGCCGGCTTTGCCCTTCGATGGCGGGAACACATTCCGCACGGAGGCGACCATGATGCAGCTGATAACACCAGACCTTTACGACGAGTTCGCAAGCGAGCTCAAAGAGATGCACGGGCTCAGGTTTCGGGTGTTCAAGGAAAGGCTCGATTGGGAAGTTGATACCGAAGACCAGATGGAAACAGACCCGTTTGATGGTCTGAAGCCTGTCTATCTGCTCCTCAAGGGATCCGACTGGCGAATTCGCGGTTGCGTGCGTCTTTTGCCCAGCACCGGACCCACAATGTTGCGCGACACGTTCCCGGTGCTGCTGGGTGCTGACGTCGTGCCCTCGACCTCCGACATATGGGAGAGCAGTCGTTTCGCGCTCGATCTTCCTCCGTCGGCGCCCAAGGCAGCGGGCGGACTGGCCCAGGCAACCTACGAGCTCTTCGCGGGCATGATCGAGTTCGGCTTGGCCAAGGATCTGACCCGGATAGTAACGGTGACGGACACGCGCATGGAACGGATCCTTCGCCTCGCGACGTGGCCATTGTCGCGCATCGGACAACCCAAGTCCGTCGGCAAAACGGAGGCGGTGGCCGGGTTTCTCGAGATTTCCCGCGCGAGCCTTTTGCGCATCCGCAGCAGGGGACGTCTGAGCGGACCGGTACTGTGGCAACCGGTTCTAGGCCCGTCGGCATTGTGGACACCTGAGCCGTGAATGATGCTGGTCTGCCCAAGGAAGCGACGGTCGGTCTTGTATGCTGGCCGGACTGGCGTCGTCACGAAGCTTACCACTACGCCAGACGATTGCCACGCACTGCCTGGGCCTGGGAGTTTCTTCGGCGCAATCCACAATTCCAGCGCGACCACGCCAAAATGGCACCGTCCGCCTGCATTGTCGGAGCCCAGGCCGACATGAACATAATCGAGTTGACGACAGGATCATCTTTCCTAAGACAATGGAGCCTCCTTTTTCGCGGACGCGCCACAGTCGGACGCTACGTCGGCAAGGGTCTTTTGGGATCCGCGCGACTGCGCCCGTATTCTACGAGCGGCCGCGGAGCTGGTTGGGCTCGACCACGATTTTGAACCGCTTGATCTTTCGTCGCTCTCATGCTGCAAGGACATCCTGCTGACACCTGCCGGCGTGCAGCACGTGCTGCTGAGGGAGGACTGCCGGAGTCTGCAGATCGCCCTTTCCGGTGCATCCGTTCTCCGCCCGTTGCGGCTATATGTCGACGCGATCGTGCAGCCGCAGCACCTGAAGTTCCATGTCGCTGCCCTTCAGTTCCTGAACGACATCAGTGGTTGCGGCCGCCTGGCAGCTGCTTGCTTTCCGCCGGAACCCCGCGGAGCGCGTCTGCGTATCGTGCTCCAGGCTTTGGATGGCTCGCTTGCGGGAGCATCTCATCAGGAGATCGCCATTGCCCTGTTCGGGAGACGCCGTGTCGAAGAAGATTGGTCTCATCCAGGTAGCCATCTTCGCGATCAGGTGCGTCGCGCCATCCAACGTGGCCGCTACCTGATGGGCGGTGGCTATAGACAGTTCCTGATGTAATTCGGGTGACAGCTCGGTGATTGTCTTATCCGAAAACGGGCAGGCATCAATCTCCATTTCTCACTGCTATTGTGCCTTGTACAAAACGTGACACGCGCCTAGTTCTTCCGCTGCGGGAATCGGGTTTGAGTAATACGGACGAAGCACTGAGAACCAACGCTTTCGTGATAGTGCATTCATGCCCCGAGAATCCTGATGACCGTTACGAACCCCAAGAAAGCCGGCGCTGACTGAAACGGTCGCTGAACGTGCTCTGTGGCGTGCGCCGCCTGACTCTCGGTTTCGGCCATGCCGACTAACAGCGTTTTGATAGGCCATCGCGGGCTAAGCTCTACCGGCGAAAGCCGCGTCAAAGCGGCAGGCAATCAGAAACTAGATCGGCGGCGACGATGATTATGATCAACGTGACGAACACGTGAACCATGCCGACGGCGCCGACGTTGCCGATGATGATGATGCCGACCATGCGTCGCTGATGCTGCCTAACTACAGTGCTGTGTGATCATGCCGATCGCCGCGTGACCACGAGCGGCGGCGGTTCGTGGTCAGGTGCGTGGCCGGGATGATCGCGCATGGCCGATTGTTCCTTCGTGCCGCGGGGTGTGGGCTTGCGTTCGGTCATGAGGACGTCAGGCGCAACGAAGAAGTTAGATCAGGGCCCCAAACGCGGCTTATCCATGGGGTGGATGATAGCTATCCCTACAATCAATTATACCAATATTACCCAATACTACTAGAAGATCCCCCAATGAAAGCGGCCGGATGGGTATCCGTCTCGCGTAGGCTGAAGCTGCCGGCAAGAATGGGAAGACGAACATGTGCGGGATTGTTGGCATCGTTGGGCAACAGCCGGTGTCGGATCGGTTGGTCGACGCATTGAAGCGTTTGGAATATCGCGGCTATGATTCCGCCGGCGTTGCGACGATCACCGAAGGTGCCTTGCACCGCCGGCGCGCCGAGGGCAAGCTCGTCAATCTCGAGAGGAGACTGAAGGAAGAGCCGCTGAGCGGGAACATCGGCATCGGCCACACGCGTTGGGCAACCCATGGGGCCTCGACGGAACGCAATGCGCACCCGCACTTTGCCGACGGTGTCGCCGTCGTCCATAACGGCATCATCGAGAATTTCACCGAGCTGAAGGACGAATTGGCGGCGGCTGGCGCCGAGTTCCAGACCGACACCGACACCGAGGTCATCGCGCATCTCTTGGCAAGACACCGCCGGGAGGGCATGAGGCGGCAAGAGGCGATGCGTGCCATGCTGAAACGCGTCAGGGGCGCCTATGCGCTTGCCGTCCTCTTCGAAGATGATCCGTCGACCATCATGGCGGCGCGCAACGGACCACCGCTGGCGATCGGTCACGGCGACGGCGAGATGTTCCTGGGCTCCGACGCGATCGCGCTTGCTCCCTTCACCAATGAAATTACCTATCTCATCGAGGGCGACTGGGCCATTGTCGGCAATTCGGGCGCCCATATCTTCGATTTCGACGGCCATCCCGTCGAGCGTCCGCGCCATACCTCCACGGCCGCGGCCGATCTGGCCAGCAAGGGCAATCATCGCCACTTCATGGAGAAGGAAATCTACGAGCAGCCCGAAGTCATCGCCCATGCTCTCCGTCACTATAGCAACATCATAGAGAATCGCGCCGACATGGTTTCTGGCATCGATTTCGCCAGGATCCCGAGCTTGGCGATCTCGGCCTGCGGGACCGCCTATCTCGCCGGACTGATCGGAAAATACTGGTTCGAGCGCTATGCGCGCCTGACGGTTGAAATCGACGTTGCGTCCGAATTCCGTTACCGCGAGATCCCGTTGTCGCCGCAGTCGGCGGCTCTTTTCATTTCGCAGTCCGGCGAAACCGCCGATACGCTCGCATCGTTGAGGTACTGCAAGGAGCGTGGGCTGAAAATTGGCGCTATCGTCAATGCCTGCGAATCGACCATCGCTCGGGAGGCCGATGCGGTCTTCCCGATCCTTGCCGGACCGGAGATCGGCGTCGCCTCCACCAAGGCGTTTACCTGCCAGCTTGCCGTTCTAGCCGCACTCGCCATCGGCGCCGCCAGAGCCCGCGGGACCGTAACCGAAGACGAGCTGCAGGCGCTCGTCAGGAGCCTCGCCGAAGTGCCGCGCGTCATGGGCCAGGTACTCAACAGCATCCAGCCGGAGATCGAGTTCCTGTCGCGCGAACTGTCAAAGTGTCGTGACGTCCTGTATCTCGGCCGTGGCACCAGTTTCCCGCTAGCGATGGAAGGTGCGCTGAAGCTCAAGGAGATTTCCTACATCCATGCCGAGGGCTATGCGGCGGGTGAATTGAAGCACGGTCCGATCGCATTGATCGACGACAACATGCCAGTGATCGTCATCGCGCCCCATGATCGCTTTTTCGACAAGACCGTCTCCAACATGCAGGAAGTGGCTGCCCGTGGAGGGCGGATTATCCTCATCACCGATGAAAAAGGGGCAGCCGCATCGAAACTCAACACCATGCACACGCTCGTGTTGCCGGCTGTCGACGAGATTATCGCGCCGATGATCTTCTCGCTGCCGATACAGCTTCTTGCCTACCACACGGCGCTCTTCATGGGCACAGACGTAGACCAGCCGCGCAATCTCGCAAAATCGGTCACGGTCGAGTGATTGTGAACCTTTATAGGTAGCGACGCTTGTCCATCTTCGCTGCATCGGCGGTGGAAATTGGTCGAAGGTATCAGCGTCCGCGAGGCTGGGTGGACGGTGCCGCGAATAGCCACTGGAGGCGTCAGTGAGAGTTCGAGTTGCTGTTCAAGAAAGCCATCGGGGAGAATGAGTCGTGTAGGATCGCAGGTCGAATGCGCTACAGCCGATCAGGCCATCTCATGGCGGGCAGGTTCTTAGAACTTGATCAAAAGCAGGTGAGCCGCCATATTCCGACCCGGCTGCCAATTTCAAGTGGCCCATTCCATGGATGAGGCCGGTCCGGCCGAATGGACGTCCATTTTTTTGATTTGCTGGGTGTGCGCCAGGGTCGGGGAGGAAATCTCCCGATTTGTCAGGCGCTCCCATCTTCTTGGAGATGTTTATGAAGGATTCGCGCATTCCCGAGCCAGTCTTGACGGCTATGTCGCAGGGGACCCACATCATCCGCGCTTATCGTGAGCACCTTGGGTATTCAATCGAGGACCTCGCGGTCGCGTGCGGGCTTGCCGCTCAGGAAATCCAAAACATCGAGCGGGGTCTAAAGTACAATAAGGGCTATCGGAATCGGATAGCGAGATCGCTGTCCATACCTGTGGGAATTCTTGAGGCAGAGTCGGACATATCGGACGCCGCCTGATCAGTCGGATAATCTGCAATGGGTGGAAGACCGCTCTTGTGATGTGACGTTTGCGGCTGATAGTCGTCGCTTGATTCCGTTGGACGCGAAAGCCTTCTGGCGCAGTACCGCCAAGAGAATTCTCGTCCACTGTCCGAGTCAGGAACTGCACACGGGCTCGCCGAACAGGAAGTTGGAACGCTTCGTCATGCTGTCTTAGGCGATATAGCCGCCCGGAGTGCTGCGACACGTGCACGATAGCATTGGCTCGCGAGGATGGATTGCTAACGGCGAACCCATGCTGGTCGGCAAGGCGATACTGGCTGGAGCATCAACTCGGCCGACGAGAGTGGCCCCCCATCCTAGGCAGGATCGGCCGACATGGCCGGCATCGCGAGCCGCTCTGAAAAGAGCACAGCGGGCATCCAGACGCTGCCGGGTTGACTATGGGTGTCGGAACCGCAAAAAGGGGCTGCTCTTCATGAGTGGCGTGCGCCGGCAGTCTAACCCCAAGCCCCCCGCCAGGCTGCCGGCGCGCTTCTAGCCGCCTTGATGCACGGCGATAAGCTTTTGACGGCCTGAAGCGACGTTGTGGTCGCCGTTGCGGTGCTTTTCCACGCGCCTCGTCAGGCGCCGGGATTGCTCCGTCGTGATGGCAGGCGGGGGTTTGCAGGTTGCGGTCGACGGGTTCGTTTCGGGGCGTCTGCCCCCATCGTATGTCGCGAGTTGGGGGATGCGATCGAGGACGATGCGCAGGATGCGCTGGTCGGGGCACGATGTCGGCAGGTGCAGGCGGATTTGCGATTTCATCTCGACCACCCGCGCAGCGATTTTGATGAGGCGCAATCGCAGCGTGTCGAATTGGGCGACGGCAAAGCTCGAGCGCCTCGGCATCGCGGCCCGCAAGCCCCACATCAACCAGTAAGCTCCGGCATGCAGGAATAGCCGGAACTGGTTGGCCGTCGCTCTGGTGCAGGATGTGCGGTCGGCGGCAAGATGCGTCTTCCACGACTTGATGTGGTTCTCGGCCGCGCCGCGCCGGCAGTAGACATCCTCGTAGAGCGCCTTGGCCTTCCCACCGGCAAGGTTGGTGACGACGAAGCGGATATCGCCACCTTGGGCGCCGACCTCGACCCGCGTGATGATGCGCTCGACGCGGCTCCAACTAGCGGCGCCGTCAACAACTCCTTGAACCTGCGGACCTTGCCTGTCTTGGCCGACGCTTCGAAGCGCGCCGTCGTGCTGGCCTCCAGATCCGCGACATGCTTGCGCAGGGTCGTGGTGGGCGCGAGGCCAAAGATGAAGTCGACGTCGTTGGCGCGGCACCAGTCGATGACCTTCGGGTTGCAATAATGGCTATCGCCGCGGAGCAGGATTCGAATGTTCGGCCAGTTGATCCGGATCGCCCGCACCAGACGGCGCAGGTGGGGGCGGATCTCAGCCCCACTCGGCCGCTTGGCCGGTCGCAGGATCGCGCTGACGAACCGTCCCGCACCATCGAACACGACGATCGGCTGGAAGCCGTACTCGTCATGGTGGGCATTGAACAGGCGAAGCTGTTGGCCTCCGTGCACAGC
>NZ_JAMYSQ010000030.1:0-78976 GCF_040321995.1 Mesorhizobium sp. M0207
ATACGGATAAGGTGTTCCACGGACGGCTCCCTTGTTTGAGATCTCAACGAACTCATTCTGGCACATCCGATGCCGTCGGGCGCCGTCCACCCCATCATGCCGTTACCTTGCGGCAGTGCTCCAGCAGACCAGAACCAAACGCTGCCACCCGGTCCCGCGAAAAAGCTCGAAGCACTCTGGGACTGGTCGTCTCGATCAATTCGGTCTTCCATTGGCGGAGCCAGCGCTTCCGCAGCTTCTGGCTCGCGGTCATGGTAGAAGGGCGACGAGCGCAATGGCGGATACAAGCGCCGTTCTGAGCCGCTGCATTCTTCGGCTGATGTCACGGCATGGCTCCCAGGGTCTGCGCGACGTCGCTTCGCTCCTGCTCCGCCCTGGGATGACGAAGGTGTGGTGTCATATGCTAATAGCCAGCGTTGGAGATTGGCGGATGTAGGTTGTCGGCAGCGAACGTTTGCAGTTGCGACACTCCCAGGCGTTAATCCCAACGTTCTCAGATCGTCTGCTTTTTCCCATCCCTGGTCGGCATCAGGTCGACGCCGTTGACCTTGCCGATATGCGTCGCCAGCATCGGCACATATTGATCGGCAGGTCCGGTGGCAAAGGCGCCGGCGAAGGCGTTCTTGGTGGCGTTGCCGAGCGGGTTGACGATGCCGGCAGCACCCGCCATCGATTCGAGATAGGTGAGGTCCTTGAAGGCGTTGGCGATGGTGAATTTGTGCGCGTCGCGGTCGCCTTCCAGCGTCCAGCGCATGAAGGTCTGATAGAAGCCGCAATCCATGCGACCGTTGCGGATGACGCTGTCGAAGCGCGGCGGCGAGATGCCGACCTTCTGCGCCAGCGCCAGCGCCTCGGAATAGATCGCGGCGTAGCCGAGCGAGATGAAATTGTTGAGCAGCTTCATGCGATGGCCGTCACCGGTGTCGCCGATATGGACGATACGCCCGGCCCAGGTTTCGAGCACCGGCTTCAGCCGGGCAAAGACCGCATCGGGCGCGCCGACCATGGCGTCGAGCGTGCCTTCCCAAGCCTCCTTCGGGGTGCGGCTGAGCGGGGCATCGACATAGGCGACGCCGAGCGCCTTGAGTTCGGCGGCCAGCGCCACCGTCGAAACGGGATCAGAGGTCGAGCAGTCGACGACAACCGATCCCTGCTTCAGGCCTTCCTTGAGGCCGCCTGGGCCGCGGATGATGGCTTCGACCTCGCGCGAGCCGGTGACGCAGATGAAGACGATGTCGCATGCCGCCGCGACATCGCGCGAGGTTGCCGCTTCCTTGGCGCCGCGGCCGAGCAGGTCTTCTGCCGGCTTGCGGTTCTTGCGGCCGAGAAACGTCAGCGGATAACCCTTGTCGACGATGTTCTTCGCGATCCCGTGCCCCATCAGGCCAAGCCCGATGAAGCCGATCTTTTCGCTCGCGGCAGTCGTGTTCATGTCGTTTCGTCCTATTTGCAGTGATGGATGACGGCGCTGCAGCTTGCCGGCGAATTGTTGAAGCGGGTTTTTGCCGCATGCCATGGCAGGCGATTGCAGAGTTCGATATTGTCTGACAATACACATGAATCTTAGGGAATGTGGAGAGCAAAATGACGAAGCGGATCATGTTCACCGGCGGCAGCGGCAAGGCCGGGCGCCACGTCGTGCAGTATCTGGTCGAGCAGGGCTGCCAGGTGCTCAACATCGACACCAAGCCGCTCGACAATCCCAAGGTGCGCACGCTGATCACCGACATCACCGACAGCGGGCAGGTGTTCAATGCGCTGTCGAGCTATATCGGCCTGCATGAATTCGACCCATCGCTGCGCACGCAGCCGGTGGATGCCGTGGTGCATTTCGCGGCGATCCCGCGCATCATGATCACGCCCGACAATGAGGTGTTCCGCATCAACGCGCTCGGCACCTACAACGTCATCGAGGCTGCGGTGAAGCTCGGCATCCGCAAGGTGGTGATCGCCTCCAGCGAAACGACCTACGGGCTGGTCTTCGCCAACGAGCCGCGCAACCCGACGCATTTTCCGCTCGACGAGGCGTACGACGTCGACCCGATGGACAGCTATGCTCTGTCCAAGGTCGTCAACGAGAAGACGGCGCGCGCCTTTGCGCTGCGCAGCGGCTTCGACATCTATGCCTTGCGCATCGGCAACGTCATCGAGCCGCATGAATATTCGCTGTTTCCGAAATGGTTCGCCGATCCGGGTTTCCGCAAGCGCATCGCCTGGAGCTATATCGACGCGCGCGATCTCGGCCAGATCACGCTGCGCGCCATCGAGAAGGACGGGCTCGGCTATCAGGTGTTCAACGCCGCCAACGACGACACCTCGTCCGACCTGCCGACAACCGAACTGCTGAAGCGGTTTTATCCCGATGTGCCGGTCAAGGGGGAACTTGGCGAATACGAGACGCTGCTCTCCAACCGCAAGGCGCGTGACATGCTCGGCTTTCGGCCGGAGCACAGCTGGCGGAAATATGTCAAGACGAGCTGACGGGCGCAGCTGACGCGAACCGGCACTGGGCCAGCCCCGAATTGCGGCTGGCACCCGCTCGTTTGCCGCGCGGCAATTGAGCTACTTGTCCTTCCAGAATTCGGCCTGCAGTTGCGCCGCTTCATCGGCAAGCAGCGGGCCGATGACTTCAGTCGGACGCTGCCCAGCTTCGAAGACGATCCTGCAGGGCAGGTCGAGCGTGGGATTCTCGACATGTGCACCCGTCAACCGCTTGAGGTCGTGTTCGCTCTGCCCAAAAACGACCCGTCCGATGCCCGCCCAATAGATTGTCCCGGAGCACATCGCGCAAGGTTCGGCCGACGTGTAGAGGGTGCAGGAAGCCAGCTTTTCGAGACTGACATTCATCGCCGCCCACGAGGCCAGCAGCCTTTCGGCATGAGCGGTGCGGTCGCCGCCGCCGGCTTTGTAAGCGTTGGGCTGCTCGCGCAACACATTGCCGTCCTTGTCGGCGAGCAGCGAACCAAAGGGATGTTCGCCAGCATCGCGGGCCTTGCGCGCGACTTCGAACGCCTGACGGAGCAGGCGCTCATCATAAGGGCGTTGTGGCATCGGCAGACCCTCCGGCAGTGCCGCTTGACCATAGTGCCGGACAATCCGCCGATACAAGTCGACAGTGGGTCAGACTGAAATCGGGTCTTTGAAGTGACCTATGCAATGCCATATTCAGCTCGAAGCGCCCGCACGACGCCAACCATCTCGCCAAATACATCGTGGACTTGGCTACCACCGAATTGCCAGAAGGTGCTTCAGAAATCGAGGTGGCGAAGAGGGCCGCAGCGGTGGATTGATCCGCATAAAAGCTCGCGCTGAATCACTTGATGCCGATGAAAGATCAGCCATAGCGAGACGCGCAGCAAACCCCCGCTGGTCACGTTCATTGAACAAGTCGTAGACCAGCGCGGGGCTTTTCAATTCCGTATATCGTGCAAATGTCATCAGGCCAGAGTGCGAACAAGTCGGCCAAATCGTCCAGTGAATAGCCAAGCTCGTTCATGTGAGCGTCAATGAGACGACGATAGAGCGTCGTCGGCTCGGCCGGGAAATTCAGCTCTTGCGGCTCCCCGCGACTTTTGTATCCCATGGCGCTGTACCGCTTCCACAAGAGCTGCTTCTGACCCGGTCCGACATAACCGAGCTCGTCCGCAGCGTATAAAAGAGCCGCCATCGACACCCGCCATTCAGGCTTAAGTCTTGCCACCAATTGCAGGTCGATGCGGCGTCCCTTGAAGTACGGGCGGATATCGTCGGCGGGGACCAGAAGACCGCTGGCAAATTCATTGGCTTCCTTCTCCATTTCTGGCGAAGGGACACTATGCATAACCAGGTGTGCGAGCTCATGAGCCAGCGTGAAGCGCATCCGGTCTGCCGACAAGTTGCCGTTCAAAACGACGATTGGAGGCAAGCCGGCAAGCCGTAGTGTTAGGCCATCAACGTCGATCTTCTCCAAATCTGTATGAAAGACGAAGATGCCAGCGCGCTCGACAAAATCGGTCAGGTTGACCAGCGGTCCGGCAGGAATGCTCCATGCTCGGCGTACAAGCTTTGCAATCTCGCGACAGTTCCTGCCGTATTCTCCGGGCTCGTATTGCGGGAGTTTCAGTTCGGGCTCGAAGATGATCGATGGCATCAGTTCCCGAAGATGCATCGCGCGAACATTGGCTCCCGCCAACACCCGGTCGATCTCGCGCTGAGATACCGACTGCCTCTTGCGCCACATCGGGTGAAAGCTGAGCGGGATACCAGACGGATGATAGTTCTTTTCGAAAAAGGCGGTGCGGACCGACAGCACCTCGGCGCAGCTCTCGATTACAGCCTGTGAGGGCTGAAGCGCGCCATTCTCAGCACGCGACAATATGGCCGCATCAACGCCGATGCGATCCGCCAGTTCCTTCTGGTGGAATCCCCGAAACTGCCGCGCCAAGCGCAGCATTGCTCCATTAAAGCCGGACATAACTTACTTCTGCTGGTCGTTTTTCCGGTCCTTATGGGTGACCGGAAGCTTGATGATAGTTGCTGCTGTGCCCGATGCCGGCGCCAGCGGCGGCGAAATTGTTCCGACGACCGGGGCGTCCTCGGCATCATCGTTGGCTACGTAGCTCCAGATCACCGACTCTCCGAACCGAGCCGCGACAAGAATAGTGTCAATCTTGGTTTCCAGTTCGTTAAGGACGTACCCGAAGTCGACGGTATGGATTTCAGGGAATTCATCGTGTGCGTATGGCAGCGAGCAGACATTGGTGAACGCCAAGGTTGCCTGCGTCGGCTGCGCGCGCGTATAGCCGCGCCTATCCATTTTTTTCAAACGCACGACCACCTGCTTTTTCAGCAGCAGGCGGATCGTCTCATAACCTTCAAGCAACCGAACCTCGGAGGCGTCTGCGTAGGCTGAACGGACTGCGTTCATAACATTCTGGTGCATGTTGACGGCAATGGTGCGCTTCAGGTCGAAGGAACCGCGATCGGGATTGCGGGAGAGCTTGTCCCATGCCGCTCGGATGATTGTACACAGCTCCGGCTCGTAGGAGCCAATGACATGGCGAATGAACGGCTCAGTGGGGAACATGCGCGACCGATTCTCCTTTGCTTCGTGGGCCAGTATCAGGCAGGCACATACCAAAATCAAGAGAAAAATTGACAGAATTCTTGACTGCCTCATGTGGTCATGCATGTTGGTCAGTATGAAAAAGCTTTCATCTTCTGACTGCGCGAAGGTTCTTCATTTGCTCTGCGAGGGGCAGTCGATCCGCAATCACTCGCATCGTGGGTTTCAGTTCACCCGGAACTGCGGCTAGGCCGTTGAGCCAGCCAGATGCTGCCGATGACGAAAACGACGCCGGCGATCTGGGGCAAGGTCAGCGTCTGATCCAGGAATACCCATCCAAGCAGCACGGCGGTCACCGGGCTGAGGAAAAGCAGCGATGACACCACCGAAGATTCGAGTCGTGCAATGCCTCGGAACCAGAGGACATAGGTCAGCGCCGCACCGATCAGGCCGAGCCACACCAGTCCAACCAGGTTGGCCGCGGTCGGGAACGGGATGGGTGGTTCGAAAAGCAGGACCACCGGAACGAGAAGGAGACCACCGGCAGTCAGTTGCCATGCCGTAAAGGCCAGCAGCGATGCTGGCGGCTGCCACTTGCGGCTCAACACGCTTCCGAAGGCCATTGAGGCCGCCCCGGCGAGGCCGGCGGCAACGCCGACCGCATCGAGCGTCGCGTTCGGGGTCAGCACCAGCAATGCAACACCGGCGATCCCGACAAGGGCGGCGACAATCGCCAACCGGCGGACAGGGCTGGCAAGCAGGGCAGCAGCGAGGAAAATCACAATCAATGGCTGGACCGACAGCACGGTCGCCGCGACCCCGCCCGGAAGCCGGTAGGCGGCGACAAACAACATGCTCAGGAAGATCGAGATGTTGAGGGCACCGAGGACGAAACTGCGCAGCCACCAGATGCCCGTCGGCAATTGCCGAACGATCGCCAGCAGCAGCAATCCGGCGGGCAGGGCACGCAGCATTGCGACCGTCATCGGCGAGAAGTTCGGCAGGAACTGCGTGGTGACGATATAGGTGCTGCCCCATATTGCCGGTGCGATGGCTGTAAGCAGCAGATCGGAACGGTGCGTCTTCATAAGATTTCCAGAACTTCGGCAAGAGGGCGGCGCGGCTTTTGCGGCCAGTTTCCGGGCGCGGCGCGGCCGACCGCGATGAGCATCACCGCCATTTCATTGCGCACAAGGCCAAACTCGCGGGCCACGCCTTCGGCATCGAAGCCTGCCATCGGACCGGAGACGAGCCCCAGCGCTTCGGCCGCGAAAATCAGCGTTGCGGCGCCAAGCGTTGCCGAGCGCACGGCTTCGTCGCGGGCCGCTAGAGGATCGGCATATTGGGCGCGGGCGCCCTCCCGCCACCCCGAAGCCATATCCGCCGGCATGAAGCCGGCTTCGACGAACGGACGGAGCCTGGCATCGAGGGCAGCGTGGTCGGGCAGTACGCCGCAGATGATGAAGGTGACGGCTGCCTCCTGCACCTTGGCCTGGCCATGGGCGAGGCTGCGCAATCGTGCCTTTGCTTCCGGCGTCCGCACCGCGATGAACCGCCAATTCTGAAGGTTGTAGGCGCTTGGCGCTCGCGTTGCGAGACGTGCCAGCTCCTCGATCTCGGCGTCCGTCAATTCGTGCGAGGCATCGAACCGATTGGCCGACATGCGCCGCTCGATAAGGGAAATTGCGGGGTTGGTCATCATGTCATTCCGAAACTGAGAAAGTCGTTCGGGAAGCAGATAGAGAATTTACCAAGGAGCGATAATATGCAACAATTGCAAGACATTATTTACTGGAAGAGAATGGTGCGATGGATCGCCTGACGGCGTTGCAGGTTTTCCGCCAGGTGGCGGAACTGAACAGCTTTGCCGAAGCTGGACGGCGGCTCGGTCTCTCTCCTCCCGCGGTCAGCAAGAACATCGCCGAACTGGAGGCGCATCTGGGGGTGCGGCTCATCAACCGGACAACGCGGCGCATGGCGCTGACCGAAGAGGGCAGGATCTATCTGGAGCATGTCACGCAGGGGCTCGATGCGCTGGCCAGGGCCGACCAGGTGCTCGGCCCGATCAAGACGGCGCCGAGCGGCACGTTGCGGGTCAGCGCGCCGATGACTGTCACGTTGACGCGGCTTTCGGCTGCGATCCCCGCGTTTCTATCGCGTTATCCCGATTTGAAACTCGATCTGCATCTTGACGACAGACGCGTCGATATCGTGCGGGAGGGATTTGACCTGGCCATTCGCGGCAGCGACAATCTCGAGGATTCCAGTCTGGTCGCCAGAAAGCTTGCGGTCATGCCGCACGTGCTTTGCGCAGCTCCGTCCTACTTCGAGGAGCATGGCCGGCCCAAAACGCCTGCCGATTTGAAGGCGGCCAATTGCATCCGGTTCAGCCTCTCGGGGCATGCGGACATATGGGAATTCCGCAAGGACGGCCGCGCCGAGCGGATCGCCATCGACGGACGATATACGGTCTCGTCAAGCCTTGCCGTGCGCGATGCGCTGCGCGCCGGCTTCGGCGTCAGCCTGATCCCTTATCCCTATGTCGAGAGCGACCTTAAAGCAGGCCGGCTGCAATCGGCTCTGGATGATTGGGACAAGGTCGAAACCACGCTCTACGCGGTCTATCCGGCACGCCAGCATCTTGCCCCGAAAATCCGCGTCTTCCTTGATTTCCTGATCGAGGAATTCAGCCGGAACAAAGAGAAACCGTTCGTGCCTCCCCGGCGTGAACGCTTGGCAAAGCGCGGTGTCGGCGAGGGGACGGAGGCGGAAAATCAAGCTGAGATATTGCCGGCGATTTCATCTCCTTGACACGCCTCCAAATCCGGACTTTGTGGAGCTATGCAGGACGCCAAGCCGAATAAGGGAAAGATAGCGGCCGAGGCGTTCGCCGAACGCACGAGCGGTATTCGCCGGGCCGATGCGGCGCGCATACCGGGGTCGAGCGTGCATGCGTCGCTGGCCAACGAAATCGGGCTGAGGATCGTGCGCGGCGACTATCCGCCGGGAACCATCCTGCCCAACGAAGCCAAATGGTCCGAGACCTTCGACGTCAGCCGCTCGGCGGTGCGCGAAGCCATAAAAATGCTGATGGCCAAGAGCCTGCTGTCGTCACGTCCCAAAATCGGCAGCTGGGTCGAGCCGAAGGAACGCTGGAACCTGCTCGATCGCGATGTGCTGGCCTGGTACGCGACCTCGCCGGACCGCGAGGTGTTCCTCAGGACCGTGCAGGAGTTCCGCCACATTATCGAGCCGGAGGCCAGCGCCTTTGCCGCCATGCGGCGCACCGATGAGCAGATGGCCGAGATCAGCCAGGCCTGCCGCGAGATGGGCGAGGCGACCAACCTGCAGGAGCGGACGCGCGCCGACACGCGGTTTCATCTCGCCATCCTGCGCGCCTCGGGCAACGATCTGCTGGTGCCGCTCGGCGTGCTGATCGAATCGGCGTTCGATCATCTGTTTGCTTATACCACCCGTGAACTCGACGATTTGCAGCATGCGCAGAGGCTGCATGAGGCAATCGAGAAGAGCATCCGGCTGCAGCGGCCGGACGCGGCGCGCAATGCGGTGCGCAAGCTGCTGGCCAATACCGACAGCGTCATCAAGTCCAGGTAGCCGCCGCCACACATTCAAACAGTCGGATTGTGTCGGTGCGGCCGCCGATGGTGCGCGCTTGACCAATGTTTGCCGGCGAGGTTTCGGCACGAATGGTTCCCGTCAATCGATACGAAATGGGTCTGTTTGACGAACCGGCTGCCGATTAGCTTCCAGATGCGCAAGTCGCTTGGGTCGACCTTAACAACAAGCATAGGGGAAATCGGCATGAGCATGAAAAATGGGCTATCGAAAATTGGCTTCCACGTCAGCCGGGTTGTCGCCATTTCGGCGGTGGCCTTGCTGCCGGTCTTCGGCGCAGCGGCCATGGCGCAGGACAAGGATATCTCGATCTATTTTGTCGGCTGTGCCGCACCGACGGGCTTTCATGGCTATCTGGCACGCGGCGCCGAGGAGGCCGGCAAAAACCTCGGCGTGAAGGTCACCTATATTTTCCCGGATCAGCTTACCATTCCAAACCAGGTGCAGAAGATCGAGGAGGCGATCGCCGCCCAGGCCAACGGCATCGCCATCTGCGCCTTCGCCGAGGATTCGTCCTATGCCGATGTCGCCGCGCGCGCCAAGGAAGCCGGCATTGCCTTCGGCAGCGCCGCCGCGCCGCCGTCCGGCTCGCAAGTGCGCGATCCCAACGATTTCTTCCTGTTCCGCACCGGATCTGATG
The DNA here is from genome assembly GCF_040321995.1 of Mesorhizobium sp. M0207. Lineage (NCBI taxonomy): Bacteria > Pseudomonadati > Pseudomonadota > Alphaproteobacteria > Hyphomicrobiales > Phyllobacteriaceae > Mesorhizobium > Mesorhizobium sp. M0207. Next base: position 9,321 of record NZ_JAMYSQ010000030.1, read on the forward strand.
AAGCGGCGGCGGGCAAGTTGACGGCGCAGCGACTGGTCTCGATGGGCGTCAAGGGCCGCGTCGTGGTCGCCAATCAACAGCCGGGCGACGCGAGCTGCCAGCTCAGGGCGACGTCGCAGATCGATGAGCTCAAGAAGGCCGGCATCGAGGCCGACTTCCTCGAACTGACCATGGATCCGGGCCAGCAGGCGGAAGCGCTGTCAAATTACCTGCGCGTGCACCCCGATACGGCCGCAGCCACGAGCACATGCGACGTGATCGACGGTTTCCTCTCCGCCAAGGCAGACAGCGGCCGGGACGACCTGGTGCTCACCGGCTACGACATCGTCGCGCAATCGCTCGATGCGATAAAGGATGGCCGGCAGGCGTTCACCATCGACCAGCAGCAGTTCTGGCGCGGCTACATGCCTGTGCTGCTCCTGACCCACTACCTGAAATACGGCCTGATCGAAGGTAACTACTTCCTGACCGGTCCGACGGTCGTCGACAAGGACAATGTGGAGCGCGTCTCGGCATTGGTGAAGGAGGGCTATCGCTGATGCACGCCGCCCAAAAGTCCATCAGTGGTTTTTGGACGACAGCAAAAACCTAGCACGCGTCCAGGACGGGCGGCCAAGCCGCCCGTTCGCCATCTTCGTGGCCACTCTTGTATCGGGGTGACGGCATGAACGAACAGCCCGGGCCGAATGCGGCCAACAAGCCTTCCTCCCGTGTGGTCGCCGGCGAGGCGCTGAGACGGCTGATGCTGCGGCCGGAGGCGACGTCGATCGCGGCCGTCGTCATCCTGTTCCTGGTCTTCACCGCGCTCAGCCCGCAGCTTTTCCCCACCAGGCTGTCCTACATCAGCATCATGGCCGTCGCGGCCGAACTCGGTATCGTCAGCGTCGGCGTCACGCTGCTGATGATCGGCGGTCACTTCGACTTGTCGGTGGGCGCGGTGCTCGGACTCACCTCGTTCGTCTGCGTGGTGCTGATGCGCGACTTCGGCCTGCCACCGATCGTCGCCGCGCCGGTCGCGGTGGCCGTCGGAGCCGCGCTTGGCTGGGCCAACGGCATGATCGTGGTCAGGTTCCGCATCCATTCCTTCGTCGTGACGCTCGGCACCATGCTGATCTGGCGCGGCATACTGATCGCGCTGACCGGCGGCTTTCCGATGACGGTCGCCATTCCGCCTGGATTCAAGGCCATAATGGCGGGTCCGCTGCTTGCCGGCTTTCGTATGTCGATGCTGTGGTTCCTGGCAATCGGGCTGGCAGGCACCTTCCTGCTGGCGCGCACCAGGTTCGGCAACTGGATCCAGGCACGTGGCCAAAACGAACAGGCGGCGCGCAATCTCGGCGTACCGGTGGACCGCGTCACCGTCATCCTGTTCATGATCACATCCGCGCTAGCAGCCATCGCCGGCGTCATCCAGGTTGCCCGCTTTTCCTCCGTCGACGCATTGCGCGGCGAGGGCATCGAACTGCAGGCGGTAGCCGTTACAGTTATCGGCGGGACGCTGCTGGCCGGCGGCTACGGCAGCGTCATCGGCACCATTCTCGGAGCCGTCACCTTCGGCATGATCCAGGTCGGCCTGGTGCTGGCAGGCGCTCCCGGCCATTTCTTCCGCACGCTCACCGGCGTCATTGTCGTCGGCGCGGTCATCCTCAATACCTCGGTGGCGCGCCGCATCGCCAAATCCAGGCCGATGGGCGGCTTCAAGCGCGACAGCAGTGCTGCCGACGCGGCGATTGCCGGCAACGCCGCAACGGCGGAGATACGGCCCGCCGGCAGCCTGGCGAAGGAGAAGACGCGATGAGCGAGCCGTCTGGCCTGGATGCCCAGCGCGGGGCCCGGCTGCCGGCCGGCAGCGGCTCCGACGACCTGACCCTTCGCCGCCCTCCGGTCGAGCCGGTCGCTGCCGGCGCGGTGCCGGTGATCGAGGCTGTCAACCTGTCGAAAGGGTTCGGCGCCACCACCGCGCTGGTCGACGTGTCGCTAAGCGCCTATGCCGGACGCATCCTGGCGCTGCTGGGCGACAACGGCGCCGGCAAATCGACCTTGATCAAGATCCTGTCCGGCGTCTTCCCGCCGGACAGGGGAGAATTGCGCTTCAACGGCGAGAAGGTGGCTTTCGCCAACCCGGCTCAGGCGCGCGAACGCGGCATTGCCACGGTGTTCCAGGACCTTGCCGTCTGCGAATTGCTGTCGGTCACACGCAATGTCGTGCTCGGCCGCGAACCGCTGAAAGGTTTCGGACCGTTCAAATGGCTCGACATGAAACGCGCCGACGACATGGCGCGCTCGGCGCTGCATCAGCTCGGGGTGCGCTGGGAACGCGGCCTGGACGAACGCGGCGTCAACATTTCCGGCGGCGAACGCCAGTCCCTGGCAATCGCAAGAGCCATGTTCTTCGGATCGTCGCTGCTTGTGCTGGATGAGCCTACGTCGGCTCTGGCCGTGCGTCAGGCAGGCCGGGTGCTCGAGCACATTCTCAGGGCACGCGAGCAGGGCCAGGCGGTCATCCTGATCACCCACAATTTCCGTCACGCGCTCTCGGTGGCCGACGATCTGGTGGTTCTGGCGCAGGGGCGCGTGGCGGGCCGGTTCCGGCGTGACGAGATCGAGCTCGACGAATTGACCGACCTCGTTGCCCGTGTCGGGTGAGATGACAATGCAGCAGTTCAGGAGCAGGAAATGACCGTAAAGACCGCAAGGAAGCGTGTCGTCATCCACGAGGACGACGTCGGCATGAGCCATGGCGCAAATGTCGCGTTTTTCGAACTGTCGAAGTTCGGCACATGCAGTTCCGGTTCGGTGATGGCGCCATGCCCGTGGTTCCCGGAAGCCGCTCAGATCGCCGTCGCCAATCCCGATTTCGACCTCGGCGTGCACTTGACGCTGACCAGCGAGCAGAAGCCGTATCGCTGGCGTCCGCTGACCAACCCGCCCAAATCGGCTGCGATGACTGACGAGTTCGGCTATTTCTGGCCGACCGTACCGCAGGCGCGCAAAGCCCATCCCGATGCGGTGGAAGCGGAACTGCGTGCGCAGATCGAATGCGCCATCGCTGCCGGCATCGACATCACCCATCTCGACGCTCACATGGGCACGGCGCAGATGCCGGAATTCATCGCCATCTATCGCAAGCTCGGCCGGGAATACCGGCTGCCGGCGCTGCTGGTGAAGGACCTGTCGGGCTACAACCCGGCGAGCTATGCCGGTGAGCTGGACATCGCCCGCTACGATGCCGAAATCGTAAAGGCGCAAGCGGCAGGCGAACCGGTGTTCGACATCGTTCTGGAAACGCCCTGGGCGCGCAAGACGGATGCGCAGACGGCCTACCACGCGATGTTTGCCAGAATCCCGGAGGGGTTGAGTTTCCTGTCGCTGCATTTCAACACGGTAGGCGATTTCGAGGCGATCAATCCTCCGGATGCCCATCTGCGGACCGAGGAATACGCGTTGTTCAAGACGGCGCGCGTCAAGGCGTGGATCAGCGAGTTCGACATCGAAGTGATCGGCATGCGCGGCATGCGTGATGAACTGCGCGCCGCCAAGATCTGAAAGCCGACGATCTTATGAGGCCAGATGCCGCCGGGTCAGCCCGATCAGCAGCGCCTGGTCGCGGGCGGCGTGTTCGGGCGGGTTGACGACGGCATCGCCATTGACGATCGCCGCCCAGAAGCCACGCATCTCCTCGACGAAGGCTTCGGCGTAACCGGCCCGCAAATCTTTCTTCGACAGCGTGTGACCGTCCGAGGTCGTCACCGTCAGCCGGGTCGGATGATGGTTGAGCCAGGGCGAGGGGAATTCGAGCTCGAGGCTGGCATCGTCGAAGAACAGCGTGATCCGCTCCTTGTAGTCGGCGAGCTTGGGCACGGTGAGATGCGTCATGGTCCACAGCGCCTGCCCGTCCAGCAACTTGACGGCGCCCTGGCCGCCGTCGCCATTGGCAAAGATCTGCGCGCCGACGACCTCGCCGTCCGGCACGCCGAGCGCATCGAGCAGGCCATGGACGGCATTGACATCGTGAATCAAGGCCGAGCTGTAAGCGCCGGTAAATCCACGGAAAGCGAGATCGGTCAGATGCACGCCGACGGCCTCTTCGACCTGGCGCTTCTGCTTTGCGGCGACAGTGGCGACCATGTCTTGTGGGATATCGGTACCGCGCCTGTAGGGCTGATGGGCAATGAACGGCCAGGCGTCGGGATCGTTTACCTCCACCGAGACCGCGCGCAGCGTGCTCGATGTTCCAGGCAGCGAAGCGAGCGCCAGCCGGTAATTCGGATCAAAGCGCTTCATATAGCCGACCTGAACGATTTTCCTGGCGGCATCGCGCGCGGCGATGATCCCGGCGATTTCCGCCAGCGGATAGCAGAGTGGTTTTTCGCAAAAGACGTGCAGGCCAACCGCCAGCGCCGCCAGCACCTGTTCGTGATGCAGCGGGTCCGGCGAGCCGATCACCACCGCGTCGAGGCGTTGGTCGAAGAGCTGGTCGATTGTTTCGAAATTGGCAATGCCATGGGTGTCGGTGACGAACTGCCGCGAAATCCTGGAGGGATCGGCGACCCCGACCAGCTCGAACAATTCACCGAGGCGCAGCAGATTGGGGATGTGCTCGACCTGCGAGATCATGCCGGCGCCGACGACCCCGACGCGTATCCTGCTCATTGGATCATTCCCCGCAATGTCCGATTGTCAGCTCAAGGCGCCGCAGGCGGCCGGTTGCCGATCTGGGCGAGCAGGCCGGCAATCTCCGCCTCGACCGCTTTCAGATCCTCGCCGCCCGACATGATCGAGATGACCTCGTCGCGCGAAATCTCGGACTTGGCGTAGGTGCCGCGATTGCGGCCGCGGTTGAGCAGCGTGAAGGTGTCGCCGACCGGATAGGCATGGTGGATGTTGTGGCTGATGAAGATCACGGCCAAACCCCGCATGCGTGCTTCGATGATGAACTTCAGCACCATCGCCGCCTGGTGGACGCCGAGTGCGGACGTCGGCTCGTCGAGAATCAGCACGCGCGCGCCAAAATGCACGGCGCGGGCGATCGCCACCGACTGGCGCTCGCCGCCCGACAGCGTGCCGACGGCCTGCGTCGGATCGCGCACGTCGATGCCGATATCGGCCATCGCCTGCCTGGCGATGGTGTTGGCGCGCTCTTTGTCGATGCGCGAGAAGGGCAGGCTGCTTTTGGTTGGCTCGCGGCCGAGGAAGAAGTTACGGGTGATCGACATCAGCGAGATCATGCCGAGGTCCTGGAACACCGTTGCCACGCCGAGCTCCTGCGCGTCGCGCGGGCTGCGGAAGGTGACCGGCTTGCCGTCGACCAGGATTTCGCCCTTGCTCGGCCGATAGACGCCGGACAAAACCTTGATCAGCGTCGACTTGCCGGCGCCGTTATCGCCGAGCAGGCAGTGGACCTCGCCCGGATAGACCTTGATGTCGATGTTCTGGAGGGCGCGCACCGAGCCGAAATTGACGCTGACGCCGCGCAGTTCCATTGCCGGTTCGGTCATTTGGGCCGGTTCGGTCATTTGGGCCGGTTCGGTCATTTGCCACCTCCGCGGCCGAGCGCCTTCAGCCTGATGTAGTTGTTGACCAGCACGGCCATCAGGATGACGATGCCGAGGAAGACCTTGAACCAGTCGGTGTCGATGCCGGTGTAGAAGATGCCCATCTGCACCAGCCCGAAGATCAGCGCGCCGAACAGCACGCCATAGACGGTGCCGTAGCCGCCGGTGAGCAGCACGCCGCCGATGACGGCGGCGATGATCGCCTCGAATTCCTTGAGCAGGCCGCGCGTGGTGTCGGCGGAGCCCGCCTCCATCACCTGGATGGTGGCAAGCAGCGTCGCCGCGCAGGCGGTGTAGACGAACAGGCTGATCTTGACGCGATCGACCGGCACGCCGACGTTGCGGGCTGCGATCAGGTCGCCGCCGGTGGCGAAGATCCAGTTGCCGTATTTCGTCTGGGTGAGCACGTAGCCGGCCAGCGCCGTCAGGCCGAGCCACCAGACGATCGACATCGGAATGCCGGCGACGAAGGGAATGCCGTCGCTGCGGGTGGCGATCCAGCCTTGCGCGCCCATCCAGCGGAACAGGCCGGTGAGCAGATGGCCGTTGAAAATGCCGGCCGTTGCCGGGTCCGGTACGCCTTCGAGTATGTAAGGGATCTGGGTGCGGCCGGTGACGGCGCGGGTGATGCCGATCGACAGTCCGCGCAGGATATAGAGGGTGGCGAGCGTGACGATGAAGGAGGGCAGGCGCGTCTTCACCACGATCAGGCCGTTGAGATAGCCGGTGAGGATGGCAACGGCGAAGGCACAGGCGATGCCGCCCCATAGCGGCAGGCCCCAGTACTTCACCGTCAGCCCGATGACGACACCGGCAAAGCCGACCATGGAGCCGACCGAAAGATCGAACTCGCCGGCGATGATGAGGAGTGCTGCCGCGGTGGCGACGATGCCGAGCTCCGCCGACAGCGTCAGGAATGTCATCGATCCCTGCAGCGAATAGAGGTTTGCCGCGCCCGGCAGCAGCGCAAAGATGATGATCGTCGCAAGCAGCCCACCGGCGGCACCGGCTTCCGGCCGGCGCAGCCACTGGGTCAGCTTGCCGGTGCTGGCCAGCCGCTCGTCGGCGCCGGCGGCCCGCTTCGACGTCATGCCGAAGCGGTCGGTCGCCTTCAGTTCGCCCGGAGATATAGCCTTGTCTTCCACGACCGCCATTAGGCTCTCCAATCGCTCAATTCGCAATCTTCGAAGGAACGGGAGAGCGCTTGGCGCATTCTCCCGTTCCGTCGGAGCGCTTGCCTAGCGGATGCCCTCTTTGGCGAGCGCCAGGATCGCCTTGGCTTTTTCCGGCGAGTCTATGAACAGCGGTCCGGTATAGGCGTTGTTCTGCGGCCAGAAGCCGTGCGTCGCTTGCTCGACCAGATAGATCACCGGCAGATAGCCCATCAGATATTGCTGGGCGTCCATGCCGAAGCCCATTTCGCCGGCCACGACCGAATCGAGGACCTCCGGGCTGATGTCGAATGTGTAGAGCTTGAGCTTGCCGAACAGTTCCTTGTCGCGAAACATCGGGATCAGCGGGTTGGCGGCGGTGGCGCCGAGCGCAAAGACGGCCTGCGTGTCGGGATGCGCCGACAGATAGGCTTCGGTGCGGCGCTGGATGTCTGCGGGATCCGGCGCCACGGCCAGAACCTCGGTGCCGCCGCCGGAGGGCTTCAGCCCGTCATTGAGGCCCTGGCAGCGCTGGTCGAGGCTGACATTGCCGACCTCGTGGTTGATGCAGACGACCTTGAGCGTGCCTTCCTTGGCCAGCCGCTCGCCGGCTTTCTTGCCGGAATCATATTCGGAAACGGTGCCGACATAGAGCGTCGTGCCGAGCTCGGCGCCTTCCTTTTCGCCGGAATCCAGAACCACCATGGGAATATTGGCGGCAAGCCCGGATTTGATCGATTTGCCGAGCGCATTGGCGTCGGCGATGGAGACGGCGATACCGTCCGGCTTGGTGGCGATAGCGGCGTCGAGAAGCCGGGCCTGCTCGACCACGTCGAAGACCTGCGGCGCGTAATATTCGACCTTGGCACCGGTAAGGGCGGCCGCGTCATCGACGCCGCGCTTGACCACCGACCAATAGGGATCGGACGCCGACCCATGCACTACGAAGGTGATGCGGACGTCCTTCGGATCCTTCAGGCCCGCGGCATGCGCGATACCCGTCATCAGGCCCGCCGAAACGAAGGCGCCCAATGCCACTTTCAGAAGAGTTTTCATCTTATTCTCCCATTTGTCGTTGCAGTTCCAATCCCTCTGGCGCCGTTTTCCGGCCGCGACGATCGGCTCACGTTGCGGATCGGGTGGCCGCTTTGCGGGCCTTTGCCGACGCCGATCGCTGTTCGTCCGCGGTGTTGCCGCGGGTTGTTGTTGATGATCGCCCCGCCGAGAGCGCTGCGCGAAGCTCCTCGCGCAACGGCTTCATGCCGATGACGTCGATCGGCTGTGCGGCGAGCCAGTCGCGAAAGCCCTGGTCGCGGAACAGCTCGTACTCTTCGGTGCGGATATAGGCGGAGCGCGGCTCGATCAGCTCGAGGTCACCGGGCGCGTTGCAATGCAGGCAAAAGAAGGTCAGGCCGTCGCGCACACCGTCGATGAGCGCTTTGTAAGCCGGCTCGATCGGCCTGGAGCGCGGCCGGCCCCAGGTCGTCTGGATGGCGGCGTCGAAAATGGCAAAGCCGCCGGCACGGGCCAGCGCCACGCCGCGCTGGAACGCCTCCTCGGTGACGCCGACCAGATTGTCGTTGGGGGAATAGGCGGACAGCGTCTTGGTCAGCAGCACCGGCAGCTGATATTCGAGCCCGAGCTTGATGTAGATGTTGCAGAATTCCGGCGACAATGCCGCTCCCATATGCGCGTCGAGGTGGGTGACGTCGATGCCGGCGCGATAGGCGGTGTCGATCTGGGCGCGAAGCTCGGCCTCGACCGCCTGCGGCACCGCCTTGCGGCGCGTGGTCGCCACATCGGGCCAGAAGAAGCCGAACTCGTCGGTCAGGCCGGCCGCCCGCGACGGTGCGGTCAAGGGCCGCCATTTGTAGTGCTGCTTCTCGCTGTTCAGCGTCAGGTGAACGCCAAGGTCGAGGGCAGGGTTGGCGGCGGCGCTTTCGGCCATTTCGAGGAACCACGGGCACGGCACCATCACCGCGCCGGAACTGCAGACACCCAGCCCGCTCAATTCGAGGAAGGCGCTGTTGGCGCCGTGGCACATGCCGACATCGTCCTCGTGGAGTACGATCCGTTTGCTGGAGCCGGCGGCGTTCACGAACGGCCGCCTTTCCGCCGGCACGCCGGTTTCGAGGGTCTTCCAAAGTGTGTCCCGTATTTCATGGAACCAACCGTTTGCCCAACTGGCCGGAATGGAACGCCGAAACCTGCCTTTCCGACAGGGCCACTTTGGCGAATTCGGATGGGTACAATTTGCCTGCCGGCTGAGACACTTAGCTGCCGATTCCCCCAATCACGGTTCAAAACCAGTCACAGGAACCGTCTTCCGGGCGCAGATGGCTTGGTCGAATAGCGGCGGAGTGGTTCTTTCAAACCGTGCCGACAAGCCTACAGCTGTCCACACCATCAAGCGACCACATTATCAAGTGACCCACACTATCAAGTGACTGGAGGCCTGTCATGTACACCGCCGGCGAAGAGGAAATCGAAGCCATTGCCAGGGTGATCCGCTCGGGCGCGCTGTTTCGTTACGGCAGGGACAGCGAATGCGACCGTTTCGAGGCCCGCTATGCGCAGCATCTTGGCGTCGAGCATTTCGCGCTGGCCGCCAGCGGCACCTATGGGCTCGCCGCCGGCCTGATCGGCCTCGGCATCGGCCCGGGGGACGAAGTGCTGGTGCCGGCGCACACCTATATGGCGACCGCGACCGCGGTGCTGTCGGTCGGGGCCATTCCCGTCATCGTCGACATCGACGAGAGCCTGACCATCGATCCCACCGCCCTGCGCGATGCCATCGGGCCGCGCACCAGGGCGGTCATCCCGGTGCATATGTGGGGCGCGGCCTGCAACATGAATGCGATCATGGACATTGCTGCCAAGCGCGGCTTGCTGGTGCTGGAGGATGTCTGCCAAGGCATCGGCGGCGGCTATGAGGGCCGCAAGCTCGGCTCGATCGGCCATGCCGGCGCTTATTCCTTCAACTACTTCAAGAACATGACCTCGGGCGAGGGCGGCGGTATCGCCACCAGCGACCCGAAAGTGGCGGAACGGGCGCGCTGCGCAATCGACCCTTGCCATTTCTACTGGCAGGGCAGAAGCGACAGCATCAAACCCTTCGCCGGCATCGGCGCGCGTGCTTCCGAACTGATGGGGGCGATGCTCAACGTCCAACTCGACCGGCTGGACGGCATCATCGAGGCGATGCGAGCCGAGAAGAAGACGGTGCTGGCCGGTACCCACCACCTTAGCAATCTTGGGCTGACGCCGTCGCCGATGAACAGCGCGGACGACGATTGTGCCGCACAGGTGATGTACCTGCTGCCGAGCGAGCAGGCGGCGCAGACTTTTTCGAAGACCATTCCGAGCGTCGTTGCCGGCAAGACCGGCCGTCACAATTTCACCCAGTGGGACCAGGTGCTGATGCATGAAGGGGCGCATCACCCGGCGCTCAATCCTTACGCACTGCCCGAGAACCAGGGCCTGCGGCTGGATTATCCCGACGACCTCGGCAAGCGCTCGCTCGACATCCTCAACCGCACCGTGATGGTCGCCATGAACCCGGCGCACAGCGATACCGACATTCAGGACATTATTCACAACATCGACGCGGCGGCGCGGGTGGCGCTGGAGAATGCTTCGCTCGATGATATCGAATTGCGCAAGGCGGCACCGGTTGATCTGCAGAAGTTCGACAGTGTGAACTAGACCAGATCCGGCGCGGTTTGCTACCCTGCGGTCGAGTTCCTTGTCCGGTGGCCGGCCGAGGATTCCGGCCGGCATAACCGGCCGCCAAAAAATCCGCGGGCCCGTGTCGGATAGGCCGGGCTCCGCTCGTCCTAGGGGGCATCGATCACCAACACGGAGGATTAACGATATGCCCGGCACCGTACGGCTGCACCGCGTTCTGACAACCAGCCCGGAGAAAGTCTACCGCGCGTTCCTTGAAGCGGATGCACTTGCGAAATGGCTTCCGCCGAACGGCTTCACCTGCACGGTTCATCACTTCGAGGCGAAAGTCGGCGGTGCGTTCAAAATGTCCTTCCGCAACTTCACCACCGGCGACAGCCACTCGTTCGGCGGCGAATATGTCGAGCTCGTGCCCAATGAGCGACTGCGTTACACCGACCGGTTCGACGACCCCAACCTGGCCGGCGAGATCGAGGTGACCGTGACATTGAAGAAAGTGTCGGTCGGCACCGAAGTGAATATCACGCAGGCAGGTATCCCAGACGCCATCCCGGTTGAGGCCTGCTATCTCGGCTGGCAGGAGTCGCTGCGAAATCTGGCGAAGCTCGTTGAACCCGAGATCAACCAGTAAGGTAAAGCGCTGCGCTGGCGGGTTGGCGTCGCTAACCGGAAACCCAGGGATGACGCCGGTCTTCCCACCCAACATGCGCCGGGGCCGGAAAGGCGGGATCGGCGAAGCAGCCGACCGCGACGGCGATCCATTCAGGCTTTCGCTCGGGCTCCCAGAAGACGCTCGAGCCGCAGCCCGGGCAGAAATGGAAAGTGACATGGTGGCCGCTCCGAGCAGATCGCCTGTAGGTACTGGCGTCGCCTTCGGCTTCTACCTTGTCGCGCGCAAAGAAGGCGGCGACGCCGTATGTGCTGCCGGTCCGTTTCTGGCAATCGAGGCAGTGGCACTGTGCGACCAGCTGCGGCTCTCCGTTACAGGAGATCCTCAGTTGCCCGCAGGCACAGGATGCGGTTCTCATGGCAATCCTCATGGTTCAGATGAATGCGTTGCCCGCCAATACCGGCGGTGGGCATGCTTCTGGTTTTCGGGGAGGTTCGGCCTTGGGAAGCGCGCTTTGCGCGAACGCCGAAAACAAGGACCGACGCCCCATATTCCTAATCACTGCGGGCGACCGACTCAACCCCGCGGTGAACGAGATGGAGAGCCTGGCTCTAGCTTCTATCCAATCTTAGGAACGCGGCGCGCAACGCCAGAACGGCGCGCAGGATCTGACGTTCGTCCATCGCCGCATAGCCGAGCAGCAGGCCGTGCTCGGGCTCAGTGGAATGATAGTTGATGGAGATGCCCTGAACGTCGAGCCCCTCCTTGAGGGCGGCGGCGACCACGTCGCTGTCCTTATAGGGCCTGACGAAGCTCGCCAGCAGCTGCATGCCGGAATCGTTTTCCGTGACGATCAGCCATTCGGCCAGATGCTCCTGGCACAGCTTGACGAAGTTCGCCTGCCGGCGCGCGTAGAGCCGGCGCATGCGCTTGAGGTGCGTGGCGAAATAGCCCTGCATGATGAAGTCGTTGACCGTTGCCTGCAGGATCAGCGGCGCGAACTGGCCGGTGATGCTCACCGCCCGGTCGAACGGAACCGACAATTCGCGCGGCACGATCAGATAACCGATGCGCAGCGCCGGAATCAGCGTCTTGCCGAAGCTGCCGATATAGACGACGCGGTCGGCATGGTCGAGCCCGCGCAGCGCCGGCACCGGCCGGCCGCGGAACCGGTATTCGCCGTCATAGTCATCCTCGACGATCCAGGCGCCGTTGCGTTCGGCGATGTCGAGCAGTTGCAGCCGCTCCTCGATGCGCATGATGGTGCCGAACGGCCATTGGCAGGATGGCGTCACATAGATTAGCCGCGGCGGCGGCAGCTCCGGATCGGCAAGATGCCAGCCGCGCCGGTCGACCTTCAACGGTGCCAGCTTGGCGCCGCTGGCGAGAAAGGCGCTTTTGGCGCCGAGATAGCCGGGCTCTTCCATCCAGACATGGTCGCCTTCGTCCATCAGCACGCGCGAGACCAGATCGAGCGCTGCCTGCGCACCGGTGACGATGATCACCTGGTCGGCGGTGCAACTGATGCCGCGCGACAGGCCGATGGTCGAGGCAATGGCCTGGCGCAGGCCGGGGTGACCGGCAAAGGAGAGATAACCAAGCAGACTATCGTCGCGGCTGCGTGCATTGCGCACCAGAAGGCTTGACCAGATGGTGAACGGAAACGATGCCGTTTCAGGCACGCCGGGATGGAAATTGATGACGCCGGCATTACGCGGCGGTTGCGGGCCGTTGACGATGGTCTGACCGCGCCGCGACAGCTTTTGCGGCGCTGCCAGTCCGGCGCGCAGGGATGCCAAGGGGCGGTTCTGCTGGATCGGCGCCACCCAGGTGCCCGATCCGGCACGCGCCTCGATAAAACCTTCGGCAAGGAGCTGGTCATAGGCGGCGATGACCGTGTTGCGCCCGACCTTCAGATCTTCGGCCAGCGAGCGCGTCGACGGCAGCAGCGTGTTCTGCGGGATCTGGCCGTCAAGAATGAAGCGTCGCAAGGCGCCGTAGATCTGACGATGCATCGGTTCTTCCGAAGCGCGGTCGACCGACATGATGTCGAGGGAAAGGCGCATGTGGTCGGGCAAGGCACTATCCCCCGACGAACCGGGCGGCGCGGGCGATCTTTTCCTCGTTGAGCCGGCAGACGGTGTCGAGCACCAGCCGCCTGGTTTCGGGACGGATCTCGCGGCTGTTCTTCAGCGCGCGATGCACGGTGGCGGCGCCAAGTTCCGCCTTCTCGGCAATCTCGCGGATGGTGCAAAGCCGTTCCATGCCAAGCGCAGCTTCGAAAGCCATATCGCTCCTCCTCGGTTGCATCAAGGCACGGCTTCCGGTCGGCCTCAAGCTTGAAAGTCGGGGTTTGCAATCCAGAGCCGGGATTCTGCGATCCGCGCCGCGCAGGGAGCAAGGCGGCGCGGATCGCCGGGCGCTTTCGCGTCGCTAACCCCATCGCGGCGCGCGCTCATCGTGTCCCCCGGCTCGCAAATGCGGGCCGGTCAGTTTGCCTGCCGCGTCGCCACTTCGAAGCCGGCCTCGCGGGCGGTGGCGAGCAGCGAGAAATAGCCCTTGCTGGCATAGGTCAGCGGATGCGCCTTGGCCGGATCCTGCTCGGCCTCGACAACGAGCCAACCTTCATAGCCGCGCGCGGCGAGGGGCTTCAGCAATGACAGGAAATCGACCGAGCCGTCGCCGGGCACGGTAAAAATGCCGTCCATTACCGCCGCCATGAAGCTCATGTCCTCGCGGCGTGCCCGTTTCAGCATCGCCCTGCGAACATCCTTGCAATGGAAATGCACGATACGGTCGAGATGCCGTTGCAGCAGCGATTGCGGGTCGCCGCCCGAAAACAGGCAGTGGCCGGTATCGAACAAAAGGCCGACGCTTCGGCCCGTCGCCGCCATCAGCCTGTCGACTTCATCGTCCGTCTCGACGATGGTGCCCATGTGGTGGTGGAAGGCCATGCCGACCCCGAATGCGGCCATGCGGTCGGCGAGGGCGGTCAGTTTCTCGCCATAGGACGGCCAGTCCCTGTCGGCGAGGCGCGGACGCTCGGAGATCGGTGCGAAAATGCCGTCATGGCGACCGCGCGAGGTGTCGGCGTAGACGACGATCCTGGCGCCAAGGTCTCGCAACAGCTGAAGATGTGGGGTGATCGCCGCGAATTCCTCGTCGACCGTGCGGTCGAGAATGCGGCCATCATACCAGCCGGAGACGAGTTCCAGGCCATAGGAAGACAGGAGCGGCCCAAGCACTTCAGCCTGGCGCGGAAATTTGCCACCGAGTTCGGTGCCGCGGTAGCCGGCCAGCGCGGTTTCCGACAGGCAGGTCTCCAAGGACGTATCCCCGCCAAGCGCCGGAACGTCGTCATTGCTCCAGGTGATGGGATTGATGCCGATCTTGACCGTCATGACGCCAGGCTTTTGCGGGCTTGGGAATACAAGCCGAGCCTGCAGACTGGCGACAAAGAGGCCCTGTCACTAGGTCCAGTTCAGCCGAATCTGGCAGAACCAGTCGATGGTAACCCATTCTAGTCTTCTTTTGGGCGGCCAAAAAGGGTGCGCAGTTCGTCCTTTGCGTCCTCCAGCACTTTCTTCTGCGCCGCCGGCAGGTTCTTGCCGGCGCGGTTAATGTAGAAATTCAGCATCGACATGGCGGATTGAAACGGCCCCGCCTTGCGCCGGTCGCTGTGCTCGGCCGAGCGCTTCAACGAGGCGGCGATCTTCTTGGGATCGTGGGATTCGAAGATGTGTTCCTCGAGGTCCAGCGCGTCGCTATGCCCGGTGACGTCGGCGGACCATTTCCGTTGCGCGGTCATGGCAAACTCCTTCCACTAGGTCGTTGCCGGGAAAACGTCTTATGGCGCACCCCTGTTCCACTTCGGCCCGAATCCCTGGAGCCACGGATTTGCCTGTCGTGGCGCTGCTCGGCGATGCGAATGCGCCGATAGTGGTCAGAACCGCCGATTCAAGAACTGCGGACAGGAAACGCTCTTGACCCCAATCGTCTCAAGCCAGGCAGGAAGTTCCGGCATCGACAGTGCCTATGCCTGGATACGGCTGGGCATCTCGATGCTGCTGGCAACGATCGGCGGGGTCGGCATGTGGGCGGTGGTCGTGGTGCTGCCTGCCGTGCAGGTAGAATTCGGCGTCGATCGCGCCGCTGCCTCGATGCCCTACACCGCGACCATGGTCGGCTTTGCCGCCGGCAATGTGCTGTTCGGCCGCGCCATCGACCGCATGGGGTATTGGATCCCGGCGCTGATTGCCGCGATTACACTTGGCGCCGGCTTCCTGCTGGCGTCGCTGACCAGTTCGATCCTGCAGTTCACCCTCGTCCAGGGCCTGTTGATCGGCGTTGGCTCGTCGGCGATCTTCGGGCCGTTGATCGCCGACATCTCGCACTGGTTCAACCGGCGCCGCGGCGTCGCGGTGACGGCTGCGGCATCCGGCAACTATCTCGCCGGAGCGATCTGGCCGACGGCGATGCCCTATGTCATGCAGACCGAGGGCTGGCGCTTCACCTATGCCGCGATCGGCGTTGTCTGCCTGGTCACCATGGTGCCCTTGATCCTGCTGCTCCGGCGCGGCGCACCGCCCCAGGCGGCTCCGGGATCGCCGGGCAGCCGCGTGGTTCAGCCGATCTCCCTGTCGCCGGCGGCCTTGCAGGCGCTGCTCATCGTGGCCGGGCTCGGCTGCTGCGTGGCGATGTCGATGCCGCAAGTCCATATCGTCGCCTATTGCATTGATCTCGGCTACGGCGTGGCGCATGGCGCCGATATGCTGTCGATCATGCTGGCGGCGGGCGTCGTCAGCCGGCTTGGCTCGGGTTTCCTTGCCGATCGCATCGGCGGTGTGAAAACCCTGCTGATCGGCTCGGTGCTGCAATGCCTGTCGCTGTTGTTCTATATCCCGTTCGACGGGCTTGCCTCGCTTTATGTCGTCTCGCTGGTTTTCGGCCTGTCGCAAGGCGGCATCGTGCCCTGTTATGCGATCATCGTGCGCGAATATATGCCAGCCAAGGAAGCTGGCCAGCGCGTCGGCATCGTCATGATGGCGACCATCTTCGGCATGGCGATCGGCGGCTGGATGTCGGGCTGGATCTACGATCTGACCGGCTCCTATGCCGCCGCGTTCCTCAACGGCATTGCCTGGAACCTGCTGAATATTTTGGCCATGGTGCTGCTGCTGTGGAAGGCCCGGCGCAGCGCTGCTGTGGCGGCCTGAAGCACAGCGGTACGGATACAGTCTCTCCGGCCGTCGCTTGACAACAGCCGAAGGCTGCGCGACGCCAGACAAGGTGTGGCAACGGGCCAGTTTGGCATGGCAGCAGTTTCAAAAACGCTGAACATCGTTTCACGGTCGCGTATGGGCGGTTGCCCGGCGTCCGGACGAGTACGGTGATCAAGCCGCGCTCACGCCGCGGCGGCGGCCGCCCGACCATCGCCGACGTCGCCCGCAAGGCCGGCGTCGGCGCCATTACCGTATCGCGCGCCCTGCGTGAGCCGGGGCGTGTCTCGGAAGATCTGCGCCGCCAGATCGAGTCGGCCGTGAACGAGCTCGGCTATGTGCCCGACCCGAATGCGCGGGCGCTGGCTTCGGCGCGCGCCGAGGTCTTTGGCGTTCTGGTGCCGTCGCTTACCAACAACGTCTTTGCCGAAGTGGTGCGCGGCATCTACGACAGCCTGTCGGACGGCCCTTTCCGGATTCAGCTCGGCAACACCCACTATTCCGGCCTTGAGGAAGAGCGGCTGCTGCAGGTGTTTGGCCCGCAACGCCCGGCGGCGCTGATCGTGGCCGGCATCGACCAAACGCCGGCCTCGCGAAAACTGCTGGAAACGGCAGGCTGTCCGGTGGTGCAGGTGATGGAGACCGGGCCCGATCCGGTCGACATGATGGTCGGTTTCTCACATTTCGAGGGCGGCAAGGCGGCTGCGGAACATCTGATCGAGGCAGGCTATCGCCGGATCGGCTTCATCGGTGCGCGCATGGATCCGCGTTCGCAGCGGCGGCTCGCCGGCTATCGCGCGGCGATGGAGGCGGCCGGCCTGTTCGATCCGAGGCTCACCACCACGACGCCGGTGCCCTCCAGCGTCACCCTCGGCCGCGAATTGTTCCGCGACGCGCTGGCCAAGGTGCCGAGCCTCGATGGGGTGTTCTGTAACAATGACGATATCGCCCTTGGCGTGCTGTTCGAATGCCACCGCGCTTCGATCGCCGTGCCGAAGACGATCGGCGTCGTCGGCTTCAACGATCTCGACATGATGGAGGTGGCGTTTCCGTCGGTCACCAGCGTTCGGACGTATCGCTACGAGATCGGCCGGCGGGCGGTCGCCATGGCGCTTGCGGCGATCGAAGGCAACAGGCCGGAACAGCGGGTCGTCGACCTCGGCTTCGAACTCAAGCGGCGTGAAAGCACGGCGCGCTGAAAGCTCGAAAAAAGGGTCCGGCGATCCGGTAGTACTCGAGCACCATCGCGATGCGCCGGAGGTGTTCGAGGAACTGAGTAGGTCTCGGACACCTACGCAGGCCAGGTTCCATGAACATCTGGGCGACTTCCTATGGGAAAATCCGGAGGCCGAACCGCTTCATTGAGGCGCATGGTTCTCCAGACGGCAAGGTCGTTCTTGGCCCAGTTCTCCACAATCTGGCGGTCTTCATCGGAAAGAAGGAGCGCAAGGCTCGCCAGTACATCGAATACGCCAGCTGAGTAGCCACGGCGGTACATGTGTTCCAGTTTTGGATCAATATGTCCTTCCATCATTGGCTCCCCACATCCAGCGTTGTTCTGCGCAAAGCGACGAAACAGTAATGCGTTTCATAGACGCTGTCGCCGTTTTGGATGCAACGGATCGACGGGTGGCGCAGGTGTCGTCGCGACCTCGGCTTCGAACTCAAGCGGCGTGAAAGCACGGCGCGCTGAAGCGCGCTTCAACGCAATGGCGCTTTACACTACGTCATGGTAGCGCTACCAGTTATCGCCGGGCGGTACTTCGCTCAGAAGATGGGGGGCTGTTTATTATACATAAGCGACAGCTCATGCTTGTTTATTATGTATAATATGATAGTTTTTGCGGGACTAGCCGGGCAACAAAGGAGGGGATCGGGTCGGCATTCGGCCACCTGAACGCGCGACGGGTACGGCGGGAAGTGCCGGGCCGGAAAAGCGCAAATTCATCGGCGTAACAACAAACAAAACTGCAACTGGGAGGAATATCGATGATCAAGTCACTCGTTGGCGGTATCGTTGCCGCCACTGCTTTCGTCATGCTGAGCTCGTCGGCGATCGCCGATCCTGAAATCGTCAAGGGGCCATCGGCCGAGCCTGACTGCTTCGCGCCCTGGTCGGCCGATACGCAGTTCTTCAAGTTCCCCAAGAAAGACGGCCCGTACCGCATCGCTCTGGCCAACGGCTATATCGCCAACACATGGCGCATCCAGATGGTGCAGACGGCAAAGGCCTATGCAGCGCAGCCGGAGGTCGCGGCCAAGCTCAAGGAATTCAAGGTGGTCTCGACCGGCGAAGACGTGCCGGCCCAGATTTCGGCAATCAACAATTTCATCGATTCCGGCTATGACGCGATTGTCGTCAACGCCCAGAACCCGACCGCATTCGGTCCTGTCATCAAGCGGGCCAAGGAAGCCGGCGTGGTGCTGGTCGCCTTCGACAACATCCTCGACACCAAGGATGCCATCAACGTCAATGTCGACCAGAAAGGCCTTGGCGAATTATGGGGCAACTGGCTGGTCAAGCACGTGCCGAACGGCGGCAAGGTGCTGGAAGTGCGCGGCGTCGCCGGCACATCCGTCGATACCGACCGCCATAACGGCATCCACGAGGTTCTCGACGCTTCCGGTAAGAAATGGGATGTCACCGAGGTCGTCGGCAAGTGGGATGACGGCGTTGCGCAAAAGGCTACGGCCGATGCCATTGCCACCAACGGCCCCTTCGACGGCATTACCGGACAGGGCGGCGATACCGGCATCGTGCAGGCGATGATCGATGCCAAGCATCCGTTCGTGCCGTTCGGCGGCGAGACGGAGAACGGCTTCCGCAAATTCTGCGCCAAGTTCGCCGCTGACGGCCTGAAATGCTCGTCGGCCGGCACCGGCCCGGCGCAGGTCGCGGTTGCCATCAAGACGGCGATTGCAGCACTTGAAGGCCAGGTCGTGCCGCAAGCGGTCAAGCTGCCGCTGGCGATCGTCGAGGATCCGAACTTCAAGGCAGGCCAGGACTACTTCCCCGACCAATCCGACAATTTCTTCGTCGGCAATTCCTTCCCGACCTGCGGCATCAATTTCACGGCGCAGGAAATCATGGGCCAGAGCAAGGAAAACCAGTAAACTCCGACAGCCCGACGCCGCGGGTGCTACGGCCGCGGCGGCGCCCGACATCCTGATTGCCAAGCGCCTGGGGAGGGCCGATGGACGGTGCGGTTCCGCTCTTCCGCATGGAAGGCATATCCAAGCGCTATGGCGGCGTGCGGGCGCTGGAGAAGGCCGAACTGTCGGTCACTCCAGGCAGCATCCACGCCATTCTCGGCGAGAACGGCGCCGGCAAATCGACGCTGATCAAGGTCATGGCGGGGGTCGTCGCGCCCGACGAGGGCCGCATGATGCTGGACGGAAGCGAAGTTACCTTCGCTTCGCCGGCCGCTGCCAACCAGGCCGGCATCGTCTGCATCTTCCAGGAACTGTCGCTCGTCCCCGAACTCAGCGTTGCCGACAACATCGTCATTTCCGATCCGCCGAAGCGTTTCGGCATGATCGACCGCAAGGCGCAGCGCCGCATCGCCGAAGAAGCCCTGGCTCGCGCCGGCGCTTCCGATATCCATCCGCTGGCGCTGGTCAAGGATCTTCCCCTTTCAAGAAGGCAGATGGTCGAGATCGCCAAGGCACTGGCGCGCAAGCCACGCATCCTGATCCTCGACGAGGCGACCTCGGCGCTGACCGCGGCCGACGTCGCCAGAGTTTTCGCCGTGTTGAAGCGGCTGCGTTCGGAAGGGCTGGCGCTGCTCTATATATCGCACCGCATGAACGAGATCGCCGAGTTGGCCGACCAGTGCACGGTGTTCCGCAATGGCCGCAATGTCGCCAGCTACGCGGCCGGTACAAAAAGCGACAACGAGGTCGTCGAACTGATGATCGGGCGCGAATACAGCCACGTCTTTCCGCCCAAGCCCGCGCGGGCGGCTGCCGCAGCCACGCCGGTTCTGGAGGCGCGCAGCCTGTCCTGGACGGATCGGCTGCACGATGTCTCGCTATCGGTCGGGGCGGGCGAGGTGGTCGGGCTTGGCGGCCTCGACGGCCAAGGCCAGCGCGAATTGCTGCTCGCCTTCTTCGGTGTGCTGCGTGGCCTGTCGGGCCAGATCCTGATCGACGGCAGGCCGGTGGCGATCGCCAGCCCGGCCGCGGCGCGCGATGACCGGATCGGCATGGCGCTGATCCCGGAGGACCGCAAGACCGAGGGGCTGATGCTGCCGATGACGGTGCGCGAAAACCTCTCATTCGCTGCCCTCGACCGGCTGTCCAGGGCCGGCATCATCGATCGCGCCGCCGAGCAGCGGCTGATCGACGATATGGTGGGTCTCCTGGCGATCAAGACCGCCGGCCTCGACATTCCGGTCGGCGCGCTATCCGGTGGCAACCAGCAGAAGGTCGTCATCGCCAAATGGCTGATGCGGCAGCCGCGCATCATCCTGCTCAACGATCCGACGCGCGGCATCGATGTCGGCACCAAGCAGGAGCTTTACCAGTTGATGCGCAAGCTTGCCGACCAGGGTGCGGCGATCCTCTTCTATTCGACCGACTATGACGAGCTGATCGGCTGCTGCGACCGCGTGCTGGTGCTCTATGACGGCGCGGTCAAGCGCGAACTGGTCGGCGCCGAAATCACCGAGCGGGCGCTGATCGCCAGCGCGCTCAACATTCACGAAGAGATGCCAAAGCAAGGAGCGGACGCGTGAAGGATTGGCGCTACTGGCTTGCCGAACAGCGCGGAACGCTGCTGGCGTTCGGCATCTTCGTCGTCATGTTCGTCATCTACACCTCGAACCATCCGGCGGGCTTCACCGCCAACGTCGTGCAGACGGCCTCGAACAAGGGCGTGCTGCTCGCCTTCGTCGCCATGGCGCAAACGCTGGTGGTGATCACCGCCGGCATCGATCTTTCGGTCGGCATGATCTTCACCCTGACCAACTGCCTGGCGTCGTGGCTGGTCGTCGGCACCGGCATCGAGACCGCCTTCGGCGTCATCGCCGTGCTCGGCACCGGCCTGCTGTGCGGGGCAATCAATGGCGCCATCGTCATCTATGGACGCCTGCAGCCGATCGTCGCCACCATCGCCACCGGTGCGGTCTATTTCGGCATTGCGCTGCTGCTTCGGCCGTTTCCGGGCGGCTCGGTCAATGAAGGGCTCGCCGATGCGCTGACCGGGCGCCTGTTTGGTATTGTGCCGGCGAGCCTGGTGGCGCTGCTGGCGGTCGTGCTTGTCGTCTGGGTGCCGTTCAGCCGGTCGGTGCTCGGCCGCGCCGCCTATGCGGCCGGCTCCTCGGAGATGGCGGCCTACATGTCCGGCGTGCCGATCCGGCGTGGAAAGTTCGCCGCCTATGCGCTTGCCGGTCTGCTTGCCGCGATCGGCGGGCTGTTCCTGACGTTCTTCACCTATACCGGTGATGCGGCCTATGCCAGCGGCAACGCCTATACGCTGTTTTCGATTGCCGCGGTCGTGCTTGGCGGCGTGTCGCTGTTCGGCGGCAAGGGCAGCGCCATCGGCGCGATCTTCGGCGCGCTTGCCTTCCGCACCATCGGCGACCTGCTGTTCGTCTTCGATTTCGATCCGCTCTGGCAGCCCCTGTTCCAGGGCGTCATTCTGCTGATCGCGGTCAGCCTCGGCGCCTTCGCCCTGTTTCGGGTCCGCAACCGGCTGGAGTGGTTCCTGTGAGCGAAACGACTGTGAGTGGTCTCGCCGGCCGCATGCCGAAATTCCTCCGCCGCGCCGACCCGGCGGTGCTGACGGCGTTCGCCTGTATCGTGCTGCTGCTGTTCCTCGGCAGCCTCTATTCGCGCAGCTTCCTGTCGCCTGAATACCTTTTGCAGCAGCTCAAGGTGGCGTCGTTTCTCGGCGTCATCGCGACCGGCATGATGCTGGTCATCCTGCTCGGCCAGATCGACCTGTCGGTGCCCTGGTCGGTGGCGGCCGGCGCGATGATGGCCTGCGCCGCGGCCGCATACGGCCCGGTCGGCGTGGCGCTTGCCATTCCGTTCGGCATCTTCTGCGGTGTTCTGATCGGCATCGTCAACGGCATCGGCGTTGCCTATCTGCGCATTCCCTCGATGATCATCACGCTTGCCACCAACGCCGTCGCGCAGGGGCTGATGGTGGTCTATACGGGCGGTTTCTCGCCGCAGGATTCGGCGACCGGTGCGATGCGCTATCTGGCGACCGGCTTTGCCGTTCCTGCCGTGCCCAACGCCGTCCTCATCTGGGCGCTGATCGGCGCCGCAATGGTGTTCGTGCTGACCCGCACCGGCTTCGGCCGCACCGTTTACGGCATCGGCAATCGCGAGCGTGCCGCCTATCTTTCCGGTATCGACACGCGGCGCGTGGTGATGATCGCCTTTGCGGTTTCGGGCGGGCTCTCCGCCTTCGGCGGCGTGCTGTTGGCCGGCTATGCCTCCAAGGCGGCACAGTCGATGGGCGACGCCTATCTGCTGCCGTCGATCGCCGCGGTTGTGCTCGGCGGCACGTCGATCCTCGGTGGGCGCGGCTCCTATCTCGGCACAGTCGCCGGGGTAATCCTGATCACGCTTCTGCAGTCCATTCTCTCTGTCATGCAGATGCCGGAGGCGGGACGGCAGATCATCTACGGCGTCGTCATCGTCGCCATGCTGCTGCTCTATGGCCGCGCGCCGGCAAGCCGCTGACCTGCATGACCGGTAAAGACGTGGCATATAAGCCGGCGAGCACTGTTCGAACGATACCCGCCATCGTGGTGATGGGGGTTGCCGGCTGCGGCAAGTCGGTTGTCGGCGAAGCGCTTGCAGCGGCATTGGGCGCCGTCTTTATCGAAGGCGACAGGCTGCATCCGCCCGAAAACGTCGCACGCATGGCGAGCGGCCAGCCGCTCACCGACGCGCTGCGCGAAGGCTGGCTCGACGCGATCGGCCAGCGGATGGCCGCGTCGGTCGCAAGCGGGCAAGGTGTGGTCGCCGCCTGCTCAGCGCTGAAACGCAGCTACCGCGATCGCCTGCGCGGCTTTTGCGCGGATATCGTTTTCGTTTACCTGGAGATCGACCCGGCAACAGCAAAACAGCGCGTCGGCAATCGCAAGGGTCATTTCATGCCGGCAAGCCTGGTCGACAGCCAGTTCGCCACGCTCGAGGCGCCAGCGGCGGACGAGGCGGCAATGGCCCTGGATGGCACGCGTCCGGTCGCCGACACCGTCGCGACTGCCTTGAGCCTGCTCGCGCGCTAGATTTGCGACGTCAGTTCGACTGGGAAATCGTCATTGTCGGCGTCGCGCATGGCCGCGAGGCTGCGGTTGTCCAGCACCTCGGCGATCGCCTGCCGGACCTCCAGCATCATGTGCCGAACCTGGCAGGTCGCCTCGTCGCAATCCTCGCAGCGCTGGTATTGCGTGCGGCTGGCGCAGGGGATCGGCGCCAGCGGCCCGTCGAGGACACGCACGACATGGCCGATCTTGATCTCGGAAGCCGGCCGGGCAAGGCGGTAACCGCCTTCCTTGCCCTTGCGGCTCTGGACGAAGCCGGCGTTACGCAACTCGCCCAGGATGGCATCCAGGAATTTCTTGGGGATGTTATTGGCGACCGCAATGTCGTTGACGAATGCGAGCTGGCCGACCGGCAGGCCCGACAGATGCACGAGGGCCTTGAGGCCGTATTTGCCTTTTTTGGTAAGCATGCCCCGAGTCAACCCATGAAGCCCCAACCACCTGCGTCTGGCGGCTGTTTGTGTGCAAATCATGACGGTTTGATCACGCGAAGCCGTTCGCGAAAACAAGCCGTCCGTTCTCACGGTAGGCACAAACGCGTTGATTCTTTGTAACCTTTTGGACGGAATGCGCCCGGAAAGTGCCAGAAATCACCTTTCGCGGCGCGAAAGCAAAGAAGCCGGCAAAGCCGGCTTCTGTCAAAGTTGGAGGATCGCCTCAGCGGCTGCCATAAGTCTGGTCGAGCAGGCCGCCCGCTGCAAAGTGCTCGGCCTGGACCTTGGCCCAGCCGCCGAAGACCTCCTCCACCGTCAGCAGGCGGACATCGGGAAACTCAGCCTTATATTTGGCGGCGACCGCCGCGTCCCGGGCCCGCAGGCCGTTGCGGGCGGCGATGTCCTGGCCCTCCGGTGTATAGAGGAAGTCGAGATAGGTCTTGGCGAGATCGCGCGTGCCATGCTCGTCTGCAACCGTGTCGACGATCGCCACCGGAAATTCCGCCAACAGGCTGACCGAAGGCGTTACCTGCTCGAACTTGTCCTCGCCATACTCCTTGCGGACGCCGCGCGTTTCCGACTCGAAGGTGATGAGTACGTCGCCGATTTCGCGCTGCACGAAAGTGGTGGTCGCGGCGCGCCCGCCGCTGTCGAACACCGGCACGTTGTTGAACAGCTTTGTCACGAACTCCTTCACCTTGGCATCGTCGCCCTTGAAGGCTTCCTTGGCGTAGGCGGTGGCCGCGAGATAGGTGTAGCGCGCATTGCCCGATGTTTTCGGATTAGGGAAGATCACCTGGACGTCGTCGCGCACGAGATCGTTCCAATCCTTGATGTGCTTTGGATTGCCGGCGCGCACCAGGAAGGAGGGCAGCGAATAGAAAGGCGAGGCGTTGTCCGGAAAGTCCTTCTGCCAGTCGGCGGAGATGAGGCCCTTCTTGACCAGGAAGTCGATGTCGATGACCTGGTTGAACGTGACCACGTCGGCGCCGAGGCCTTCGGCGATGGCGCGTGCTTGTGCCGAGGTTCCGGCATGCGACTGATCGATGGTGACGCCGGGGTGGCCGGCGACGAACGCCTTGTTGACCTGCGCAAACAGTTCGCGCCCGACATCATAGGAAGCATTGAGCAATTTGTCGGCCGACCAGGCTTGGGAGGATGCGAGGAAGAGGCCGGCCAACGTGGCGATGCCAAGCAAAAATCGCTTCATGAAAACAGGCTCCAATGCCATGAGCTTAATGCCGGACCATAGCGGCAAGGCATCGTGCGCGACGAGGCACGCAGAGCGGCCGCTCCACGTTGTCGATAGAAGAAATATTCCCGCTGTGGGCGATTTCTGGTTTTTTCT
This sequence comes from Mesorhizobium sp. M0207, assembly GCF_040321995.1. NCBI lineage: Bacteria > Pseudomonadati > Pseudomonadota > Alphaproteobacteria > Hyphomicrobiales > Phyllobacteriaceae > Mesorhizobium > Mesorhizobium sp. M0207. Next base: position 34,608 of record NZ_JAMYSQ010000030.1, read on the forward strand.
TTCAAGCAGAGTCTCAGGACAGCTTGGCAGCGGCGCCGATGCCGTCGGCGTGCACGATGGTTCCCGGCCGGCCAACGCGGTGCAAGGCGATTGCATCGCCGCCCCGTCTGGCATATACAAATAGTATATACAAGGGAGCTGTTGTCATGTCTCAACACCGCCATTCAACAACCCCGCCGAAGGAGGCGAAGCTGTTTCGTAACAATCGCAGCCAGGCGGTGCGCATTCCCGTCGAGTTCGAACTTCCCGGCGAAAAGGTCTTGATCAGCCGTGAAGGCGACCGCCTGATCATCGAGCCGGTCCGCAAACCTGGCCTCACCGCACTGCTCGCGCAATGGGCGAAAGAGCCGCCGCCCGGTGCCGAGGAAGACTTTCCCGAAGTCGAGGATATGCCTGTCAAATCCGAGGAATTTTTTTGATGCGGTTCATGCTGGACACGAACATTGTCAGCGACATGATCCGAAATCCGGCCGGGAAAGCCGCAAGCGCTGTCCTGCGCGTGGGAGACGCCGCCGTGTGTACCAGCATCGTGGTCGCGTCGGAACTGCGATATGGCTGCGTCAAGAAAAGATCAGCCAAGTTGCACAAGAAGGTCGAGGAATTGCTAACTGAGATTCCCGTCTTGCCGCTCGATGTGCCGGTGGATGCCGAGTACGGCGCGATTCGCGCAGAACTGGAAGGCAGGGGCCAGACCATCGCCCAAAATGACCTTTTTATTGCTGCCCACGCCCGTGCGCTTGGAACTACCCTGGTGACCGCCAACACCGGGGAGTTCAACCGGATCAAAGGCCTGAAGGTCGAGAACTGGCTGGTGTAGCGCCTGATAGAGGATCAAGCAGCCGGAAAAAGCTTCCAGCGCCGCGGCCTGAAAGCCACGCGACTTTTCTGCGCCGCCGGATGATCGACGGGCAATTCGATCTCGACCCGCTGACGTTCGCCGCCGATTTCGAGCTCGACCCGCCTGGTGCCGGCGACGCGGCGGCTGGCGGCGACCGTGCCGGCGATGCAGCCGTTGCATTCTTCCACCAGATCGACGTCGTGCGGGCGAAAGAACAGCGTCGCTTCGCCTTGCGGTGCGTGCGGCGCGGAAAGCCCGATCGGCCGGTCGGCGATCCAGACCTGGCCGTCCTCGACCTTGACCGGAAGCGAACTCGATTCGCCGATGAAGCCGTAGACGAAGGGAGAGTTCGGCGTGTCGTAGATCTCGTCGGCGGTGCCGACCTGCTCGATGCGGCCCTGGCTCATCACCACGACACGGTCGGCAAGCTCCAGTGCCTCTTCCTGGTCATGGGTGACGAAGACCGTGGTGTGACCGGTGGCGTCGTGGATGTCGCGCAGCCAGCGGCGCAGTTCGCGGCGCACCTGCGCATCGAGCGCGCCGAACGGCTCGTCGAGCAAAAGCACGGCCGGTTCGATCGCCATGGCGCGGGCCAGCGCCACGCGCTGGCGCTGGCCGCCCGAAAGCTGTGCCGGATAGCGTTTTTCCAGACCGGAAAGCTGAACGAGGTTGAGGAGTTCCGAGGCGCGGCGGCGGATTTCCTTCGCCGACGGGCGTGACGGCCCGTGTCGGACCTTGAGTCCGAAGCCGATATTGTCGGCAACCGTCATATGGCGAAACAGCGCGTAGTGCTGGAAGACGAAGCCGACATTGCGCTCCTGAATCGACTTTTGGGAGGCATCCTCTTCGCCGAAGAAGATCTTTCCGCGGGTCGGCCGCTCCAATCCGGCAATCAGCCTGAGCAGCGTCGTCTTGCCGGAACCGGACGGTCCCAGCAGGGCGATCAGTTCTCCCGACTTGATGTCGAGCGAAACGTCGTGGAGGGCCGGAAACCGCTCAAACTCCTTGCGCACGTTGGCAACGCGAACTTCCATGCAAATCCCTTTTGTAGTTGATGCATGCCGTTATCCCAAAACCGGTTCCCACTTTTGGGCGACATCAAATCTTTGTTTTATGCATGTCGTTGTCCAAAAACCGCTACACACTTTTGGGCGACATGCATTTGTCAGTGTCCGCGCGTCGCGGCGATCTCGGCGCCGTAGCGCATCTCGAGAAGCGTTTTCAAGACCAGCGTGACGAGCGCCAGGCCGGCAAGCAGCGAAGCGACGGCAAAGGCGGCGGCGGCATTGTACTCGTTATAAAGGATTTCGACATGCAGCGGCATGGTGTTGGTCAGCCCGCGTATGTGGCCCGACACGACCGAGACGGCGCCGAACTCACCCATCGCGCGGGCATTGCACAACAGCACGCCATAGAGCAATCCCCATTTGACGTTGGGCAACGTCACGTACCAGAACGCCTGCCAGCCATTGGCCCCGAGCGACAGGGCAGCCTCCTCGTCGCCATTGCCCTGTTCCTGCATCAGCGGGATCAATTCGCGGGCGACGAAGGGGAAGGTGACGAAGACGGTGGCCAGCACGATGCCCGGCACGGCAAACAGGATGACGATGCCATGCGCTTTCAGCCAGGCGCCGAGCAGGCCTTGCGCGCCGAACAAGAGCACGTAGACAAGCCCCGAAATGACCGGCGAGACGGAAAAGGGCAGGTCGATGAGTGTGGTCAGGAACGCCTTGCCCTTGAACTCGAACTTGGCGATCGCCCAGGCGGCGGAAATGCCGAAGACGATGTTGAGCGGCACCGAGATCGCCGCGACCAGAAGCGTCAGGCGGATCGCCGAGCGCGTATCCGGTTCACCTAGCGCCTGTGTGTAGGCCTCGATGCCCTTGGCGAAAGCTTCCTTGAAGACGATGATCAGCGGCAAGAGCAGGAAGATGGCGAGGAACGCAAACGTTACCGCCATCAGCACGGCTTGCGCAGGGCGGCTTTCGGTTACCGCCGCCGAGCGGCTTTCGTGGTGCGGCGCGTAGGATTTGATCTCCGGGTCAGCCATAGCGCTTGCGGCTCCAGGTCTGCACCAGGTTGATGACCAGCAGCATCACGAAGGACAGCGCCAGCATGATCGCCGCGATCGCGGTCGCCGCGGCATAATTATATTCCTCGAGCCGGATGACGATCAGAAGCGGTGCGATCTCGGATTTGTAGGGCAGGTTGCCGGCGATGAAGATAACCGAGCCGTACTCGCCGACGCCGCGCGCGAAGGCCAGCGCGAAACCGGTGACGATGGCCGGTGCCAGTCCGGGAAGCAGAACACGGCTGATGATCTGGAAGCGATTGGCGCCGAGCGTGGCGGCCACTTCCTCTACCTCTTTGTCGATTTCCTCCATGATCGGCTGCACAGTGCGCACGACGAAGGGCAGCCCGATGAAGATCAGCGCGATGACGATGCCGAGCGGCGTATACGCGACCTTGATGCCGAGCGGCGTCAGCAGGCTTCCGATCCAGCCATTCGGTGCGTAAAGCGTGGTCAAAGCGATGCCGGCAACCGCCGTCGGCAGCGCGAAGGGCAGGTCGACCATGGCATCGGCGATGCGGCGGCCTGGAAAGCTGTAGCGCACCAGCACCCACGCGACGATCGTGCCGAAGACGACGTTGACGGCGGCGGCAATGAAGGCGGTGCCGAAGCTGATTTCAAGCGCGTTGATGGTGCGGCGGTCGGTGACGATCGCCCAGAAGTCGGTCCAGCCGAGCGCCGCCGAGCGCCAGATCAGCCCGGACAGGGGAATGAGGATGATGAGGGTGAGGTAGGCAAGCGAGAAGCCGAGCGTCAATCCGAAACCCGGAATGACGCTCGGCTGCCTGAATCGCCACCCCGCCTTGGCGGGTGCTGTGGTCATGTCGTCCTGATCTAAATGCTACTGGGCCGGCTTGTAGATCTGGTCGAATATACCACCATCGCCGAAATGATAAGGCTGTGCTTTCTTCCAGCCGCCAAAAAGCGGGTCGTCGATGGTGACCAGCTTGATCTCAGGCAGCTTGGCCAAGTCCTCCGCCGGCACCAGTTCGGGCTTCGAAGGGCGATAATGGTTTTTGGCGATGAGCGTCTGGCCTTCCTTGGAATAGAGGTAGCTCAGATAGGCTTCGGCAACTTTGCGCGTGCCTTTGGCGTCGACATTGGCGTCGACCACGGCGACCGGCGGCTCGGCCAGGATCGAGGTCGGCGGGTAGACGATATCGAAATTGTCGGCGCCGAACTCGTCGAGCGCCAGATAGGCCTCGTTTTCCCAGGCGAGCAGCACGTCGCCCAGTCCTTTTTGCGCGAAGGTCACGGTGGCGCCGCGCGCACCGGTGTCGAGAACCGGGACATGCGCATAGAGATTGCCGACGAATTCCTTGGTCTTGGCCTCGTCGCCGCCATCCTTGGCGCTGGCATAGGCCCAGGCGGCAAGATAGTTCCAGCGCGCGCCGCCGGAGGTTTTCGGATTGGGCGTGATCACCTGGACATCGTCCTTGACCAGATCGCCCCAATCATGAATGCCCTTGGGGTTTCCCTTGCGGACGAGGAAGATGATCGTCGAGGTGTAGGGCGCCGAATTGTTTTCGAATTTCGTCCGCCAGTCGGGATTGATCTTCTTCGTTTTCGAGACAATGGCGTTGATGTCGCCTTCGAGCGCCAGCGTCACCACGTCGGCGTCGAGCCCGTCGATCACGGCGCGCGCCTGGGCGCCGGATCCGCCATGCGACTGCTGGACGGTGACGGTCTCGCCTGTCTCGGCCTTCCAGTGGGCGACAAAGGCCTCATCGAATTGCTTGTAGAGCTCACGCGTCGGATCATAGGACACGTTGAGAATGGTGGTGTCGGCAAACGCGAAACCGAGCGTGCCGAACTGGACAGATGTGGCGACCAGTGCGCCGAGCAGTTTCCTGAAATGAGGTTTGGTCATTTCCGCCTCCGTTGAACTCGCGCCAATCTACCGAATTGATAGAATTTAGATGCATTCAATGTTGCCTTTTTTGGCCTATTGAAGCAATTTTTCGCCCAGTTTCGGCGATGCGAGAAACTATTTTCCCCGCATGGACCATGATTGCGATCCCGACGCGATTATCTAGAGACGGCTAGCTCTTCGGCAATGGCTGCGTCGCGCCCGAAGGTTGCGGCCGGCTATTCGGCGGTAACGGGAAATTTGAAGCGCTCTTTTGGAAACGGCTCGTTCTCCAGCGTGAAGTGCCACCATTCGCGGGCGTAATTCTTGAAGCCGCGGGCACGCATCGCCTCGACAAGTCTTTTGCGGTTAGCCGCCGCTTCACTGGCTATCGGTCGGTGAGCCGTTTCGCTCGCTGGATCGAAACAGTCGAAACCCGTGCCGAAATCGAGCGTGTCGGCATCGGTCGCGCCGCAGGCCGGTTTCGGAGCGCTCTTGCGGTCGGCTCGCGCGATCGCGACATCGACCGTCGATCCGCGCGAATGGGTGGACAGTTCGCCGATATAGCCCTTGGCGATGAGATCCTTGCGCTTGACCTTTGGGTACCATTGCGCGTCCGGTGGCCCACTCGTTTTTGTCCAGTCACCCATGTCGGAGACAGCCCGCGCAGGGCGATAGCAGTCGAACACGACCAGCGTCAGTCCTTCGGCGGCAATCGCTTTCTGCACTGCCGAAAGCGCTTGCGCCGCTTGCCTGGTGAGGATGCATACCGGCGCATCGTAGCCGCTTACCTTGCGATGAAGGAAATTCTCGAGGCCGGCATAGCGGATATCCTGCCGGATATTGGGATCGATGTCGGCTAGCCGAACAAAGCCGGCGGGGAGGGTGTCAGCAAAGGCCGAGGAAATACCGGCGCCCGAAAGCAAGACGTAAAACCCAATCCCCTGAATCACCTGCCGGAAATTATTCAAGGGAAACTTTCACTCGACGAAAACCTTCACACTGGCCGCGCGTCCCGCCGCGTCGATCACGGTCAGGGTCGAATAGCCGGCGCCGTCCGGCTGCCAGGTCGCGGTGCGCCGCCGGTCGATGCCGACCAGCGGCTTGCCGTTGGCCAGCCAGCGGAATGGTGCGCGGCCGCCTTGCAGCTTGAGCACCAGCGGCGAGGCGTCGGCCGAGGAAGTGCCGAGATCGACGCGAGCGCCGTCGGGCGGAAAGATGATGGTTGGCGCAGGTTCGGTCGGCGTCGCCTGCACCAGCCCATCGGTGCCGGCGCCGAAGCGCGTCAGCGTCACCGGCAGTTCCTCGCGTTTCGGACGCCGGACGCCGGACGGCTGGCTCGGCAGTGGTACGGCGGCCAGGCCGGAACGGACAAAGCCTTCGAACAGGATGGGCGCAGCCGAGACATAGCCGGACAGGCCGGGCACCGCACCGGCGTCGGGGCGGCCGACCCAGACGCCGAGCACGTAGCGGCCGTCGAAGCCGACCGACCAGGCGTCGCGATAGCCGTAGGAGGTGCCGGTCTTGTAGGCGATGCCGCGTTGAGCGGCACCCTGGGGAGGCTTGACGCCTGACAGGATGTCGGTGATCTGCCAGGTCGCCTGCCCGTCGAGGATTGTGGCGGTCGAGCGTTCGGCATTCGCCGGCTCGGTGCCGTCATGCAGCGTGTGTGCCTTGCCGCCATTGGCAAGGCCGGCATAGAGTTGGACCAGGTCGCGCAGGGTCACCCCGACGCCGCCGAGGCCGATCGCCAGGCCGGGCGCTTCGTTGACGGGCAGGATAGGGGTCACACCGGCCTGGCGAAAGCGTGCCATCAGCCGGGCCGGGCCGACCGCGTCGAGCACGCGGATCGCCGGCACGTTGAGCGACAATTGCAGCGCCTGCCTGATGCTGACATCGCCTAGATAGCCCATGTCGAAGTTCTTCGGCCGATACCCTGAGAAATCGGCTGGGCTGTCCTCGATCAGCATCTCCTGCGCCACAAGGCCTTGTTCGAAGGCGAGGCCGTAGATGAACGGCTTCAGCGTCGAGCCAGGCGAGCGAACGACCTTGGTCATGTCGATCCAGCCCGAACGGCTGGCATCGAAGAAATCGGCAGAGCCGACCTCACCAAGAATATCGCCGGTACGGGCATCGGCCAGTACCATGGCCACCGAGAGGCGAGGGCCGAGCCTGGCGGCCGCATCCTTGGCCACCTGCTCCAGCCCTTCCTGGACACTCTTGCGGATCGTCAGTTGCAGCTTCTGGCCGGGAATGGCCTTGGACAGCATCGTATAGGCCGCATGGGCAGCGAGCGCCGGCAAGGTCCGCCGCAGCCCCGACACATCGTCGAGCGCGGCACGCGCGGCCTCACGTTCGCCGAGCAGGCCTGCCGAGACCATGCGGGTCAGCACGCGGTCGCGGGCGGCATGGGCGACGTCGAGGTTGCGGTCAGGGCGCCGCTTTTCCGGCAATTGCGGCAAAGCGACGAGCAGGGCCGCCTCCGAGACCGTCAGCCGTTTCGGCTCCTTGCCGAAATAGGCAAGCGAAGCGGCGCGCACACCTTCGAGATTGCCGCCATAGGGCGCCAGCGTCAGATAGCGTTCGAGGATCTCGCGCTTGGAAAGCCGCCGTTCGATCTGGAGGGCGCGCAGCACCTGCTTGATCTTCGAGCCGAGGCTGCGGCTGTCGCGCGGTTCGATCAGCCGGGCGAGTTGCATCGGCAGCGTCGAACCACCGGAGACGATATGGCCGCTGGTCGCGAACTGGCCGGCGGCACGCGCAAGTGCCAGCACGTCGACGCCTTGATGATCCCAGAAACGCTTGTCCTCATAGGTGACCAGCATGTCGACGAACTGCTTGTCGACCTGGTCCAGGCTGGTAGCGAGCCGCCAGTAGCCATCCGGCGTAGCGAAGGCGCGCAGCAGCTGGCCGTCTCGGTCCTGCACTTCGGTCGAGACCGTCAAAGCAGCCGGCAGCGGCGGCGGAAATGCGCGGTCGAGCTGCCAGAGGGCGACGGCGGTGATTGCCGCGAGACCGGCCAAGGAAATGCCCGTGATGGCCGCTCGGCGCAGGAATTTTCTGGAGAGCATGGCGCCGCCCCTCATCCGCCTGCCGGCACCTTCTCCCCGTTTAGTGACGGGGAGAAGCGGGCTGTCGCGACCCTTGGCGCCTTTTCTGCGACGTTAAAGTTCGGCGAAAACTTCGGCGCATGGCTCTTTCTCCCCGTCTCTATACGGGGAGAAATGCCCGGCAGGGCAATGAGGGGCAGCGCCACCGCCATATTCCTATCCTTACGGCGCCTTGACCTCCATCATGCCGGTGGCGGTGCGGGCCGAATATTGCGGCCGGTACATGTCCTCGATCGTTGCCGCCGGGTGGGCATAGGTGCCCGGCGTCACCGCGCGCACGACGTAGGCGAGCGTGATGTTGCGGTCGCCGTCGCCGTCGTTGGGATTGAAAGCCGCGACGAAACGGTCGTCGCGGAATTCGAGATGGGCGGCATCGGTCTGCGCCAGCCAGGAGAAGTTCGTCAATTGGGCGCTGGAGACCAGGCCCGGATTGTCGATCTCGAAGCCGGCCGGCAACAGGTCGGTGATCAGCAGTCGCGAAGGCCAGGTGTTCTGCTCGTAAACCTTGAGCACGACGACATAGCGTTCGTTCTGCTTGACCTCCGTCACGTTGGCCTCTGTGCCGTCTAGCTTGTAGTAGGTACGGCTGATGGTAAAGCCGTTGCCGCCGGCCGGCAGAGGCTGGATCGGCGAGGCCACGGTGGTGACGACCGCCTGCAGCGGATTTCTGCCGGTGTTGACGATGGTCAGCGGACTGTCGGCCAGGTCGCCACCAGCGATCTGGTCCGAATAGCCGCCGGCATGCGGTGCGCCGTTGACGGTCAGCGCGATCGAATCATTGCCGGCCTTCAGCGCGCGGGCCGCCAGCAGCATCCAGGACTCGTCCTGTGTGCTGGTCCACCTGGCGTCGGCGCGTTCCCTGGTCACTAGTTGGATCAGCGCCGGCACGATGGTCGGCACCGGCTTGCTTTCCGCGGCAAGCGCCAGGATCGCCGCGCCGTCGCGCAGCGGCGAGCCATAGTCGGACCGGTAATAGTCATATTCGGGCGTCGACTTGGCCAGTTGCAGCGCGGCCTGGAAGGTTGCCTCCGAGCGCTGGGTGTCACCGTAGAGCGCGAGAGACGCCGCCAACTGGGCGACGGCCATCGGGCTGGTAAAGGCTTCGAGCTGGGTGTCGGCATAATAACGCAGATCGCCGACCGAGGCCTTCTTGTTGCGGGCAAGCACATAGAGCGCATAGGCGATCTCGCTGCCGCGATCCTGGACGTCCTGATCGTAGCCGATCGCGTTCTGCAGATTGCTCAGCGCCTGGTTCATCGCCAAAGCCGGCACGTCGTATTTCTGCTCGCGCGCCCGGGTCAGGAAATCGGTGACATAGGCGTCGAGCCACAGATCGCCGGAACCCGGACCCCACAGGCCGAAGCTGCCGGCCGATGCCTGGTAGCTCAGCACCTTGTAGATAGCGTCCTGGACGCGGCCATGCAGATCGGGGTCGCTGGCCATGCCGATGCCGGAAGCCATCTCGTTGACGTAGAGAAGCGGCATGGCGCGGCTGGTGGTCTGTTCGGCGCAACCATAGGGATAGCGGTCGAGCGTCATCAGCAGCGACGGTACATCGAAGGCAGCCGCCTGCGAAACGCCGACGCTGACCGAAGCGCCATCGAGCAGGCTTGCCGCCAGCAGTTCCTTGTCGACGCGCAGCGCGCCGCCATTGCCCTTGAGGTCGACGACCATGCGGGTGGTCACCGGCAGTTGCGCTGGGCGCACCGGCAAATAGAGCGTCTGCTCGACAGCGGTGCCGTCGGCATGCGCAAGCTTGATGGTGATCGAGGCGTTGCCCGCGGTCCGCGCAATCAACGGCACGGTCAGCGTCTGCCGCTTGCCTTTGGCCAGCGTCAGCTTTTCAGGCAAGGCGGCACTGCCGGTAGACAGGTCGCCCGTCGTGTCGATGGTCAGCTTGTAGTCGCCAGCAGGGCCGTCGGTGTCGGCGACATCGAGCCGCATGACGGCGGAATCGCCGGGCGCCAGGAATCGCGGCAGGCCGGCGGTGATCACCACCGGATCGCGAACGATGACGTCGGACTGGGCATGGCCGACTGCTTCCTTTGTCCAGGCGACGGCCATGACGCGCACGGTGCCGTTGAACTGCGGTATGTCGAAGTCGATCCGCGCCTTGCCGTCGGAGTCGAGCTGGACCGGGCCGGAGAAGAAGGCGACCAGCTTTTCGGTCGGCGGACTGCCTTGCGATTGCATGTTGGCGCCGTCGCCGCCGGTGCGCAGCTTACCGGTTGTGCCCAGCGAGCCGTCGATCAGCCGGCCATAGATGTCGCGAACCTCGAGACCGAGCATGCGCTGGCCAAAGAACCAGTTCTCCGGATCCGGTACCTTGTAGTTGGTCAGGTTGAGGATGCCGACGTCGACGGCCGCGACCATGACATAGGCGTTGGTGCCGGGCTGCACGCCGGCTACGGCCACCGGGATCGACAGCTGCTGGCGCGGCATGGTCTTGTCCGGCGGCGCCAAGCTGACCGCAAGCTTCCGCGAGCCGGGATCGAGCTTCAGCCATTTGACGCCGATGGCGCGCGCCGGCATACGCGTCTCTTGCGCATCGCCCGGCCTGAACAGCGTTGCCGTGACGTAGGCGCCGGCACCCCAGTCGTCGCCGACCGGGATGTCGACGGTGCTGCCGCCGGCCGGCACGCTGGCGGTGACGGTCTTCAGGAGCTTGTCGGCGCCGATGGTGACGAGCAGCTCGCCGGCAAAGTGCGGCGACACTTTGAGCTTGGCCACTTCACCCGCCGCATAGGTATCCTTGTCGAGGGCGATCTCTAGGCCGTCGGGCGTTTCGGTGGTGGTGGAACTGACATACCAGCCGGCGTCGAACTCGTAGCTGGTGGCCGGGCCTTCCGGATCCGCTGTCTCGATCTCGAGCCGGTAGCGGCCCCAGTCGACCGGCAGCGACACCGTCGCCTCGCCATCGGCGCTCAGGTCGACCTGGCCGTTGGCCACCGCCTTGGTGAAGGTGACCGGCTCATAGTTCCAGGAGTTGCTCGAGCGGTACCACTGGTAGCTGCGCTCGACCTTGACCAGCGACCACTGCGCGCCCTTCAGCGCCTCACGCTTGCCGTCTGGGTCGACAGCGATCAGGCTGAACTTGGCCGTGCCGCCTTGCGGCACCTCGTCGTCGTCGAAATCCGGGCGGATGCCGATCATGTGGCCCTGCGGGCGGATGCCGATATTCAGCGAGCGCTCGACGGCACGGCCGCCGGTTTCACGCATCCTGACAGTGACCTTTGCATCGACCAGCTTGGTGGTGGATGGCAATTGATCGACGGAGACCGGGAAAGTCGCCTTGCCGTCCTCGCCGACCACCGGCAGGCCGGTGAAGGGCGTCACCGTCGGTTCAGCCGACTGTTCGTCGGCCAGACCGAAGGAATAGCCTTTGAAGCGGTCCCAATCGCGGGCGGTCGACAGCGTCAATTCGCCTTCGAGCGCGAGGCCCGCGGCCGGCGCGCCGTAGAGAAAGCGGCCGTCGACGGTAATGTTGGCGGTCTCGCCCTGGGCGATCTCCTGCTTGTCGGAGGACAGGTCGAACTCGATGCGGTCCGGCACGAAGTCCTCGACCAGGAACATCTGGCTGGCGACCGCCGCCTGCTTGGGATCGGTATGGATCGCCACCGTCCAGGTGCCGCGCATGGCGTTGGGTTCCAGCGGCAGGTCGACAGCGTGACCGCCGGCCGATGCGCCGTCGCTGACGATGCGGCGGTCCTCGACGCCGTCGGGCCGCGAGAAGATGAAGGTCAGCGGCAGGTTCTCGACCGCCTTGGCGGCACTGTCGCGGGCAAGGGCCGCGACATGGACATCTTCGCCGGCGCGGTAGATGCCGCGCTCGGTCCAGGCATAGACGTCGAGCGCGCCAGGTGCCGGCCGTCCGGCGACGCCACGGTCGGACAGGTCGAAGCCGGCGCGGCCCATATCGAGGAAGACGAAATCGTCGTCGCCCTGTTTGGCCATCAGCACGGCCGGGGCCATGCCGCTGTCGCCGCGCGTCAGGCCGGGATTGAACACCGCCCGCCCTTCCGCGTCGGTGGTCGCGGTGCCGAGGATTTCATTGTTCCTGGCCAGCAGCGTCAGCTCGGCGCCGGCGATCGGCTTGGCGGTTGCGAGCGAACGGGCAAAGACGTTCAGCCCATCCTGTCCGGTATAGGTCGACAGGCCGATATCGGAGACGACGAACCATTGCGTGGCGTGCGAATCATAGTCGTCGCTGCGATCGTTGACGGCTTGTGCGGTCAGCACATAGACGCCGGGCTTGCGCTTCGGCAAAGCCTCGTCGATTGGGAAGGAGGTGGTGACTTCCTTGTTGAGGTCGTTGGCGATGTCGAGCTGGCCTTGCCAGACCGGCTCGCCCATCTGTTCGGAGATGTTCGAAATGTCGTAGCCGTCAAGCTGGCGCAGGAACTGATATCCCGACAGAAGCTGGGCCAGCGAGCGGTCGCCGATGCGGAAGAGCTTCATTTGGGCGGCATTCATGTTGACGGTGACGACCGGTATACCTCGGCGTGCGCCGGCGGGCAGCACGAAGCTATCGCCGGTGAAGCGGGCCGAAGGCGCGCGGTCCTGCACGTAGATCGACAGAACCACCGGTGCCGCGGTGACCTCGCCAATGGCGGCCGGCAAGCCGGCGCGGAAGGTCACGTCATAATGTTGGCCGTGCTCGAGTCCTTCGACGCAGATCTGCTTGTCCTTGGCTTCGACGCCCTTGGGAGCGGCGTTGTCGACAGTAACGAACTGCGAGTAGTCGACGCCGGTCTTGACCAGTTCCTCGGAGAACTGCGCGCAGATGCGTGGCGCGCTGGTGTCGGCATCGACGGTATGATCGATGACGCGGAAGCCCTTGCGGGCCTTGAGATCCTGATAGGCGGCCCTGACTGCCGGCGAATTGACGAGAGCGAGGCTCGCCTCGTAGGCCTGCAGAGCCGGCCTGTAGAGATCGCGGCGATCAAGGCCGTCCCCGAGCAGTGCCAGCACGTCGGCGCGCGTCTTGGTGGTGCGCAGCAATTTGTAGGCGTTGAAGGCGGCGGAAGTGGCGTTCGCCGGCAGGGTCGACGGCTCCGAGCTGTTGGCGGTCGGATGGACGGCAAGCGTTTCGCGCGCCAGCTCGAGCCAGAGCTGGCCATCATCCGGCAGCACCGAAACCGCCGCTTCGTATTTGTGCATGGCCGAGCGATGGTCGCCCGTCAGCGCCGACCGTTCGGCGGCGGCCCTCAGCGCCGTCAGCCCCTCGGTCGGCTTGGTGTAGGTCGGGCCAGTGAGGTTGTTGCGGTATTGCTGGGCCTGGTCGGCCATCCAGTTGGGGAAGAAGGCGAGTTCGGGTGGCGCGCCGATGTCGGGATCGCCATCGATGTTGACAACCTTGCCGGCGACGGCGCCACCGAAGGGTTTCAACGAATTGTAATCGGATTTAAGGAAGCACCATTTGGCCTTGAGGTTGTAGGTGAAGGCGCGGCAGGCCGGGTCGCCGAGGCAGGTGGTCTTGCACTGGTCGAGGCTGACATTCTGGTCGGATCTGAGATCGAAACCGAAATAGTCGGAATTGTGCGATGTCACCACCCGCCGGGCTTCGGCCGCTTGCGCGACACCGCTCCAGGCAAAAAAGAGAAGGAAAAGAATCGATAGACCACGAGCCGCGCGCATTGCCATAAACCCCTCCAGACAAGTGCTTACGTCCAGAAATCTTCAAGCTTCAGTCGCGCTTGTCAACATCGGGACGCGGCAGGATCCGCCTGCCAACGGTTTGCTTTCCGGCCGGTGACCGGTAGTAGCTCCATAGGACAGGGGATCACGCTTTCTTGCGGCGACGCAGAAGGTGTGAGTTCCAAGCCCTGTCTATTTCAGCAATTGGATTGTGGCCCCTTTACGAGTGCTTCAGAACTTCATTCCAATTTTAGGTTTGCGAGCTAGGCTAGGAGCGTAATGCCGGCGTATGAAAGGCAGATGTCGGGAGGAACCGCGCCACGGCGCGCGCTTTCGCGCGCCCTGCTTTTCGCATTGTTGTGCTCTACGGCACTTGTTGCCGAAACCGGAAGTGCGGCAGCCTTCGAGATTTTCGGCATCAAGCTGTGGGGATCCAAAGACGAAGATGCCGATATCGTCGACCCGCTGCGCTATGCGGTGACGATCGAGGCGCCGGACGCCGACAAGGATCTCGCCGAGAAGCTCGAAAACGCCTCGGCGCTGAAGGCCGACGAGGAACATCCGGTATCCGGTTCTCTCGGCCTACTGGCCAAGGCGCGCAGTGACCGTGAGCAACTTGTTGCCGCACTCTACACTGACGCCCGTTACGAGGGTGTCGTCACCATCACTATTCAGGGCAAGCCGCTCGACGATCTGCCGCCCGATGCCGAGTTTTCGGGTCCGCAGCCGATACCGGTGGTGATACGCATAGCAGCCGGGCCGAAATTCACGCTTGGCAACATCAGACTGGAAGGCGATGCGGCGGGGCTGGCAAGTGCCGATTTCGGTCTGATCGCCGGCGGTGACGCCAGTTCGGGCGCCGTGCTCAAGGCCGAGGCGGCGATCGTGCGGGCACTCAAGCAAGAAGGCAGGCCGCTGGCCAAGGTGACGGGCCGCGAGATCGTCGCCGAGCACGCCGGTTCGACGCTCGACGTGACGCTTGCCGTCGCGGCCGGCCCGGTCGCCAGCTATGGCGACACCACTGTCGAGGGCACGGAAAAGGTCGACCGCGACTTCACCGAATATATGACCGGCCTTAAGCGCGGGCGCCAATATTCGCCCGATGAGATCGACGATGCGCGCGACCGGCTGCTCGGGCTCGAGGTCTTCAACAGCGTGACGGTGAAGGAAGCCGACGCACTGGACGCCGAGGGCAACATCCCGATCGGTGTCCAGGTAAGCGAACGCAAGCCGCGCTATTTCGGCATTGGCGGCAGCTTCTCAAACACCGAAGGGCTGGGCCTCGAAGGCTATTGGGGGCATCGCAATCTGTTTGGCCGCGCCGAAAAGCTGCGCATCGACGGCAAGATCAGCGGCATCGGCAGCAACGACTTGACCCAACTCAATTACAATGCCGGCGTCATGTTCGAAAAGCCGGGCGTGGTCGGGCCGGCGTCGAAATTCATTGCCAGTGTCAATACCGTGCTGGAACACCCCGACGCCTACGACCATTTCTCGGTCAAGGGCAGCACCGGCCTGTCCTACGAACTCGACAAGAAGCAGACGGTTTCCGCGCAGGTCGCGCTGGATTATTCGAGGATCCACGACGCTTTCGGCAAGCACACCTATCTGATCGCCAGCATTCCACTGCAATATGTCTACGACAATCGCGACAGCAAGCTCAATCCGACCCGGGGCTTCAGGGTGCTGGCCTATGGCGAGCCGAGCTACGACATTTTGAGCGGGGCTGCGTTTGTCAAGCTGAAGGGCGAGGGGTCGGCCTACCAGTCACTCGATTCGGCCTCGAAATTCGTTTTCGCCGAACGTGTCGCCATCGGCTCTATCATCGGCGCCAGTCTTCAAGATGTTCCGGCAGATCGACGCTTCTACTCAGGCGGCGGCGGTTCGGTGCGCGGCTATGCCTATCAAGGCATCGGCCCGAAGGACAGCAATGGAGAGCCGATCGGCGGGCTTTCCTTCTTCGAGACCTCGGTCGAGATGCGCATCGCCGTCACCGACAAGATCGGCGTCGTGCCGTTCGTCGATGCCGGCACGGTGTCGACCAGGCAGGTCCCCGATTTTTCGGACATGAAGGTCGGCGCGGGTGTAGGCTTGCGCTATCTGACGGCGTTCGGGCCGCTGCGCGTCGACGCGGCGGTGCCTCTCAACCGCGGTCCTGACGATCCTCATTTCGGCATTTATGCCGGCATCGGCCAGGCATTCTGATGGCAATATTCAGGCGCATCCTCCGTATTCTTTTCTACACGCTGCTCATCGTCGTGGCAGCGGCGGTGGGGGCGCTCGTCGTGCTGACCAAAACCGAGCGCGGCCGCGAAAACCTTGCCGGCATCATCTCGACCATGGCCTCGACCGGCGACCGCAAGGTGACTGTCGTCGGCATCGACGGCATCTGGTCGGGCGCGCTGAGGGTCGATCATGTCGTTCTGGAGGATCGCGAAGGCGCCTGGATGGTGGCGCGCAACGTGGCCGTCGACTGGTCGCCGCTGGCACTCCTGTCGAAGAGCTTCAGCGCCGATCGCATTGGGGCCGAGCGTATCGAGTTGGCAAGGCTGCCGGTGGCCAATACACAGCCGAGCCAAAGCGGAGCGACGACGCTGCCGGTTTCCATCGACGTCAGGCAACTCGACCTTCCCGAAATCGCGCTCGGGCAGGCTCTGGCCGGCAGCGGTGTGGCCGAACTTGCAGCCAAGGGAGCGCTCAAGGCGGACGCCTCTCCATTGGCGATCGAGACCAACCTCAACATCGTTCGCCACGACGGCAAGCAAGGCACGGTCGACGCCAAAGCCCATTTCGCGCCGGCCGACAACAAGCTCGACCTCGACCTTAAGGCATCCGAGCCGGCCGGCGGCATCATCGCCAACCTGCTCAACCTGCCGGGCGCGCCGCCGGTCAACATTGTCGTTTCCGGCACCGGACCGCTCGCCAACTGGAATGGCATCGGGACCTTCGTTGTCGACGGCCGGATCGTCACCCAGCTTACCGGTCGCCATCAGCTCACCGACAAGGGTCATTATGTCGAGGCCAACGGCGATGGCGAATTCGAGCGCTTCCTGCCCGAAACCCTGAAACCGCTGTTTGCCGGCAAGACCACCTTCGACCTCGCCGGCACGGCGACCGCGGCCGGCGGCGTCGATGTCGAGCGCGCCAATATCGACAGCGGCGCCTTGCACGCGACCGCTGCCGGCATTGTCGATCCGAACGGCGCCAGCGACCTTTCGGTGAAGCTCGCCGCAAAGGGGCCGCCGATCGTGCTCAGCCTCGGCAGCGAGGCGCAACCGATAACCGTGGCAATCAAGGATGCCACGGCCCGCGCTTTCGGCGATGGCAAGGCGCCGATGATGGATATCGGCGCGTCGCTGGTCTCGGTGGTGGCGGGCGGCACGCGGGTGGACGACCTGATCGGGCAAGTGCATTCCGATGGTTTCGACATCCAGAACCGTAGCGGGCCGGTCACCATCAAGCTGACGGCGGCCGGCCTGAACACCGACGTCGCGACTTTGGCGCCGCTGATAACGGGCAGGGTCAGCGCCGGTCTCGCCGGCTCCGTCAGCAAGGAACAGATTGTCGTCGATAAAGGCACGCTACGCAGCGACGCGCTCAATGCGTCCGTAACAGCCACAGTGGCGCTTGCCGATCTGTCGATGACGCTCAAGATGAATGCCGACGCGGCTTCGACGGCGCTGCCGCCGCAAATCAGCTCGGTTCTCGGTGAGCGCGTGCAGTTTTCCGCAACCGCGACACGCGACCCGGACGGTGCGTTCGCCGCCAACGCATTGCAACTCACCTCCGGTACGCTTAGCGCCAGCGGCACCGCCAGTGTGCAAGGCACCGATATCCGAGCCGATATCAAGGGTACGCTGGGCGACGTGTCGGTGCTGTCGCCGCTGGTCGGCGCCAACGTCGGCGGCGCCGTCGGTTTCGGGCTTACCGCAAGCGGCGCGCGCAGCGCACCGGATTTCTCGGTTTCGGCCAACAGCGACAGCCTGACGGCGTCCGGCCATACGGTGAAGCAGATCAGGCTGAGCGCGAGCGGCAAGGCCGATATCGCCAGTC
Organism: Mesorhizobium sp. M0207; assembly: GCF_040321995.1. Lineage (NCBI taxonomy): Bacteria > Pseudomonadati > Pseudomonadota > Alphaproteobacteria > Hyphomicrobiales > Phyllobacteriaceae > Mesorhizobium > Mesorhizobium sp. M0207. Next base: position 52,166 of record NZ_JAMYSQ010000030.1, read on the forward strand.
CCGCCGCCGATGTCTCGCTGACCGGCTCGGTCGACGACCAGCCGCTCGACCTCAAGGCATCGCTGGTCACAACCGACGGCAAGCGCTCCATCAATGGACTTGCCGTCTCGTTAGCCGACAACAAGGTCTCCGGCGACCTCGGGCTCGACGACAACCTGCTGCCGCTCGGCACGTTGACCCTCGATGCCGCCGATATTGCTCCGCTGGCCGCACTCACAGGCCAGTCGGTAGCCGGCGACGTGCGCGGCACCATCCGCTTTGCGAACGACAACGGAGCGCCGACGGTCGCGATCGATGCGACGAGCACCGTGATTTCGCGCGGCGAACTGGCGGCGAAGACAATCGCCGTCAACGCGCTGGTCGCCAATTATCTCAAAGCACCGGCAATCGCCGGCAAGATCAAGGCCGACACGATCACCTCCGGACCCACGGTGATCAGCGGCATCGATGTCGACCTGAAGCGCGATGGCGACTGGACCGGCTTTAGCGGCGGCGCCACGGTCGCCGGCATTCCGGCCAGCGCGTCCGGGCGGGTCAGGGTTGCGAACGGCACCACCAGCATCGAGCTTGCCTCGGGCGAGGCGACCATCCGCGGCATCAAGGCAGCTGTCGCGCAGCCATCAGCGCTGACAATCGCCAATGGCAGGGTGAGCATAGAGAAATTGGCGCTCGGTGTCGGCGGTGGTTCGGTTGCCGTGTCGGGTACGGCCGGCCAGACGCTTGATCTCGCTGCCACCTTGTCGGCGGTGCCGGCAGCGCTTGCCAATGATTTTTCACCGGGTCTCGATGCCGTGGGCGTGCTCAGCGGCACCGCGCAGGTCACCGGATCGTCGGCTGCCCCAGATATTCGCTTCACCGCCCGGCTCAACGGCGCCGAAACCAGCCAGACCCGGCAGGCTGGGCTCGGGCCGCTGGATCTCGACGCAGCAGGCCGTTTCTCGTCGGCCAGCGGCCTGGCCATCGAGCAGGCGACGCTTGCCGGCGAGAAGATTTCCGGCAAGGCAGCCGGCACCATCAATCCGAACGGTGCCAGCGATTTTTCGCTCGACCTGGCCTCTACCGGTCCGAGCCTGCCGTTGTCGCTTGGCAGCAAGGAGAGCCCGATCAAGCTCGAGCTACAGGCGATATCGCTAACGGCGGCCGGGCAGGGCGCCCAGCCGAAGCTCGACATTTCCGCGACGCTGCCATCGGCCGCCACCAATCTAGCTATGATCGAGGGCATCACGCTTGCGCTGCACTCCGATCGCTTTGACGTGAAAGCCCGGAGCGGGCCGATCTCCGGCACCGTGACTGCCGAAAAAATCGGCATCGACAATCCGACTATCGCGCCGCTGATCGCCGGCAAGGTCACCGCCAAACTCGCCGGCAGCCTTGCCGCCGATGCCATCGTCATCGATAGCGGCACGGTGACCAGCGACGCGTTGAACAGCGGCTTCAACGGGCGGGTCTCGCTGGCCGACGGCGCCATCGACCTCAATGTCAAGGCGGACGCCGCCTCGGCGGCACTGCCGGGGGCGGTACGTGGCGTGCTCGCCGAGCGAACGCAATTCAGTGCCGCGCTGAAGCGGGACGCCAATGGCAGTGTCACCGCCAATACCGTCAGGCTGTCGTCCGGTTCGCTGACGGCAGACGGCCAGGCGAGCCTTGCCGACAACAAGCTCAGCGCCGACGTCAAAGGCGCGCTAGGCGACGTCTCGCTGCTATCCAAGGACGCCAAAGGCGCCATCTCTTTCGCGCTGAATGCGCAAGGTGCCAGCATCGCGCCGGATCTGTCGCTGACTGTCAACAGCGACAGGCTTTCGGTCGCGGCGCGCGAGATCACCGGTCTGAAGCTTACTGCCACCGGCAAGGCTGATGCCGCCAACCCGGCTGCGAATGTGCGACTCACCGGAAATGTCGGCGGCCAACCGCTGCAGGGCAGCGCCGTGCTGGCGACATCGGACGGCAAACGCGCCATCAACGGGCTTTTGCTGTCGCTCGGCAAGAACCGTATCTCCGGCGACCTGGCGCTCGACGATGCCTTCGTTCCGGCCGGCACCGTGGCGCTCGACCTGCCCGATATCGGTCCGCTTGCGGCCCTGGCACTGGAAAAGGCCGATGGCGATGTGCGCGGCACGATCGCCTTCTCCAAGGCGGGTACCGTGCCGCAAGTCGCCGTCAAGGCGACGACGGCCTCGATCTCGCGCGGCGATGTCTCGGCCAAGGCCGTGAGCATCGATGCGCTGATCGCCAACTATCTGGCGGCACCGGTGATCTCGGGCAAAATCCGTGCCGACAGCGTAACTTCCGGCGGAACGGCTATTCGGGGCGTCAACGTCGATCTCAAGCGCGACGGCGAATGGACCGGCTTTTCCGGTGGCGCCACCGTCAAGGATATTCCGCTGAGGGCGGCCGGCCGGGTCAAGGCGGTCAAGGGCACGACGACGGTCGAACTTGCCTCCGGCGAGGCGACCATCCGCGGCATCAAGGCGGCCATCGCCCAGGCCTCGACCATCAACATCGCCAATGGAGTGACCAGCCTCGACAGGCTGGTGCTCAACCTCGGCGGCGGCACGGCGACGGTCACGGGCAAGGCTGGGCAGGCGTTCGACCTCAACGCGACGCTGGCCCGCGTCCCGATCTCGATAGCCAACAGTTTTTCGCCGGGCCTCGATGCCGCCGGTTCCATCTCGGGCACGGTGAAGGTGACGGGCGCGCCGGCCAATCCGGCCGTTGCCTTCAAGATCGACGCCGCAGGCGTTCAGACGTCGCAGACCCGTGGTGCAGGTTTCGGCGGCATTGGCGTTTCATCCTCAGGTACGTATTCGGGCAACAGACTGACCTTCGACGCCAACATGAGCGATGCCGCCGGCCTCGGCCTCAAGGGCGGCGGCACGATGACGACATCAGGCGCGCCCACCCTTGATCTCAACTTTTCCGGCAAGGTGCCGTTCGCCTTCCTCACCAGGACACTCGCCGCGCAAGGCCTGTCCCTCAGCGGCACGGCCGACGTCGATGTGCAGGTGCGCGGCCCGGCGACGTCGCCGGTGATCTCAGGCACGGTCCGCACGTCGGGCGCCCGTCTGGTCGATGCGCGATCGGGGCTTGCGATCAACGACATCACTGCCGATGTCGCTATCGGCAATGGCGTGGCCAGGATCAACCGCCTGACCGGCACGCTGTCGACACGCGGCAGCCTTTCGGCCAGCGGCACCGTCGGCATCGATCCGGCAAAAGGTTTTCCGGCCGACCTGTCGGTCAAGCTCGTCGATGGCCGCTATACCGACGGCAAGGTGGTCACCGCCAATCTTGGCGGCGACCTGACCGTCAAGGGACCGCTCACCTCCGCGCCGGTGATTTCCGGTACGGTCAACCTGGCCAAGACCGTCATCACCGTACCCGAAAAGCTGCCCGGCTCGCTGGCCGAGCTCAACGTCAAGCACAAGAATGCGCCGGCCGCCGTGCGTGCGCAGGACAAGGCGTTGCGCCCGGCCGCTGCAAGCAGTGGCGGCGGCGGCAACGGCCTCAATCTCGACGTCACGGTCAATGCGCCGAGCCAGATCTTCATCCAGGGCAGGGGTGTCGACGCCGAGCTCGGCGGTTCGCTGCGGCTGACCGGCCCGGCATCGTCACCCCAGGCGGTCGGCACCTTCACCTTGCGGCGCGGACGGTTGACGATCCTTGCCAAGCGGCTGACCTTCACGGAAGGCACCGTCGGCTTTTCCGGCTCTCTGGTGCCCTACCTCAATCTCACGGCGCAATCGAAGACGACCAGCGCCACCGTGACTATCGTGGTGTCAGGCGAGGCGAACAACCCGAAATTCACCTTCTCCTCGGTACCCGCGTTGCCGGAGGATGAGGTGCTGGCGCAGCTGATCTTCGGCCGTTCGATGTCGAACCTGTCGCCGCTGCAGATCGCGCAGCTTGCCGAGGCTGCCGGACAACTGGCCGGCGTCGGCGGCTCGACCTCACTGCTGCAGAACCTGCGCAGCGCAATCGGCGTCGACGATCTCGACGTAATCACCGATGAACAGGGTGGCACCGCCGTCTCGGCGGGCAAGTATCTCAACGACCGTACCTATGTGACGATCCAGAAGGGCGACAGGCCGGGCTCGGGCAAGGCAACCGTCGATCTCGACGTTGGGCGCGGCGTCAAGCTGCGTGGCGAGGCAACCGACGCCGGCGAAGCAAAAGGCGGTGTTTTCTACGAACGGGAATATTGAAACCGGCCGTTCGCGCAGAACAACTGGTTGCCTGAGAACGAGTGGCGCAGCGGCGAATGTCCCAGTTTAATTGCCTGTGGGGATTTCGGACGAAATCCCTGGCGCAGTAGCAAATTTGCGCCAAGACTGTCGTTATCGCGCGAACCGCCCTGCTTTCAAAGTTGCACATTCCTTGGCATGTTCCCAATCCCTGCCGTCTTTGACATCATGGCGAGGATGCGGAATGTTAAAAGGCAGAAAGCCAACAATGGGAGTAAGTCATGACGATCTACAAGAGTAACGGCGACCGCGTTCCCGATCACATCCTGGCCATGGCCGAAGACGCCAAGGCAGGCAAGATGGATCGTCGCGAATTTCTAGCTCTCGCCAGCGTCTTCGGCGCGTCGACGGCGATGGCCTATGGCATGCTTGGCCTTGCAGACCCGACGCCGGCCAAGGCGGAAGAGGTCCAGGGCAAGAAAGGCGGCGTATTGAAGGTCGCGCAATGGATCAAGGATCCGAAGGATCCGCGCAAGGCCGACTGGTCGGAAATCGCCAATGCCGAGCGCCAGGCGCTCGAGCCGCTGGTCAAATACACCACCGAATACACGTTCCGCCCCTATCTGCTGGAGAGCTGGGACGTGAATGACGACGCTACCGAATACACGCTGCATGTGCGCAAGGGCGTCACCTGGAACAACGGCGATCCGTTCTCCGCAGACGACGTCATCTTCAACCTCAAGCGTTGGGCCGACAAGAAAGCCGAAGGCAATTCCATGCCCGGTCGCCTCGGTTCGCTGGTCAAGGATGACAAGCTGGATGAGAGCGCGGTTACCAAGGTCGACGATCACACGGTCAAGCTGACGCTCAGCAAGCCGGATATCGCCCTCATTCCCAACGTGTGCGACTATCCCGGCCTTATCGTCCACAAGACCTTCGACGAGAAGGGCGGCGACTTCAAGTCCTGCCCGATCGGAACCGGCCCGTTCGAGTTGGTCTCCTACGATGTCGGCCAGAAAGTGGTCTACAAGCGCCGCGAAGACAACAAATGGTGGGATGGTGACGTCTTCCTCGACGGCATCGAGTTCATCGACTACGGCACCGATCCGGCGGCGATGGTCAGCGCTTTCGAGGCAGGCGAGGTGCACACCAACTTCGAGACGTCGGCCGACTATGTGTCGATCCTCGACGGCATGGATTTGGTGAAGTCGGAGATCGTCACCGCCTCGACGATCGTCTGCCGTACCAATGTGACCAACAAGCCTTACGGCGACCAGAAGGTTCGCAACGCCCTGCAGCTCGCGGTCGACAACAATGTCGTCCTCCAGCTCGGCTACGGCAATGCCGGCACGGTTGCCGAAAACCACCATGTCGCCCCGATCCATCCGGAATACTATGAATTGCCGAAGATTGCTCGCGACCCGGCCAAGGCAAAGGCGCTGATGGCCGAAGCCGGCCAGGCCGATTTCGAGCACGAACTGATCACGGTCGACGAAGACTGGCACAAGAACACAGGCGATGCGATCGCCGCGCAGATGCGCGACGCCGGCATCAAGGTCAAGCGTACGGTGCTGCCGGGTTCGACCTTCTGGAACGACTGGACGAAGTATCCGCTGTCGATGACCAACTGGAACATGCGGCCGCTCGGCGTCCAGGTTCTGGCGATCGGCTATCGCACAGGTGAGGCCTGGAACGAGACGGCCTGGTCGAATCCGGAGTGGGATGCCAAGCTCAACGCTGCGCTGGCAGTTGCCGACGCCGCCAAGCGCAAGGAAATGATGAAGGATATCGAGCAGATCCTGCAGGATTCCGGCATTATCATCCAGCCTTATTGGCGCAAGCTCTACAGCCATTCGGTCAAGGCGGTGCAGAACTACAAGATGCACCCGACCTTCGAGCGCGACTACGGCAAGGTCTGGCTCGACCAGGCCTGACCGGACGATCCGGAAAGGGGCGTCTCGCCCCTTTCCCTCGCTCTTTGCATGGTCCTTGGACCGGAAGTCGGCGCAGCAAAAAGTTGCGGACTCTTCGGGCCTGGGTCTGCAATAAAAAGGGTATTGCATCTGGGACTGGTCTGAAGGCTTGTTCTGCCGCTGGCGGCAGCGCACGGCTTGCAAACCGGTTCCACCCCCAACCCGACCGGCAGGGGACCGCCATGCTTTCTTTCGTTATCAGGCGTCTCGGCACCATGGCAGTGACGATGCTGTGCCTGACGATGATCGTCTTCTTCCTGGTCAATCTCGGGCCTAATCTGAAGAAGCTCGCGATCAGCCAGACCGAAATGCACACATCCGCCGAGCAGCTTGAGGCTTGGCTGGTCAACCATGGCTATCGGCAGAATTTCTTTATCCGCTACGGCCAATGGCTGGGCATCATGCCCAAGCAGCCGGTGACCGACCCGGCGACCGGCAAGCCCGCACAGCGTTTCTCCTTCTGCAACGATCCGGTCGTGCCGACATTCTCCGGCATCCTGCAAGGCGATTTCGGTTGCTCGACCAAGTTCAAGACGACGGTCGCTTCGAAACTCTTTCCGGCGCTCAGCGCCACCGGCATCCTGATGCTCTGCGTGCTGGCCGTAATGGTGCCGATCTCGCTTTTGATCGGTATTCTCGCCGGCATGCGCGAGGGTTCACGCACCGACCGCACATTGTCGGTGGCTTCGATCGCCTCGACGGCGACGCCCGAATATGTTTCGGGCGTCATCTTCACCGTGATCTTTGCCTCCTGGCTCGGCGTGCTGAACGGTTCGGCGGCCTCGGCCAGCCAGGGCATCACCTTCTATAATTTCACCTTGCCGGTGATGACGCTGGCGATATACGGCATCGGCTACATCGCTCGCATGACCCGCGCCTCGATGGTCGAGGTGATGACACAGCAATATATCCGCACCGCCCGGCTGAAGGGCCTCTCCTTCGGCAGCGTGGTGATAAAGCACGCTCTGCGCAACGCGCTGATCGCACCGTTCACGGTCATCATGCTGCAGTTCCCCTGGCTGCTCACCGGCGTCGTCATCGTCGAGGTGATGTTCCGCTACCAGGGGTTCGGCTACACCCTGGTCGAGGCCGCCGGCAACAACGACATCGATCTTCTGCTCGGCTGCTCGCTGGTCTCGGTGTTTATCGTCCTGATCACACAGCTCATCTCCGATGTCGGCTACGCGTTCCTCAATCCGCGCATCAGAGTTCAATAGGAGACCGGCGGATGCAGGTCGAATATCTCAGCGCCTTCAACGTCGTACTCGGCGTGCTTGCCCGCTTCTGGCCAGTCTGGATCGCTCTCGCCCTGGTGATGGGGGCGAGCTTCGGCTACAAGAAGAAGCTAGGCCTTTACGGCCAGCTTTTCGACAGCGGCGTCGGCATCGTCGGCGTCGGCATCTGCCTGTTCTGGCTGTTTACGGCGATCTTCGCGTCGACCATCTCGCCCTTCGATCCGCTCGCCCAAGTGCCGATCATGAAGGACGCGCTGCCGGGCGCAATCGAGCCGGGGTCGAAACTTGTATACTATTTCGGCGGCGACAAGCTCGCCCGCGACGTGTTCTCCCGCATGGTCTATGGCAGCCAGATCGTGCTGATCATCGCGCCGGCGGCGACCGGTTTTGCGCTGATGGTCGGCATTACGCTCGGCCTGCCGGCCGGCTATTATGGCGGCAAGATCGATACGGTGCTGTCCTTCCTCGCCAACCTTGTGCTGGCCTTCCCGGTGATCCTCCTGTTCTACCTGCTGGTGACGCCGGGCATCATGGACACGCCGATCCCCTACGCGATGGCAGGGCTGTTCTTCCTGTTTCCGATCATCTTCTTCAGTGTGCTGTTCTGGACGCGCTACAAGAACCGCCCCGACCGCCTCTATATCCTGCTTGGCCTGACGTTGGTACTTGGCGGCTGGATCTATGCAGGCCTTGTCTTCGATGCCGATCCGTTCAAGATCATCCACATCGATCCCAACCAGCTCAACATCTTCGTGGCGGTGGTGTTCGCCTCCAGCCCCGGCGTGTTCCGCATCGTGCGCGGCCTGGTCATGGATATCAAAACGCGCGACTATGTTGCGGCGGCACAAACGCGCGGTGAATCGCCCTGGTACATCATGCTGTGGGAGATATTGCCCAATGCGCGCGGGCCGCTTATCGTCGACGCCTGCCTGCGCATCGGCTACACCACGATCCTGCTCGGTACGCTCGGCTATTTCGGGCTGGGACTGGCGCCGGAAAGCCCGGACTGGGGCACGGCGATCAAGGATGCAAGCCGGCTGCTGCGCTCCTTCATCCACCCGGCGCTGCCGCCGACGATCGCATTGATGTCGTTCGTGCTCGGCCTCAACCTCCTGGCGGATTCGCTGCGCGAACAGTCTATGAAGGATTGATGCCGGCAAAGATTGACGCCGGGAAGATCGATGCCGGGTTCGGCCCGACATGCCTGAAGAACAAGGATTGGAGCGACCCATGAATGAGGCAGTTCGAAATCCCGCCAAGCCGACGAATGGCCCGATCATCGAGATCGAGAACCTGTCGATCTCCTTCTTCACCCGCAAGGGCGAGATCCCGGCGGTCATGGATTTTTCCTGCACGGTCATGCCCGGCGAGGCGATGGGTATTGTCGGCGAATCCGGCTGCGGCAAGTCGACCGTGTCGCTCGGCATCATGCGCGACCTCTCCAACATCGGAAAGATCGTCGGCGGAAAGATCAAATTCCAGGGCAAGGACATGGGAGAATTGTCCGACGAGGAACTGCGCGCCATCCGCGGCAACAAGATCGCGATGATCTACCAGGAACCGATGGCCAGCCTGAACCCGGCGATGAAGGTCGGCCAGCAGCTGATGGAAGTGCCACTGATCCACGACAAGGTGTCGAAGGACGAAGCTTACAAACGTGCCTTGGAAATGGTGCGCGCGGTGAAGCTGCCGGATCCCGAGCGCATGATGCGTTCCTACCCGCACCAGCTTTCCGGCGGTCAGCAGCAGCGCATCGTCATTGCCATGGCGCTGCTGTCGAAGCCGGCGCTGCTTCTGCTCGACGAGCCGACGACAGCGCTCGACGTGACGGTGGAGGCCGGCATCGTCGACCTGGTCAAGGGGCTGGGCGAGAAGTTCGGCACCTCGATGATCTTCGTGTCGCACAACCTCGGCCTGATCCTGGAGACCTGCGACCGCATCACGGTGATGTATTCGGGCGAAGCGGTGGAGACCGGCAAGATCAAGGACGTCTTCGACCGGATGCGCCATCCCTACACGCAAGGCCTGTTCCGCTCGATCCCGTTGCCGGGCGCCGACAAGAATTCGCGGCCGCTGATATCCATCCCGGGGCAGTTGCCGCTACCGCACGAGCGGCCGAAGGGCTGCAATTTCGGCCCGCGCTGCCACCATTTCGTCGAGGGCGTCTGCAACGCCGCCGAAATTCCGATGATCGCGGTCGAAGGCCATGACGGGCATTTCTCGCGCTGTGTACGCTTCAACGAGATCGACTGGGAGGCGCTGCCACCCGGCGCCAAGAAGGTCAACGAGCGGGTGGTGCCCGGTGCGCCGGTGCTCCAGATCGAAGACCTCCGGAAGTACTACAAGGTCGGCGGCAGCGAAGTGTTCGGCTCGAGCGAGGGCCGTGTCGTCAAGGCCAACGAGACGATCTCGTTCATGGCGCGCGAATCCGAGACCGTCGCGATCGTCGGCGAATCCGGCTGCGGAAAATCGACCCTGGCCAAGGTGCTGCTCGGCCTCGAAACGGCAAGCTCCGGCCGCGTCAAGCTCGGCAATAAGGAGATCCAGTCGACCGGGATCGAGAAGCGCAGCGTCGACACGGTGTCGTCGATCCAGATGGTGTTCCAAAATCCGTTCGACACGCTCAATCCCAGCCATTCGGTCGGTTCGCAGATCATCCGTACGCTGGAAAAGTTCAACGTCGGCGACACGGTGGCCGACCGCCGCAAGCGAATGCTGGAATTGCTCGACCTGGTGAAGCTGCCGAGGGCGTTCGAGTCGCGCAAGCCGCGCCAGCTTTCAGGCGGCCAGAAACAGCGCATCGGCGTTGCGCGTGCCTTTGCCGGCGACGCCAAGGTGGTGGTGGCCGACGAGCCGGTCTCGGCACTGGATGTGTCGGTCCAGGCCGCGGTGACCGAGCTCTTGATGGACATCCAGCGCAAGAACAAGACGACGATGCTGTTCATCAGCCACGATCTGTCGGTGGTGCGCTACATCGCCGACCGCGTCGTCGTCATGTATCTCGGCTATATCGTTGAGCAAGGCACGACCGACCAGATATTCGCGCCGCCCTATCACCCCTATACCGAGGCATTGCTGTCGGCGATCCCGATCGCCGACACAAGCGTGGTCAAGAAGCACATCGTGCTGGAGGGCGACATCCCTTCGGCGATGAACCCGCCGTCCGGCTGTCCGTTCCAGACGCGCTGCGGCTACAAGAAACTGGTGCCGGACAACCTTTGCGAAACCATGGTGCCGCCAGTCAAAAATCTCGGCGGCGGCCATATGAGCTTATGCTGGCTGTCCGACGACGTGCTGGCGAAAATGGAGCCGGTGATCAAATTCGACAAGGAGCACGCCGCAAATGAGGGCGTGCCGGATGATGCAAACCACGGTGTTGGCCCGGGCTTTGCCGGAGATCCGCCCAAGCGCCCGCATGGAAAGACTGGCAGCGTTGAAGCCGATGCCGAGGGCCAGGCAGTGGAGAATGCCGAAGCGGTCGCCAAAGCCCGCCGTCACGAGGTTCGCGACGAGGTTTCAGAGACCGGCACCTCAAGCTCTGCCGACAGCGCGGTGGCACCAATCATGCCGCCGACTGTCGGCGACGGCCGACAGGCCGAGGACGCCACGCGCAAGCCGCGCAAACCCAAGGGCGGCTGAGAGCCGTTAATAGGCTAGACTAGGGCGCGCATTGCCGTAGCTGCGCGGCGTAGTCCTGCGCCATCTGTTCGGTGGCATGCGCATAGCGCTGCACGTCGGCGTCGCCGCGATTGCCGCGCTTATAGGCATTCCAGCCGAGATAGTAGGCGAGATACAGATTGTAGGTGTCGTTGCGGGCGACGCCGAGGGTCTCGGCGGTCTTGGAATGATACCAGCCGACGAAATCGACGGCATCGGCAAACCTGGTGCGGCGCGCCGCCCAGCTGCCGGTCTCGTTCTGGTATTGCGCCCAGGTGCCGTCGAGCGCCTGCGAGAAGCCGGTGGCGCTGGAGATATGTTTCCAGGGAATGAAGCCCAGCAGCTTGGTGCGCGGCGGCCTTGCGTTGCTCTTGAAGCCGGATTCCTTGCGCACCGTCGCCATCAGCACGGGAACCGGCACACCGTATTTCTGCTCGGTCCGTTGTGCCGCCGCCTGCCAATTGTCGAACCAGCCGTCATTCTGGTCGAAAACGGCGCACACATCGTTGATATGGTTCGGTGGCGTCGCGCAGGCCGAAAGCGCCAGCGGCGCGGCAATCGCTATAATTTTACTAAAACTCGACCTACGCATCGGAAGAGCATTAGGCCGAAAACATAAAAGGAATCTTGCTGTCTTTCTTAACGGCTCATCGGCCGCTTTGGCCGACACTGAGCAGGTATAAACATTCCGACGTTTGTTGTCGCTTTTACCGACGTGAAATTCCCGGAATGCCGCCTTGGCTAAAATCACGCCCGCAGGTGGCGGATTCTTGACAGCCCGATCCTCGTCCCGGCGCTTTGATGCGCCGCATGAGCGAACCAAGACGCAAGCGCGGCGCCGAGCGAACCAGCAACAGGGGACCGACCGCCATCCCGCAACTGTCGCTCAGGCGGGTGACAAATCCTTATCCGCCGATGGCGATGCTCTCGGCCGACCAGATCGAGGCGATCCACCAGGCGTCGATGCATATCCTGGAGAATTTCGGCATCGAGGTGATGAGCCCGCGGGCGCTGTCGCTGTTCGAGAAGGCCGGAGCCAAGGTCGATCATGCCACGATGAACGTCCGCATCGATCGCGGCATGATCGAGGAAGCGCTGAAGACGACGCAGTCCAGTTATACGCTGACGCCGCGCAATCCCGCCCATGCCGTCCACCTCGGCGGCAATACCATCAACTTCACGCTCGTCGCCGGGCCGCCGAATGTGCACGACATGGAGCGCGGCCGCCGTGCCGGCAATTTGCGCGATTATTCCGATCTCGTCCGGCTGGCGCAGCATTTCAACTGCATCCACATGCTAGGCAACCAGGTCTGCGCGCCGGTAGAATTGCCGGCGAATTCCCGTCATCTCGACACTTATTTCGCCAATCTGACACTGACCGACAAAAGCTTTCACGTCTCGGCCATCGGCCGCGGCAGGGCGCTCGACGGCATCGAAATGATGGCAATCGCGCGCGGACTGACGCTTGATAAGATGCGCCACGATCCCGGCGTCACCACGATCATTTCGGTCAATTCGCCGCGCCGCTTCGACGAGATGATGGCCGAGGGGCTGATGACGATGGCCGAGTTCGGCCAGTCGGTGGCGGTAACGCCATTCACGCTGATGGGAGCGATGAGCCCGGTGACGCTTGCCGGCGCGCTCGCCCAGCAGAATGCCGAGGCGCTGTTCGGCGTGGTGCTGACGCAGCTCGTCCGCCCCGGCGCGCCGGTGATGTATGGCGCCTTCACCTCCAATGTCGATATGAAATCGGGAGCGCCGGCGTTCGGCACGCCTGAAAACACCAAGGCGAATATCGCGTCCGGACAGTTGGCGCGGTGTTACAACCTGCCTTATCGCACAACGCCGGGCTCGGCTTCCAATGCCGCCGACGCGCAAGGCGCCTATGAGACGCTGATGGCGCTGTGGGGCGCGGTGCTCGGCCATGGCAACCTCGTCTACCATGCCGCCGGCTGGCAAGAGGGCGGACTGACAGCGTCGTTCGAAAAGTTCATCATCGACGTCGAGATGATCCAGCACATGATGGAGTTTTTGCGCCCGATCGAGGTCAACGAGGCCGAGCTTGCCGTCGAGGCTCTGGGTGCGGTTCCGACCGGCGGCCACTTCTTCGGCGAGCCGCACACGCTGGAGCGCTACGCCACGGCCTTCTACCAGCCGATGCTGTCCAACTGGCAGAATTTCGAGGCCTGGCAGGAGGCTGGCGGGCTCGATGCCACGGCGCGGGCGACGAGGCTTTGGAAGAAGGCGCTGGAGGACTATGTCGAGCCGGTGATGGAAGTCTCCAGGCGCGAGGCGCTTGAGGCGTACGTGGCCAAGCGCAAGGAAGCGATCGGGGCGGGCGAGCCTTAAGCGCCGCTCGTCTTGTTCGGCTTCATTCTCTTCTCCTCCAGAATCATGAAACCCATCCAACTCTTTGAAACGACGAGAATCCCATGAAATCGCATGCAAAGGTCGTGGTTATCGGCGGTGGCGTTGTCGGGTGCTCCGTGCTGTTCCATCTGGCCCGGCACGGCTGGACAGACATCGTGCTTCTGGAGCGCGATGAATTAACCTCCGGCTCGACCTGGCACGCCGCCGGCGGCATGCACACGATCAATGGCGATCCCAATGTCGCCAAGCTGCAGAAATACACAATCTCGCTCTACAAGGAGATCGAGGAACTGTCCGGTCAGGCGACCGGCGTGCATTTGACTGGCGGCGTCTTGCTGGCAGCGACGGAGGCGCGGCTCGACTGGCTGCGCGGCGTCGTCGCCAAGGGCCGCTATCTCGGCATCGAGCTCGAGGAGATATCGCCTGATGAGGCGGCCGAGCTGATGCCGTTGCTCGATCCCAAGCAGTTCGTCGGTGCCGTGCGCAACAAGGAGGACGGTCATCTCGACCCGTCCGGCGTTACCCACGCCTACGCCAAGGCGGCGAGGAAGCTTGGTGCCGAGGTCGAGCGTTTCACCAAGGTCGAGGACATTGTGCGGCGCGCCGACGGGTTGTGGCGCGTCATCACCAACAAGGGCGAGGTTGTGGCCGAACATGTCGTCAATGCCGGCGGCCTGTGGGCGCGTGAGGTCGGCCGCATGGTCGGGCTGGAGCTGCCGATGCTGGCGATGGAGCACATGTACCTGATCACCGAGGACATGCCGGAGGTCGCCGCCTGGAACCAGAAGACCGGCACGGAGATCATTCATGCGGTCGACTTCGACGGCGAGCTCTATCTGCGCCAGGAACGCGGCGGCATGCTGATGGGCACTTATGAAAAGGCCAACAAGCCATGGTCCGAATTCCAGACGCCATGGAATTTCGGCCACGAACTGCTGGAGCCCGATATCGACCGCATCGCACCGTCGCTGGAGGTTGGCTTCCGGCATTTCCCGGCGTTCCAGAACACCGGCATCAAGCAGATCATCAACGGACCCTTCACCTTCGCGCCGGACGGCAATCCGCTGGTCGGGCCGGTGCGCAGCCTGCCGGGGTTCTGGGTGGCCTGTGGTGTCATGGCGGGGTTCTCGCAGGGCGGCGGCGTCGGCCTGGCGCTGTCGAACTGGATGATCGAGGGCGATCCCGGCGCCGACATCTGGGCGATGGATGTGTCACGCTACGGTGATTGGGCCACGATGGCCTATACCAACGCCAAGGTGCGCGAGAATTATTCGCGGCGGTTTTCGATCCGCTTCCCGAACGAGGAGTTGCCGGCTGGGCGACCGCTCAAGACGACGCCGGTCTATGATCTGTTGTCGGCCGAGGGCGCGCAATGGGGCGTCGCCTATGGGCTGGAAGTGCCGCTGTGGTATGCGCCCGAAGGGGTCAAGGATGAATTCTCCTGGCGCCGCTCGAGCGACTTCGAGCATGTCGCTAAAGAAGTGGAGACGGTTCGGCAACGCGTTGGTCTGTCGGAAATCTCGTCATTCGCCAAATACAGAGTCACCGGTGAGGGCGCAGCAACCTGGCTCGACAGTATGCTCGCGTGCAAGTTGCCAAGGCCCGGCCGCATGACGCTGGCGCCGATGCTGAAGGAAGACGGCAGGTTGATCGGCGATTTCACGCTGGCCAATCTCGGCGGTCCAAATTCTGCAAGCAAGGATTGGTTCCTGGCCGGCAGCGGTGTCGCCGAGCAGTACCACATGCGCTGGTTCGAAGCGCATCTGCCGAAGGACGGCTCTGTTAGCATCGAGGCGCTGGGAGCAAAACTCACCGGCCTGTCGATCGCCGGGCCGAGCGCGCGGAACCTTCTTGAAAAGGTCACACGATCTGATGTGTCGAATACGGCCTTTCCGTTCATGGCCATCAGCAGGATGGATATCGGCATGGCGCCGTGCCTGGTCGGGCGCGTCAGCTACACCGGCGACCTCGGCTACGAAATCTGGGTGGCGCCGGAATATCAGCGTGCAGCCTATCAGGCGCTGATGGCGGCGGGCGAGGAATTCGGCATCGGCCTGTTCGGCTCGCGCGCGCTCAATGCGCTGCGGCTCGAGAAGAATTACGGCTCATGGGCGCGCGAATACCGGCCGATCTATGGGCCGCTGGAGGCCGGCCTCGACCGCTTCGTCGCGTATGGCAAAGAGGCCGATTTCATCGGCAAGCAGGCAGCGCTGGCGGAGCGCAAGCAAGGCGGCAGACTGCGGTTGCGGGCCTTTGTCGTCGATGCTGCCGATGCCGACGTCATCGGCGACGAGCCACTCTGGTATGGCGGTGCCGTGCGCGGCTGGGTCACGTCAGGCGGCTACGCGCATCATTCAAAAAAATCCGTCGCCATGGGTTATGTGCCGAAAGAGATCGCCGATGAGGCCAACGGTTTCGAGATCGAGCTATTGGGCAAGCGTTACGCCGCACGCATGCAGCAGACACCGCTGTTCGACGCCAATTTCGAGCGGATGCGCGGTTGAGGAACCGAGTGGCATAGCGAAGTCGCCGTGCCGGTGGCACGATGAAAGGGGGGGACGATTTCGCGACAGTGAAAATTCTTTCGCGCGGTGACCTTTGGTTTTATTGTCGAGCTGCGGCGGAAGGCTGGGCAATTGCTTCGGAGGTCCACCATGCCCGACGTGTATGCGCAGATCACAACCGCTGATCCGGCTGTTGTCGCGGTTCTTATCAACGCGATGGAGTTGCGGGCCGCAGACCCGCGCCAGAAGGCAATTCGCCACTCGTTTTTCTCGTCGATCGATTTTCCGGAAAGGGCACGCGTCCTCGAAGGCGGCTGCGGCTCGGGACCGATCAGTCGCGAGCTTGCGCGCTGGCCGGGGGTGAACGAGGTTGTTGGGCTCGATCCGTCGCCGATATTTCTGGCGAAGGCGCGCGAGCTTGCCGCGGATATCCCCAACCTGAACTTCGTCGAAGGGGATGCCAGGTCGCTGCCGCACGAGGACAACTCGTTCGATGTGGTCATCTTCCATACCTGCCTGACCCATGTGCCCGGTCCCGAAAAGGCCCTGACGGAATCGTTGCGCGTGCTTCGCCCAGGCGGCTGCCTGGCGATCTTCGACGGCGATTACGCGACGACGACGGTCGCCATCGGCGATCATGATCCGCTGCAGGATTGCGTGGATGCCGCAATGGCGGCGCTGGTGAATGACCGCTGGCTGACGCGCCGGCTGCCGCTGCTGGCGAAATCGGCGGGCTTTGTCGTCGAAAAATTCGACAGCTACGGCTACGCCCAAATTGCCGCGCCCGACTACATGCTGACTCTGGTCGATCGCGGCGCCGATATTCTGGCCGGCTGGAAGCGACTCGACAAGGCGCTTGGCGACGGGCTGAAGCACGAGGCGCGCCGGCGTGTCGAAGCCGGAGAGTTCTTCGGGTTCATCGCCTTCGCGGGCCTGATTGCGCGCAAGTCGGCCTGAGCGCGCGCTGATCCGCCCGGCTACGATGTTTTGCGGTTGTCCAGTGCCAGGGCGCCGGGGCCGGCGAATACCAGATAGAAGAAGATGAAGCAGAAGGAGATCGCGGCATCGCCGCCATTGTTGACCGGGAAGAAGCTCTGCGGCATGTGCGCCATGAAATAGGCGATCGCCATCTCGCCGCTGAGAAGGAATGCCACCGGCCTGGTGAAAAGCCCCAATACCAGCAGGATGCCGCCTCCGAATTCCAGGATGGCCGCGGTCAGCGATAGCGCGCTCAGGGCGCCGGCATGGTCGCCGACGGGGAAATTGAACAGTTTCTGGGTGCCGTGCTCAATGAACTGCAGCGCCGTCATGATGCGCAAGGCGGCAAGGGCGAACGGTTGATATCCGGCGAGGCCTTCGAAAAGCTTCATCTACGACTCCATTTTCACCTAGCCCGGCCATAGGTCATCGCCAAAGGCCGGACCATTCACATAGTCCGGCCTTCATTCAACTGTCGGTGAGTGAGTCGTGAGGCGTGCTGCAGCCTTGGGGCCGCACGATGGCGGCCCCCAATTGGCGCGGCCCGTTACCGCGTCGGTGCCATTAGCGCGAAATGGGCGCCTTGCGGATCCGTGCACTGTACGATCCAGCTGCCGCCGGGGACCTCCATCGGACCCATCAGGATCTTGCCGCCATTGTCGGTGACGCGCTTGGCTGCCGCGTCGATGCCGGGCACGTTGAAATAGAACTGCCAGACCGGCGCCGGGATCTGCTCGGGCTTGTTCATCATGCCGCCAACGGGCTCGCCGCCGAAGGCGAAAAGCTGGTAGACGCCCATCGGACCCATATCCATGGCGTCGCCCTTCTCCCAGCCGAACTGGCTGGAATAGAAATCGAACGCCGCCTTCCAGTCTGACGTGTAGAGCTCATGCCAGCCGATGTTGCCGGGGGTCGCCAACGGTAGCGGCGGCTGGTCGGGGCCGCTGGGCTGCAGGAAGTTGAACATCGCGCCTTGCGGGTCTGCAACGACGGCGAAGCGGCCGACGCCAGGAATGTCGTCGGGCTCGCGGTGAACCGCGCCACCAGCCTTCTTGAGGGAGGCCGTTGCGGCATCGATGTCCCTGGTGAGGATATAACCGACCCAGGCCGGCGGCATGCCCATCTTGCGCGCGTCATCGGGCAGCGTCATCATCCCGCCGACGCCGCGCTCGCCGACATTCATGACGATATAGCGCGGCATGCCCTGGGCCCCTTCGAAAGGCTGCCCCCTCCAGCCCACCACGGAGGTGTAAAACGCCTCGGCGGCGTCGAGATCGGTGGTCATCAGCTCGTACCAGAAGAAGGGCATGGGGGACTGTGGCATTGTCGTGCTCCTTGCGGTTTGTACATCGATCATGCGCGATCCATTCTAGGACGATCTTCACGACGAAAATCCGACAGCCAACCAAAAAAGATGACGGCAAATTGGAAATGTTACCGGGTTGCGCGCCCTGCGGTTTTCGACTTTGCTCGCAGTCAACGAGGGGTTGTTGATCCATGCGCCGGATGTCGCTCACTTCCGAACTTGTCGCGCTGTGCCATCGGGAGGAGGCCGATCCCGGCCCCGATGGCAGCTGGACGCAGCTGACGGACGAAGACTTCAGGGCCCTTTGCCTTCGGTGATCAAAACCAACGCTAAGCTTACCAGGCTGACCACTCAGTCCAGCAACGGCAGTGCCGCTATGGCCAAGCTTCCCTGTCGGCGGCTTTGGTAACATGAGTACACTTGTCATGTTTATTCGTGGCTTTTCAGCGGTTTGCGCCGAAAATTGACCAATTGATAAAAAAACAAAACGTGCTAGCCTTCCCCAAAACAAGAACATGGGGAACTGACGATGCCAGAAGGCCAGTTCAAGCAAGGCATTGCCGGCGGGCGGCTCTCGCCGGACCAATATGCCGACAATTTCGCCGACCTGCACCCGCCACTCGATCATCACGAGGCGCTGGTCGAGTCCGACCGCTGCTATTTCTGCTATGACGCGCCTTGCATGAATGCGTGTCCGACCTCGATCGACATCCCGCTGTTCATCCGCCAGATTTCGACGGGCAATCCGATCGGCTCAGCCAAGACTATTTTTGACCAGAACATTTTGGGCGGCATGTGCGCCCGCGTCTGCCCGACCGAGACGCTATGCGAAGAAGTCTGCGTGCGGGAGGTGGCCGAAGGCAAGCCAGTGCAGATTGGTCGCCTCCAGCGCTACGCCACCGATGTCGCTATGGCCGAAAACAAGCAGTTCTACAAGCGCTCCGAACCGACCGGCAAGACGGTCGCCGTGGTCGGCGCCGGACCGGCCGGGCTTGCGGCCGCGCATCGGCTTGCCCGCCACGGCCACGACGTGACCATCCTGGAAGCCCGGCCGAAGCCTGGCGGCCTCAATGAGTACGGTATCGCCGCCTATAAAAGCGTCGACAATTTTGCCCAGGCCGAAGTCGACTATGTCACGTCGATCGGCGGCATCGACATCCAGAACGGCAAGGCGCTCGGCCGAGATTACCAGCTGTCGGACCTGACCAGGAATTACGATGCGGTGTTCCTCGGCATGGGGCTTGCCGGCGTCAATGCCTTGCGAGCGGATGGCGAGGAGGCGCAAGGCGTCACCAATGCCGTCGAGTTCATTGCCGAGCTTCGTCAGGCCAGTGATCTGGCCAGCCTGCCGGTCGGCCGGCGTGTTGTCGTCATCGGCGGCGGCATGACGGCGATCGACGCGGCGGTGCAATCGAAGCTGCTCGGAGCCGAAGAGGTGACGATCTGCTATCGGCGCGGCCCGGAGCACATGAATGCCTCCGAATTCGAGCAGGATCTGGCTGCCGCCAACGGCGTCATCATCCGGCACTGGTTGCAGCCGAAGCGGGTCATTGCCGATGCCGGCAAGGTGTCGGCGATCGAGCTCGAATACACCGCGATGGACAGCGACAGGCTCGTCGGCACCGGCGAGCGGCTGACGCTCGTCGCCGATCAGGTGTTCAAGGCGATCGGCCAGAGCTTTGTCCCGGCTGCGCTCAACGGCAGCGGTGCGGAGGTCGCGCTGGAAGCCGGCCGCATCAAGGTCGATGCGGAAGGGCGCACCTCGCTGGCCAATGTCTGGGCTGGCGGCGACTGCATTTTCGGCGGCGACGACCTGACTGTTTCAGCCGTCGCGCAAGGCCGCGATGCGGCGGAGAGCATTCATCGGGCACTGACCTCGAACGGGAGGGCATGAGCATGGCAGACATCCGCAACAATTTCGTCGGCATCAAGTCGCCGAACCCGTTCTGGCTGGCTTCGGCGCCGCCGACCGACAAGGCCTATAATGTCATTCGCGCCTTCAAGGCGGGCTGGGGCGGCG
Organism: Mesorhizobium sp. M0207; assembly: GCF_040321995.1. Lineage (NCBI taxonomy): Bacteria > Pseudomonadati > Pseudomonadota > Alphaproteobacteria > Hyphomicrobiales > Phyllobacteriaceae > Mesorhizobium > Mesorhizobium sp. M0207. The sequence goes on from NZ_JAMYSQ010000030.1 coordinate 72,390, forward strand.
TGGTATGGAAGACGCTCGGCGAAGAGGGCCCGCCGGTGGTCAACGTCAACGGTCCGCGCTATGGCGCGATCTGGGGCGCCGACCGTCGTCTGCTCGGCCTCAACAACATCGAGCTGATCACCGACCGCGACCTGCAGGTCAATCTGCGCGAGATCAAGCAGGTCAAGATGGACTGGCCCGACCGGGCGATCGTCGTCTCGCTGATGGTGCCTTGCGAGGAGCATGCCTGGAAGGCGATCCTGCCGGTAGTCGAGGAGACCGGCGCTGACGGCATCGAACTCAATTTCGGCTGCCCGCATGGCATGTCGGAACGCGGCATGGGTGCGGCGGTCGGCCAGGTGCCGGAATACATCGAAATGGTGGTGCGCTGGTGCAAGGCCAACACCCGCATGCCTGTCATCACCAAGCTGACGCCCAACATCACCGACATACGCAAGCCGGCACGCGCTGCCCTTGCCGGCGGCACCGACGCGGTGTCGCTGATCAACACCATCAATTCGATCACCGGCGTCAATCTCGACAATTTCGCACCGGAGCCGACGATCGACGGCAAAGGTTCGCATGGCGGCTATTGCGGTCCGGCGGTGAAGCCGATCGCCATGAACATGGTGGCCGAGATCGCGCGCGACCCGGAAACGAAGGGCCTGCCGATCTCCGGTATCGGCGGCATCACCACCTGGCGCGACGCCGCCGAGTTCATGGCGCTTGGCGCCGGCAATGTGCAGGTGTGCACGGCGGCGATGACCTATGGCTTCAAGATCGTGCAGGAGATGATCGCCGGCCTGGAAAACTGGATGGACGAGAAGGGCCATGCCTCGCTCGACGACATCATTGGCCGCGCCACTCCCAACGTCACCGACTGGCAGTATCTCAACCTCAACTACATCGCAAAGGCGCATATCGACCAGGAGGCCTGCATCAAATGCGGCCGCTGCCACATCGCCTGCGAGGACACCTCGCACCAGGCGATCACCGCAATCGTCGACGGCGTCAGGCATTTCGAGGTGATCGAGGCCGAATGCGTCGGCTGCAATCTCTGCGTCAATGTCTGCCCGGTCGAGAACTGCATCACCATGGAGCCACTGGCGGTTGGCGCGATCGATGAGCGCACTGGTAGGCCAGTGTCGCCGATCTATGCCAACTGGACGACGCATCCCAACAATCCGATGGCCAAGGTGGCGGCGGAATAGCATTGCGAAAAAAGCGGCGTCCATGGGCGCCGCTTTTTGACTTTCCAATTGCGGATAAAAGATATCCAAGATAATCTATATCCATGAACAGGAGAGCGAAATGAAGCTGGGCGAAGGCGTCGAAGCGGCCATCCACTGCGCCGCGATGCTCGCCGGCGTTGATGGCGCCGCGACCTTGCCAGGTGCTGCCATGGCCGAAGCGTTCGGGCTGTCGCCGAGCTATCTGCTTAAGCATCTCAACGCGCTGACTGCGTCCGGCATTCTGGAATCAGTGCCGGGGCCGTCCGGCGGCTACCGGCTGGCGCGGCCGGCGGAACGCATAACGCTGCTCGATATCGTGCTGGCCGTCGAGGGGCGTGAACCGGCGTTCCGCTGCGCCGAAATCCGCCAGCGCGGCCCAGCGAAGCTCAATGCCTCGGTCTATGTCAAACCCTGCGGCATCAACGTAGCCATGCTGAAGGCCGAGCGTGCCTATCGCGCCGCGCTCGCCGACGCCCGGCTGTCCGACATCGTTGCAGAATACACCGCCGATGCCGATCCCCGTTCGGTCGCCGCGAACTGCGCCTTCGTCGAGCGCCATCGGCGGCCGCAGAAATCAGGTTCAACCAAGCAAGCATGAAAGGCTACAGACGATGAAACAGAGGCTGCAATTTTTCGGCGCGGCGCCGGAGATCATGAAGGCGGTGTCGGCGCTCAACAAGGCAGTCGACGAATGCGGGCTCGAAAAAAGCCTGTTGCATCTGATCAAGCTCAGGGCGTCGCAGATCAACGGCTGCTCGTATTGCGTCGAGATGCATAGCCGCGAAGCGCGCCGCGACGGCGAAAGCGAGCAGCGGCTCTATCTCGTCTCCGCCTGGAAGGAATCGCCGCTGTTTTCAGAGCGCGAACGCGCGGCCTTGGCCTGGACCGACGCGCTGACCAGGATTGCCGACAACGGTGTGTCGGACGAACTCTATGCAAGGACGCTCGAATATTTCTCGGAAGAGGAGCTGGTCAAGCTCTCGGTTGCGCTCGGCATGATCAACACCTGGAACCGGCTTTGCGTTCCGTTTCATGCAATCCATCCGATGCCAGCAGTCTTGGCCGCCTGAGCATGGACCAGGCGCGCGGCCTTCCGCCGCGCGCCTCTTTTCTGCCCGAGGACCCGACAGCATGTTTTCAAACTTTGATAGTGAGATTCTATTCGCCGCCCGCCTGCTGCTTGGCGGCGCCTTTGTCTTTGCCGGCCTGCGCAACATTCAGAACGCGGCGTTGGTGAGCCAATTGATGACGACGCGCGGCGTGCCGCAGGCACGGCTGGTGCTGTGGCTGGGGATCGTCCTGCAAATCATTGCGGGAGCACTGGTGATCGCGGGCATCTGGACCGCTCCGGCGGCGGCATGCCTGATCCTGTTCCTGATCGTCGCCACGCCGATGTTCCATAACTTCTGGGATCATCAGGGCCCGGAGCGCGCGTCCCGCATCAACGGCTTTGTCGGCAACGTCGCGCTGGCCGGAGGATTTCTGGCGCTGATCGCGCAGTCGCTTTGAGGCATCGTAAGGTTCAAAGAGCGGTTCGGCAATACTATGCCACACCTTTCGCCGAACCAGCGATTGACGTGGCCCAGCTGGTGCCGATGAAGTCTTTCTCACTGGTGCGAAATGGCTTTAGCGTCTCAACCATTTGCAGCAGGTTGGCCCTTCTGTTGGACCGATTTCTAGGAGTCGGCAATGAAGTTGCATACTCCTCCACTTCCTCGAATGTGCAGATATCGAGGTTCTTGTAGACAAGTTCTCCATGTTCATTTGAGACCCGAATCTGAGGCGAGACGTTGAAATTGCCCCACAATGTAAGTTGGGTCACTCCCACACTTGTCGGGCCTCTCTCACGCGCACGCGAGAGCTCTCTTGCGAGAGCCATCCTCACAAGATCATCTCTTGCCTCAAGCACGGCCTCGGGGTGCTCCTTGAGCACCGCAGCAACTACTGTGTCCGAGGAAGCTCCGGGATTTCCCAGTTCACTAGCTTTAGCGATGAGTAAGTTGCGTACCTTTGCCAGCGCTTGCCGACGAGCCATTTGACGTCCTCATTGTCGCGAATCAATATGAGCATATAGGCTGAGCGCGACAATTCGCCGCGTCAACCACTAAAAACATTTCATGAACAGCATACAGGGAGGTGCAGCCAGACGGGGCTACTTTTTCGACCGGCGGTTGTATGAACGGGGCTGTCGAGAGCCGTCGGACGCAAGGACCGTTGTGCCCATCAATAGGCCGATTGTTGCGGCCTGTTGCTGGTTGGGTCTGATGCCATTCTTTCTTAGAAAGGATGAGTAGAGGTTTGGCCCGTGCCAGACATCCAAGGCTTCCGCTTCTGCAGCCAGGTCTTTGGGGCCATCGGCTGACACTTTGTGGCAAGAAAACTCAATCACATTATCGCGGAAACGCATACCGGACCCAACTCTATTGGCTCTGTAAGGTATTGAATACGCTTACATAAATTGGTTAACGCTCCACTAACCTTACCGGTTGACGTTTAACGGCAACGACTGCGCCTAAAGCTGGTTCCTTGGAAGCCTCGGTAATGCGCTCACGCCGCAAAGCGCAGACCGCCGTCGCAGGTCAGTACTTGGCCGGTCATGAAGCCGTTGGAAAGGAGGAACGCGATCGCCTCAGCGACGTCCTCGGCGCGGCCAATGCGGCCGACCGGTGTCTTGCCGGCATAATCGGCAAACACCGCATGGCGCTGTTCATCGGGCAGGAAATCCCACCACGGCGTGTCGATGACGCCCGGCGCCACGACATTGACGCGTAGCGGCTTCAGCTCCATTGCCAGGATCGGCACCACGGTCAGCAGCATGCCGTTGACGGCGGCGATGCCGGCGACACCCGGCGCCGACAATTGCGCCGACACCGCCGAGATGAAAGTCACCGAGCCGCTCTTGTTCAGCGTCGGCAAGGCGGCCTGCAGGCAGGAGAGCTGTGGCCGGACCTTCTCGTCGACGCCGCCGCCGATGTCGGTCAGGTCAAGCGTTTCGAACGGGCCGAGCCCCTTGCCGCCGCTGGCGGCCAGCACCAGGTGATCGAAAGGGCCGAGTTCGTTGAAGAACCGGCGAACCTCGTCCGGCTTCGCGGCGTCGAAGGCAGCTTTTTCGACCGCGCCGCCAAGGCTTTGCGATGCATTGTCGAGCCTTTCCCTGCTGCGCCCGGTGATCGTCACCTTCATCCCCGGGCCGAGCAGCTTTTTCGCGGTGGCGAGGCCGATGCCGGAGGAGCCGCCGACGACCACGGCGTGCTGCGTTTTCTCGATCATGAATTTTCTTTCTTCGATGTTGCGGACGCGGGTGCGAGCCCGACAAGGCCGAGACTCAATTCACGCACCTGCTGCCTCGCCTTCGCGTCATAGGCTTGTGCATCGGCACGGGATTCCCTCTGGCCGTCGAAATAGAGGCCGCTTCGCCCTTCGAGTGCCGGCGATGTGGCGAGGTTGATGATGGCTTCGGCGCCGGTTTCGACCGAGCTCCACGGCGTGATGCCCGCCTGCCGCACCATCGTGGTGTTCATGTAGCTTGCCGGATGCAGGCTGTTGACCGTGACACCGGCGCCGTTCAGCTGCTCCGCCAGATCGATGGTAAACATGATCTGCGCCAGCTTGCTCTGGCAGTAGGCACGGACGCCGTCATAGGAGCGGGTCAGCATGACGTCGTCGAAGTCGATCGCCTGCTGGCCGGCCGAGGCGACGTTGACGATGCGCGACGGCGCGCTGGACTTGAGCAGCGGCAGCAGCTCCATGGTGAGCAGGAAACCGGCGAGATAATTGACTGCAAAGCGCAGCTCGTAGCCGTCGGCGCTGACCTGCCGTTTCGCGTTGGGGCCGGCGGTGCCGACGCCGGCATTGTTGATGAGGATATCGAGCCGCTTGGTCCTGGCGCGGACGGCTTCGGCGAGGCGGCGGACCTCGGCCAGGGAGGAGAGATCGGCGACAAGCAGCTCGGCCTTGCCGCCGGCGGCTTCGATTTCGGCCACGATCGCCTTGCCCCTTGTCGCGTCGCGGCCATGCACCAGGATGCGGGCGCCGCCGGCGCCGAGCCGTTGCGCGACAACGCGGCCGACGCCGTCGGTCGAGCCGGTAATGAGGATCGTCTTGTCTTTCAGTTCCATGTTCAGAGCCTCCATGTCATCGCTCTGAGCAGAAAGATGGGGCACCAGACGCACGCCAAACAGTTCAAACTTTATCCTGGTATCGGTACTGCTATAATAGCGCCGATGGATTCCACCACGCACTCCGCCGAAGGCAGCCGTCGCCGCGAGCTTGGCGCCTTTCTGCGTTCGCGGCGCGAAAGGCTGACGCCATCGGCCACGGGCATCTCGACCGGCCTGCGCCGGCGCACACCCGGGCTGCGCCGCGAGGAGGTGGCGATGATCGCCGGCGTTGGCACGACCTGGTACACCTGGCTGGAGCAGGGGCGCGACGTCAGGCCATCGGTGGAGGTGCTGACGGCGCTCAGCCAGGCGTTGCGCCTGGACACGGCCGAGCAACGGCATCTGTTCATCCTTGCCGGCCGGCCGCAGCCGGAGCATCGTCTCGATGCGCCGGAAAAGGTCGATGGCCCGTTGCTGCACATGCTGCAGAGCCTGGTCCTGCAGCCGGCCTATGTCCTTGGGCGGCGCTGGGACGTGCTGGCCTGGAATTCTGCCGCGGCAGCCGTATTCGGCGACTATGGTCTGCTGGAGGGCGATGCCCGCAACATCGTCCATATGGTTTTCACCAGCCCGCAGCATCGGCGCCTGCTCGTTGACTGGGAGGAACTGGCGCGTGCCGTGCTGGCGTCGTTCCGGGCGGAAAGCGCCAGATATGTCGGCGATCCGGATTTCGAGCGGCTGATCGCGCTGATGACGCGCTCGAGCCCGGAGTTTCGGGCATGGTGGCCGCTGCGCGATGTGGCCCGCAACCTGTCGGGTGTGAAGCATGTCCGGCACCCGATAGCGGGCGCCATGGCGTTCGAGCATATGAGCCTGTCGATCGACGACGGCTCGGACATGAAGCTGATCGTCTACACGCCGCTCGCCGAGCAGAACTCGATCGCCAAGCTCGAACAGCTGCTGGAGACGCTTCCGGCCGAGCGGCGCAGCGCGTGACGTTGGGTGCACGCCAACCGCGATCGTGTCCTGGCCCCTGGCGCACAGGCCCCTCGCCTTCGTCATCCCAGGGCGTAGCAGCCGCGAAGCGGCGTCGCGGAGACCCTGGGATCCATGCCGTAACATCTGCCGAAGAATGCAGCGGAGCAGAATCCTGCACCGCAGCAACGCTCTGACGTCACGGCATGATGGGGTGGACGGCGCCCGACGGCATCGGATGTGCCAGAATGAGTTCGTTGAGATCTCAAACAAGGGAGCCGTCCGTGGAACACCTTATCCG